>DASPPQ010000121.1:0-40048 GCA_035625415.1 Thermodesulfobacteriota bacterium
CGGACATATTTTGAAAAAAGAAGGATGGGATTGGGATGCCAGCTATGGGACTTTAAGAGAGCGGGAGTGGAATGATCTCCGGTGATGACCAGCACATCCGGTTTCAGTTTGAAAATGGAGGGAAGAATCCGGTCTATTTCCTCGATGGCCTTCACCTTCATCTTAAAATTTCCGTCCTCTCCGGTCATATCCGGTTTTTTGAAATGGACATAAAAGAAGTCATACCGGCCAAAATATTCCTTCAGAGTCTCCACCTCTTCCTGAAGGGTTTCTCCCGTCTTTAGAATATCCATGCCGACCAGCCTCGCCAGCCCACGGTACATAGGGTAGGTCGCAATGGCAGCAGGCCGGAGTTTAAACTTTTCTGACATCGTCGGGACATGGGGAATCTTCGAAAACCCTCTGAGCAGGATCGTGTTGGCCGGATGAAATGGCCGGAGCGCTTCAGTGGCCCGCCTCAAATAAAGGTTAACGATCTCGGCCGTCCTTCTGGCCTCCTGAGACAACCCTTCTGTCCCTTTTGCCTTGAGCCCGTCCTTCTGGGGATCAGCATCGGTCAGATCATCCCTTAAGCCTTCTCCTCGAAAGACCAGGACGAACCGATGTTCCTTCCCCGGATAGATGGAAATACGGACCCCTTCAACCTCTTTGATTTGATTCCCGAGAAATGCGCAAATCTCTCTGTTCTTTTCAGTCGGGATTCTTCCAGCTCTCCGATCAACAATCACCCCTTTTTCGTTAACGGTTCCAAAATTGCCCCTGGCTGTCAAGTCGTCCTTCGTCAGTGGAATATCGATCCCTAAAGCCTCCATCACTCCCCTCCCGATCTCATATCGAAACGGGTCATAACCGAAGAGGGCCAGATGGGAGGGCCCGCTCCCAGGGGTGATGCCATACGAAATAGGATCGATCAACCCTCCGACTGCTTTTGGAGCGAATCGATCAAGGTTTGGGGTTCGCGCAGCTTCCAATTCTGTTTTGCCTCGGACGGGCAGTCCACCAATTCCATCCATCACCACCATCACCAGCTTCGATTCCGTTTGAACCGCAAGGCATTGAAGAACTTCTTCTGGGATCATCTTCTCTTTTCCACCTCCATCACAGTCTTCCTATTGCCTCTTCCTTCAAGGGAGCACCCTTCCTAACCCCTCCCCCTTCAAGGGGGAGGTCAGGAGGGGGATGGGATTGCAGCCCCTGAACTACTAACCAAATCCTCTCCTTTACCGACTCTATGTCCTTAAGAACCTCATTGTTCCAGAATCGGAGAACCCGAAAACCAGCCGCCTGCAGTTTTTGCGTGCGACTTTCGTCATATCCTATCTGTTCCCCATGCTGTCCTCCATCCACCTCGATAATCAGTTTATTTTCCAGGCAGACAAAGTCGAGGACGTAATCACCGAATGGATGTTGGCGGCGGAACTTGGAATCCGAAACCTGTCGGCCACGCAGAACTTTCCACAAAGCCTGTTCCGCGTCGGACATCTTGTTACGTAACGCTCGTTGCAGTTTGCCCGACCGTATCTTCTTATTTGACTGGCCGATCACAATCTACCCCATCCCCGCCCTCACCCTCCCCTTGAAGGGGAGGAAATTGTAGAGGTCTAACCCTCCGTTAGCGCTTATGCTCCTTGAGGGGAAGCAAAAAGGCATTTGATATTGCTTTGTCTCTAACCTCGATATTTTTCCTGAAAAACAAATTCAGAAATTTCTTTTCTCTTTGGAGCCCTTCCTTGACGAGCCGGGTATCCGAGAGGAGTCATGGCCACCACCTCGACGTTCTCAGGAACTCCCAAAATCTCTTCCGCCTTTTTGTGATCGAAGAATCCTATAATCACCGTGCCTAAACCCAGAGAGTGGGCGGTCAAACAAAGATTCTGCATGGCAAGGCCCGTATCGAACATCAACCAGTCACCCTTAACAGTGGTTACCTGATTCTTATAGAAACCCGAAATCCCCTTCTTTCCACACAGGACAAGAACAATCGGTGCATCGGTTATAGAGGAAAGGGCTGGGTTCCTCTTTGATAGGAGGGTCGCTAACTCGGCTTTTCCCTTGGGATCTTTTACAACAATGATTTCCCAGCATTGAGTATTCGCCCAAGAGGGAGCCCATCTCACTGCTTCCAGCACGGTTCGGAGTGCCTCTTCAGGAACGGGATCGCACTTATATTTCCGAATGCTCCTTCTCCCTCTAATCCCGTCCATCACGTCCACATCCTTTTCCTCCTCCTTTTTGGCTGACGACCACATCATCGGGCTTTTGTGAGCAACAAGCGGGGCGAAGGGGTCTCTTCCTTGTAATTCTGAATCGCCTTTATCAAAGGTGGGAGGATCTCCTTATAGTCCCCAACCAATCCCAAGTCACACCACTCAAAAATAAGTGCTTGTGGATCCTGGTTGATCGCTACGATCATCTCCGCTCCTTTAATCCCTACCATATGATGCATTTCCCCTGAGATTCCAACCCCGATATATAACTTCGGATGGATGGTCCTACCACTTTGACCGATCATCTGGTTTTCTTTTGCCCATCCCTCATCCACAGGAGGACGAGTTGCTCCAATAACTCCGTTTAAAGCCGAGGCCAGACTCTCTATCCATTGCCAATCCTCTTTGCCTCCAATTCCCCAACCCCCAGCTATCACTACCTCGGCCCTTTCTAAAGCAAGTTCCTGGACTTCCTCCCTTCTGATCTCGAGAATCTGATAAGTCACATCCCCTGGTTTGAGTTTCACCTCGAGAGGGATGATCCGACCCTTAACGTTCCTTCTCTGGGGCATGTCAAAGACTCCGGGTGTGACTGTTGCCATCTGGGGGTTCGTAGAAGGACTGTGGACCGTTGCTAAAACATTCCCACCCCAGCCAGGAACGACCGCAAGGAGTTTTCTTTCCGACGAAATTCTCAAATCAATGCAACGCGCGGCAAGACCGGTGCGCAACCGGGCAGCCAATCGGGCACCCAAATCCGTCCCCATCGCTGTGGCTCCCAAGAGAAATATCTCCGGCTGGTGCTTCCGTATAGCATTTTCTAAAACCTTCACATAGGTCTGACTGCAATAAGATTTTAAAAGGGGATGTTCAGCGACTAAGATTTCATCGGCTCCGAAGGATAAGAGCTCCTCACAGACTCGATTCAACGGATGCCCCATCAGGACGAGAGCAACCTTCTGGCCAGTGAGTTCGGTCAATTCAAAGGATTTCCCCAATAATTCTAATCCGACCTCAGCTAACTTCCCCTCCCGGTATTCAGCAAATACCCAGACTTTACTCTGCAGAGTTTTGGCCATTTCCAGCTCTCAACAATATCTATGGCGGTGGAGTCGATCCGCTAAAACGTTAGCCATCTCGAGAGGTTCTTCTTGGAGAATCTCCCCTTTTCTCTTCATCGTCGGAATTAACAAATCAGCCATCTGGCTTGGAGATCCCTTTAATCCGACCCACGGTTCACTCAAAGATAAATCCTTAGAGGACCAGACGCGTATTTCTTTTTTCTCAGCCTCAAGGATGTTCACCAAGGTAATGTACCTGGGTTCATTGATCTCTTTAACGACGGAAAGGACCATCGGCGGCTTAATCTCAACTACCATATAACCATACTCAATCTGTGACCGGACACGAAATACTCCACAGGTTTGGGCGTCAACGGCACTGACATGCATTAGGTTGGGGATATCCAAGAATTCGGCAATTTGAGGGCTGACCAAGCTCGTACAACCGTCCAATGTTTGATCCCCGCAGAGAATCAGATCATAGTGGACCAATTTTTTTATTGCCGTAGCCAGGATATAAGAAGTGGCCAGAGCATCTGATCCCACAAAGGCCAGATCCGACAATAGAATTGACCAATCCGCCCCCATCGCTAACCCTTCGCGCAACACAGGCTCTGCAGAAATTGGAGCCATGCTGATGGTAATCACTTCTCCTCCTTCCCTTTCTCTTAGTTGCAAGGCCGCTTCAAGAGCCTTCTTGTCCAAAGGGTTAATGATGTTTGGAATCCCTTCTCGTATGAGAGTCTTTGTCTTGGGGTCCAAAGCTAAACGACTCCAGTGTTTGGGATCGGGAACGGGTTTCAAACAGACAATGATTCGCATTCTCTCCGCCTTTTACGAAAAATGCCGCATTCATCCCTGCCCTTATGTTGTAGGGGCTCAATTCATTGAGCCCTATCGGTGGGCTTGATAAATCATGCCCCTGCAATTACGACACAATCTCTTACGGGCGCGGAGGTTTACTTAAACATGTTTAAGGCATGCCGGGACATCACCAGTTTCGAAATTTCTCCGGTGCCCCCCGCTGGGATAGTGACCAAGGCATCTCTCAGTAATCTCTGAACCGGATACTCTTTCATGACCCCGTATGATCCATGAATTTCTATGGCCTTTCGAGCTGATCTTGCAGCCGCTTCGCAGGCGAATTGCTTTGCCAGCGCCGATTCGGCATCACACCGTATATTGTTATCTCGCATCCAGCCGACGCGATAGACCAATAACCGAGCGATCTCCAGATCAGCGTAGATCTCGGCGATGTGCCACTGAACCGCCTGAAGGGTACCGATCGATTTCCCATAGAGAATCCTCTCATTAGCGAACTTGACGGCTTGTTCCAAGACGGCGTTGAGAATGCCCAATGCAACGCTTGCCATTCCAGGCCGTCCCGTTTCTCCGATATTCTGAATGGCAATGTTCATTCCCTCACCTTCATGTCCCAAAAGATTGGCTTTGGGGACCATGCAGTTTTGAAACACAAGTTCGCCAGTATTCGCCCCGCGGAGTCCGACCTTATTCTCTTTCCGACCCGGCTTTGCTCCTGGAAAGCTCTTCTCGACAATAAAAGCTGACAGGCCTCTGCCTCCCTCGCCGGTGCGTGCGATCACCACCCAAAAATCTGAGACATGGGAATTTGTGATAAAACATTTTCTGCCGTTCAGAATATAATTGTCTCCGTCCAACTTAGCTGATGTTTTTATTCCCGCAACATCTGAACCCCCCGTAGGATCGGTCACTGCCACAACTCCCATTGTTTCCCCTTTGGCCAGGGGGGGCAAGTACTTTTTCTTCTGTTCTTCGTTACCGAATTTGCTTAAGGCTTGAGTAGCCATATGATGGACCTGTAGCGCCATGGGGATGGCCGGACAGACGCGCCCCATCTCTTCTAAAATGATAATGCGAGCGAGATTTCCCATGCCGGTTCCCCCATATTCCGGGGGAGTCACGACACCAAGGATCCCCACATCTCCCATTTTTTTCAATAGATCAACAGGAAACTCTCCTGTTTCTTCCATCGCCTCCATCCGAGGAGGAATCTCTTTCTCGGCGAATTCCCGCATGCTCTTCCGAAGTAATTCTTCCCTTTCCGATAACTTGAAATCCATAGACTTTCTCCTTTCGATCTTTGTCAGATTTTTCCTAAAATCATGCCGCTCATTTAATACGCGCGTAATTAATGCGTTGACATGGAGGCCCCCTCATCCTCCCCTCTCCCCGCTGGGGAGAGGGAGGGGGTGAGGGGCGATTCATTGGTCTCTTCGCTCCTGCACTTTAATCGGTTCGCCTCATGATGTCAACGACTTTTCCCGAATCGTTTCGAATTTATGAGAAAACTTTTGAACGAAGGTCCCTGCAACGGTCCCGGCGGCGGCTGGTGGGATCTGACTCATCGTAGCGGGTTGTCTATTCTTCAGAATACGTGTGATGAAGGCCACGATCTTTTTCAGAAACCATGGCATGCTCCATCTCGTCCGTCATTGCTGCACCGTGACGGTATTGGAAGGGCCACATACTCTTAGTGTCGAAAAAGGCGACGCGGTCGCCGTCGTGGAGGATGTGATTTAGATCGGGTTGGAGACCGGGCATGGCACTCAACTGCGCATTGACGAAAGTGATCCCCCGCTGTCCGGTGGGCATCTTCAGACGGGAGAGCAGATCGGCTATAGTGCTCCTTTCAGGAAGGCGGATTCGTAAATTGGAAAAACTCCCATTTCCTTTCCCGCCTCCGTAGCGCGACAGCGTGCCGTACAGCCACACATCCAAAACAATGCCTGCCACCTCATCCTCCTCCGATTAACGGAAAAATGCCTACCTCATCTCCAGGCTCGAGAGACCAATCGATAGGACGGGCGCGTCCCTTGACAAAAAACAACTTTACTTCTTCCTTCGGCAATTTCAGACGATTCACCAGGTCAACGATCATAGCGCTTTCGGGCAGGTCGATTTCAAAAGGAACCCCTGCCGCCACCTTCCCACAATATCGGCTCAAGGATGCATAAAGTTTTACTCTGACTTGCATCACTGCCTCACGGACACCGTGCGATGTCCTAAACCCGCAAACAATCTGTACAGGACAGGTTCCATTCCGACATTCCCCATGATTATCGCACTTCGGCTGGCGTGGGAAGGTCTGTTCGCAGGCGTGAATTCCCTCGAAGTTGAATGAAAAGCGGGCAGGGCGGAAACCACCCTGCCCGGCAGAAGCGCCTCTACAACTCACCGTAGACAGAATCCAACGCACTATCAGGCACATCAAACACCTGATTGTGCGGCGGGAGCGGCTCAAGCTTCATGAACTCGGGCACACGGTCGCGTTCTTTGCCGAGCCCAGCCGCCTCGTTGAAGGCACGTTCCTTACGCAAGATTTCTGAGCCGATCTTGACCACGTCGTCCGGCTCCCAGTGGGTGCCCAGGACGCCGTTACATTCCTGGACCATTCCCTCGTAGCCGCTGGGGATGTCGAGAATGGCAAAAGCGATGAACAGGCAGTGGCCGGAAGAATCGATGAACGCGGTCGTTGCCTGGAACGCCCGGCTGAGGGCAGCCTTCCCTTCGGGGCTAAGAGGATCCGCTTTTCCACCCACGCTCATGATTTCGGGAGCAATCGTGTATCCAGCAGTATGATCGGCGCCCATGGTGGTTGTCGCGTAGGTAATGCCAATCCCCTTGACCGCCCGTGGCTCATAAGCAGGCATGCTCTGACCTTTGGTTGTGGGAATACGAGACAGGCCGTAGGCTTTGCCTGTAAACTCTGTACCGCCGCCCAGGATTCGGCCCAAAGGGGTTCCCTTTCCCATTTCTTTGACCAGTCTAATTGCTTTCTTGCTGTCGCCGAACGGAATCACGCCAGCCTCCATAGCCACGGCCAGTGTTGTACCGGTCTCAATCGTATCTAAGCCGTAGGCATTGCATAAGCGGACCATTTCCGCGATATCGTCCAAGTTATCAATGCCACAGTTGGCCCCCAGGGCCCAGTCGGACTCGTACTCCACGCAAGAAGTATGCTCGGTGCCATTGCGCTTATTCCAGGTGTTGGAGCACTGGATGATACATCCTGGGCTGCACGCATGGTTGTACAGCTCCTTACCTAAGCGTTTTTTGTTCCCCTCAAAAATAGCTTCTCCTGCAATCTTGGCCGCTCCTTCAAATCGGCCACTTGAGAAGTTTCGCGTAGGCAGTCCGCCGGCCTCATTCATAATATTGATAAGAACGGCTGTGCCGTAAGTGTTCAAACCACCTTTGGGTTTAGTAACATCATGAGTACGCAAGGCTTCGGCCAGTTTCTTGGCTCCCTGCTCAAACAAGGCCTTATCAACAACACTTAGATTAGGGGCACCTTTACTGTCCAGCACAATAAACTTAAGCCCCTTGCTTGCCATGACGGCACCCAAGCCACCGCGTCCAGAATACCGGCTCGGACGTCTTGCGAGATCATTGAATACGATGCCGGAGTTGGCATAGCCATATTCCCCGGCGACACCGAAACCGGAAATGGCAGCGGTCTTCCCAAAGCGCTTAAACAGGTTCGGGTAGACCTCGTACAGGTCTGTACCCTTATACCTGTCAGCAGGAAAGAATTCTACTTTAGGCCTGCCCGCTCCTGCATCCCACGTGAGGTAGGCCATCCAGTATTTGCCCTTCTGCTTCGGTTGGCCCTCCACCACCAGAGCTTTGATTTGCATCCAGGCAAGATACTGTGCCCAGGGTGAGCCCGCGTTGGATTCCTTGATTCCACCCGTGAGCGGGGACTTGGCGCCCACGGAGATTCGGGCCGACGTGGGAGCGGCTGTGCCTGTCACGATTCCAGGCGCAAAGACGAGCTTGTTATTAGGACCGAGGGCGTGACATAACGGGGGAACCTCATCATGGACAAGGGTGGATGTCATCCCACGCCCGCCAAGGTTCTTGTAAGCCTGAGGGACTTCCTCCAAACGATAAGTACGGTCACTCATGTTCAGTCTCAAGATCCACATCATTCTTTCCTCCTTTCTTAGGAAATGGATCTGGATCGCTTGATCCGATCCGTAAAAATGGAAGTTGAAGATGGTTTGGCCCGAATTCATCCTCATTATAATTGAAAGAGATTTTTTTACAAGGGAAATCTTACCATCCAAATCCCGATTTAGAAAATAAAACCCTTCTTCTATCCAGTCATTGCGAGCACCCCAAAGGGTGCGTCGCAATCCGACGAAGTCGTTCCGAGGGCTAAGGCCGTGGCAATCTCAAGGGTAGTTTTCGCAAGATCTTGTTCTCATGTTGCCCTGGGTCCGTCATTCCTGCGAAGGCAGGAATCCAGTCTTTTCAGTGGGTTCTGGACTCCAACTTTCACCGGAGCGACGCCATTTGCGTTAATAAGCCAGCAGTTCTTTATAGCCCCAACTTATGCAAGGAATTTCCGAGACATGACACCATACAGTTAAAACTTAAACCTCTCAGTTTGTAAAGGATGAAGGGGATGATTATGTTTAATTTGTAAAGTGGCGAAGCAGAAATTTTGACAAAGGAGGTAATGAGACATGGTAACTACAACCGGGAATCAATTAGCTCAAGGCATCCGCCAGAAGATCAAAGAATTAAAGAGAGCATGTGAAGGACTTGACGAGAAAACAGCTTCACGCGCACCCGATGGGCGATGGTCTCCCAAAGAGATCCTTTCGCATCTTTTGGGGTCAGGAGAATCCAGTCACCTGCCGATCATTCAGACATTTCTCGACGAGGAGAACCCTAGGATCGACATTGAAACTGGAAATCCTTTTTTCTCCGAGGAACGTGCCCGGATGACCTTTGCTCAACTCCTCTCAGAGGTCGAAAAAGAGTATGACCGTATCTCTAAGTTTGCGGAAGATTTATCCCGGGATCAACTCGACCGGAAGGCACACATTCCCAAGTTCAAAACCTCCCCGTTGGGAGAATATCCAACGCTGGGAGGCTTGATCGATGGGTTTGGCAAATATCATATTCAATTTCATATCGACCACATGCGTGAGATCAGACAAGGTCTGGGTGTTCCGGCAAATTAAAAAATGACCCAAGAGGGTCTCGCAATAACACGATAGACACCAAACCTAACTTGTGCTCCGGAAACGGGGCTGGGGGGACTCGGCAGCAAGTCCGGGGCAAGCCCGTCACATTTCCGAGGAAGCCTTCGGCGCAAGGTCTAATTTATTCTTTCTACTTAAACCTTTTTAGTGTTCTTTCTCGGACCGAGGAAAAGGGACGTACGTATAGTCCCTAAATAGTTCAAGAATTTTGTCAAATTTTTCTTAAGTTCCCTTTCGCTTTCCATCCCCATCCCCTTGGTCTCCTCCGCCGAGGAAGGGGAGTCTGAGGGGTGAAAAATCCTTCCCACTCCTTGACATGGTTCTTAAAATGATTGAAAAAAGAGTAGTGTAGTGCGTCCAACAATTCTTTAGATTATTTCTCAAGCCGTCATTCCCGCGAAGGCGGGAATCCAGCCCAGAAACACTGGATTCCGGGTCAAGCCCGGAATGACAAACAAAGTGAAGAGACTTTCGGCGCACCACAGGAGTATAATGCCAAACCTACGGAAAACCGAATGAAAGACCTTCTTCATTTCTTCCGCTGGCAAGACGGTTTGGATATCCTCATCCTCACCTATATTTTCTACCGTCTTTACCTCTGGTTGAGAAAGAAGAAAGCCTTGCGAATGATCCTCGTCATCCTGGCTCTGCCCCTCTTCTATATCTTTGCCAGGTGGATTGACCTTCCTCTTTCAGTATGGGGGCTCCAGAATCTCTGGCCGGTGATTCTCATCGTTTTGGTCGTCATCTTCCAAGAAGAGATCCGAGAAGTACTGGGGAACGTTAGCCTCCCCAGCTTTTTCTTCGGAAGATCTGAGAGGCTTACCTCAAAGGCGATTGATCAGATCGTAGAGGCCGCCTTTCAAATGGCCGATAAGAGGATCGGCGGGTTGATCGTCTTACAAAAGGGAGATGATCTCGACGAACTCATCCATGAGAAAATACCCCTGGATGCGGAGATCAACGAGGACCTCATAGTCAGCATTTTTACTCCCCAGTCTCCGTTGCATGACGGTGCCGTGATCATCCGGGGAGATCGCATTCGACAGGCCGCGGCCCTTCTGCCTTTGTCCAAATCGACTTCCTTCCCCAAAGATTTTGGAACCCGACATCGGGCGGGCGTCGGCCTCACGGAAATCTCGGATGGGGAATGCATTATTATCTCGGAAGAGAGAGGAGAAGTCCTTTTCGCCTCCAAGGGAAAGGTTCAAAGGAATCAGGGGAAAGGAGACTTGAAAGAGAGCCTTGCAGATTTGACTCCGGTGGGAAGCACAAAGGATAAAGAAAAAGCATGGTCTAAAAGAATCTTCGAGGATCTTCCGAGAAAGGCCCTCTTTCTCTTCCTGGTATGCCTCCTCTGGGTGTCGGTGATCGGTATCCGTCGGGGAGAAGTTAGTTTTAACATCCCTATTGAATACTACTCCATACCTCAAAATTTAGTCATTGCAGGCGAGCCCCCCAGAGAAGTCAACGTCCTTCTCAAAGGTTCACAGAGACTTCTTTCTTCCGTAAGGCCTGAGCAGATACGGGTTCGGGTTGATCTCTCCAATACCCGTAGGGGCCTCAATCAGATTTCTCTTTCCGAAGCAAACATCAATACCGGCCCTGGAATTTCGGTATCCAACTTTTATCCCCGAAGTATCAGATTACAGCTTTCTCAAACCTCGAACATGAATGGAGGCAAATAATCTCCACAAATGAAGAGCCCGAAAGCCATTACGGATGTCTTGGGAATCAAGGTCGGTCATGCCAGCGACTTCAAGGCATTGACCGGTTGCACCGTGATCCTCTGTGAAGAAGGGGCTATTGGAGCCGTCGACATCCGGGGCACAGCCGCAGGAACGAGGCAGATCGACGCCCTCACCCACCTCCATCTGGTTGACAGAATCCACGCCATTCTCCTGGCGGGCGGGAGTGCCTTCGGTTTGGATGCCGCAGGCGGGGTGATGGCCTTTCTAGAGGAACGAGAGAAAGGGTTTAATGTGACCAAGACAAGAATCCCAATCGTACCCACCGCCGTGATTTTTGATTTTGGAATCGGCGATTTTCGTACCAGGCCGGACAGCGAGATGGGATATCACGCCTGTCTCAATGCTTCAAAAAGAGTGGAAGAAGGAAGTGCGGGAGTGGGAACGGGAGCTACCGTGGGAAAACTTTTTGGAATTGAACGGGCAATGAAGGGCGGCGTAGGCACCTCGAGTATTCTAGGACCCGATGGGCTTATGGTGGGAGGCCTTGTTGTCGTCAATGCCTTCGGCGATATACTCGACCCTGTCTCTCATCGAATTTTAGCAGGGGCAAGGAAGTCCAAAGAGAGTGCCGAATTGGCCAATTCGTCGGAGTGGATGAAAAAGGGAGCGACCCGTGGACAGTTCGGAAAAGCCTCCCCTTTAGATTCCGATGTGTTTAATACAACGCTTGGTGTGATGGCCACCAACGCCCATTTAACCAAAAAAGAGCTTCACCAGGCCGCTCAGATCGCCCACTCCGGGTTGGCCAAAATGATCTCACCCCTTCATACCACCTATGACGGAGACCTGATCTTTGCCATCTCGTACGGGAAGAAGAAGGGCGACGTCAATACCATCGGACTTCTTGGAGAAGCGGTCTTGGTCGAGTCCGTTAAAAGGGCGGTAACCCACGCAGACGGATTCGGTGTGATCCCAGCATATCGAGATATTGCCACTCGAAAGTAACGGTTACTGACCCTCTAGCATAGAGGAGAGGCGGGTTGAGGAGAATAAAATCATGGATCACGAACTTATTCGAAGAGCGGCTAAGGATATTCTCAATTCAAAAAAGACGATCGCCTTCACCGGGGCGGGTATCTCTGTAGAGAGTGGCATCCCTGATTTCAGAGGGGCTCAAGGCCTCTGGCAAAAATATGATCCTGAGGAATATGCTCACATCGACGCCTTTCGTTCCGACCCCGACCGAATCTGGATGATGCTCAAGGATATGTTCTTGATCATCAAGGATGCAAAACCCAACCCAGCCCATCTCGGCTTGGCCGAATTGGAACGGATGGGTTATCTTTCTTCGGTCATCACCCAGAATGTGGACGGCCTTCACCAAGCTGCCGGAAGCCGCCGTGTGATTGAATTCCACGGGAGTCACAGGACGCTCTCCTGTCTGAAGTGCTCGACAACCGTTGATGGAGCTTCCCTCAAGGTAGAGGACCTCCCTCCCCGGTGTTCCCGCTGCTCATCCCTCTTGAAACCCGATGTCGTTTTTTTTGGAGAACCCATCCCCTGGGAGGCTCAGGTCTCGTCATTAAAAGAATCCCAATCCTGCAGTGTGGTGCTTTCCATCGGAACCTCTGCGGTCGTCTATCCAGCAGCCACCATTCCCATTACGGCCAAGGAGAGAGGGGCTACTGTGATCGAGATCAATAGGGAACCCACTCCTTTGACCGACGAGATATCGGATTACCTGATCTCCGGCTCTGCCGGCGAAATTGTCCCCGCTATTGTCGAAGAAGTGAAGCGCACAAGGACCGTTCGTTAGCCTTCTCCCCTTGGACGCTGTGTCGGAATCGTATTGAGGGGCAGGTGACCAGCTTCGGAAGCCTTAGAATTGCGGATTCTTGAAAGGGACGGCCAGTCCTGATTACCATCAGAAATATTGCAATCCGGGGTTCGAGGTGATATGATTTTGTACAAGCGAATAGCAGGCCCGGGCAGGTTTCACGGGACAAAGGTTCATTTTTGAGAGAACAAAAAGTCGAAGACTCGACTTCCCGAGAGGAAACTGTCGAAAAGGTGGTCTTTGATGATCTCCAAATGGCCAATGCCCTTTTCGGCGTCCACAGTGAAAACTTAAAACGCATTGCCAGGACCGTCGGGGTGAAGATCAATGCCAAAGGGAATGCCCTGACCATCCACGGCGAACACTTTGATGTCGATCTTTCCATGCACGTCCTGAATGGCCTCTACGCCCTCCTGAAAAAAGGCTACCCCCTTTACCCAAGCGATGTCGACTATGCCATTCGGATGATCTCCGATGATCAGAAGGTGAACCTCGAAAATATCTTTCTCGATACCGTTTACATCTCATCCAGGAAGCGCGTGATCACACCCAAGAGCCTGGCTCAGAAGCGTTATATAGACGCCATTCGAAAATACGACCTGGTGATCGGCATCGGCCCTGCCGGAACGGGAAAGACCTATCTGGCCATGGCCATGGCCGTCGCCAGTCTCGTGAAGCAGGAGGTGGAGAGGATCGTCCTGACCCGCCCTGCGGTAGAAGCGGGGGAGAAATTAGGATTCCTTCCCGGGGACATCGCCGAGAAGGTCAATCCTTACCTTCGTCCCCTCTACGATGCTTTACACGATATGATGGATTTTGACAGGGCCTCCAAACTCGTGGAGAGGGGTGTGATCGAAGTGGCGCCCTTGGCTTTTATGCGAGGGAGAACCCTCAATGATTCCTTCGTCATTCTCGACGAGGCGCAAAACACTGGGCCAGAACAGATGAAGATGTTTTTGACGCGGCTGGGTTACAGCTCCAAGGCCGTCATCACAGGGGATATCACTCAGGTGGATCTCCCGGAAAATAAGGCCTCCGGGTTGATTGAGATCCAGGGAATCCTTAAAGGAATCGAAGGAATTGAATTCGTTTATTTCTCGGACAGGGACGTGGTCAGGCATCCTCTCGTTCAGGAAATTATCAAGGCTTATGAAAGGGCGGAGGAAAGGAGGAACCGGCCGAGGAACTCTCTCTAACGACCTATGATCAAAGCATCCGTAAAAAAATTCATTCTCGATCTTCCTTTTTTCAAAACGACCAATGACCTGAGAGATCGTACGTGGCTCGAGAGGATCAATACTCCTTCTTATCAGAAATGGTTTATCGGTATTGGAATGGCCGTTCTCCTCAGCCTCCTTCTCTCCCCGAGTCTGACCCTCCGTCTAAAAGAATACCGAGTGGAAGACATCGCCACCAAGGAGATCAAATCCAATCAGGATCTTCTGGTCGCCGATGAGAAGTTAACCCAGGAAAAACGGGCCGAGGCGGAAAGGTCTGTGCTCTCTGTGTACGACTACGATCCGTCCGTCTTGAACGACGCGGAACAGCGGCTCCGGTCCGCCTTTGGATCATTGGCGGCCTCTTTCCAAAAAGGTGGAAAAGGGACGGAGCAACAGGCTTTCAGAAGAAAGGAGTGGGACACCTCTTTCAACTTTCCGCTCACGCAAAAGGAAAGGCGCGTTTTGGAAAAAGAACACTTCAACCCCGCCGTCGGCGAGGCGGTCTTGAAGCTGATTGCTCCTATCCTGAAAAAAGGGATTGTCAACGACAAGGAACTTCTCGATTCAGACGCTGAGAAAGGAATCACCATCCGAAATATCCAGACCCGCGAGGAGAGGAAAAACTACCCTCCTTTCAACTTTTTGGATATGAAGGAGGCAAGGGCTAAGATCAGGGCCTCGGCGACTCCCCTGGCCGCGGCTTTGGGGAGAGAATCATCCTCCGTTGTCATACAGATTGCCGATCACTTTCTGAGGCCGGACCTCACTTTCAACAAAAATGAGACCGAGCAGAGAAAAATAAGCGCGAAAGAAAGGATCAACCCCATTTACATTCAAGTCAAACGGGGAGAAGTCATCCTGAGGCGCGGAGACCGGGTGCAACCGGAGCATCTCTTGAAAATCAACGCCCTCAGGAAGGCACAGGAGAGGACGCACCTCTTGGCCATCCTGATCGGCATGAGCCTTCTGACGTTCCTTATCTTGGCAAGTCTCTACCAATTCTCCACGCAAAATATCCGAAAGATCTCCCTTTCCCAGAAAGACCTCCTCTTCTGCTCGACCAGTCTGCTTGGGAGCATTGCCTTCCTCAAACTTTTCCAGCTGAGCACGGATGTGCTGGGAGGAGAGTTTTTCTCGATTCCCTCTTCTTCTTTCCTCTATCTCTTTCCCATCGCCACGGGCGCCATGCTTGTTCGGATCGTGCTGAACTCAGAGGTGGCGATCGCCTTTACCCTGCTGACCGGTTACTTCTCGGCCGCCCTGGTGGGGAATCAACTGTTTTATTCCATCTTCGCCGTTGTGGGGAGTCTGATCGGCGCCCATAAGGTGGCGCGATGCGAGCAGCGGAGCACTCTCATCAAGGCCGGAATCACCGTGGGAGGAATCAATGCCCTAATGATCATCGCTTACAATCTGCTCTCCGGGAATCCTTTTCGAATGACCCTTCTCTCCGATCTGCTGATGGGTTTTCTGGGAGGTTCCTTGGCTTCGGTCCTCGTCCTGGGAATCGCTCCCGTCGTGGAAAGTGTTTTCGGCTATACAACCGATATCAAACTGCTCGAATTGGCCAACATGGACCATCCCGTTCTCAAGGACTTGATCCTTCAGGCCCCCGGCACCTATCACCATAGTATCATTGTTGGGACCCTGGTGGAAGCCGCAGCCAAATCCATCGCCGCTAATCCTTTGTTGGCAAGGGTCAGCGCGTATTACCATGATATCGGAAAATTGAAAAAACCCCTCTACTTCATCGAAAACGTAGGAGGGGAAGATAATAAACACAATCATCTCACGCCCACGATGTCGAGTCTCATCCTCATTTCCCACGTGAAGGACGGGGTAGAGATGGCTCGTGAAAATCGTTTGGGGGAACGGATCGGCCGCATCATTCAACAACACCACGGAACCAGCCTGATCTCCTTCTTCTACCAGAAAGCCAAGGAAAAAGAGAATCCCGAGATGGAATCGATCGATGAAAAGGATTTTCGCTACCCTGGCCCCAAACCCCAGACCAAAGAGGCCGGGATTGTCATGCTGGCCGATTCGGTAGAGGCTGCCTCTCGCGCCCTCGCCGATCCCACACCTTCTCGCATCAAAAGCCTCGTCCAACGGGTGACGAACAACATCTTCTTGGATGGACAGATGGAAGAGTGTGAGTTGACTCTGAAGGATCTTCAAGAAATCCAGGAAAGTTTTAACCGGATCCTGACCGCCATTTTTCACCAGAGAATCGATTATCCCGCTTCAACAGGCCCGGAGTCAACGAAGAAGAGGAACGATGAAAATCTGGATTCGAAATCGGCAAAAACATATCCCCTTAGACTCAAAAAGGATAAGAAGGGCGGCCCAAAGACTATTGACGGAGTTGGGTCTCCTTGAGGCTGAACTGAGCCTTCTCTTTGTTAATGATCTCCAGATCCAAGCGTTAAACCAGCGATATCTCCGACGCGACAAACCGACGAATGTCCTGGCCTTCCCTATGCGAGAGGGAGAATTTTCAACTCTCCACCCCCATCTCCTCGGCGACCTGGTGATTTCCGTCGAGACGGCCAAGCGCCAATCGAATCGTTTCGGCCTCGACGGAATGGAGATGGTGATTCTTCTGATGGTCCACGGCGTCCTGCACTTGATCGGCTACGAGCATGAGGGGACGAAAAAAGAAGCCCGGGAGATGACCCTCAAACAGAAGGAACTTTTCCAACAGGTGATAAGGACTGGAATATTGGAATAATGGAAGAACGGAATGATGGTTTTGACATCTCTCGCCCAATATTCTACCATTCCAACGTTCCATTGTTCCAGGGTTTCAGTTGAAGATCCAGAGTTTTCGGAGGCGCTCAAAGCGTTTCAGGAAAGCCAGCTCTTCAGAGGTCAACAAAGCAGGGGCGATCCTCTTTTTCAATTTCAGCAATCCCCCATAGTCCACCCACCTGAGGAGAGGAAAAAGGTAACGCCGGAGGAATCCTTTTTCCTTAAAAGCAAAACTGCTGTTGAAATCGATGAGGAAAGGTTCTCCCTTTTCAGAGACAAGGATGTTCCCCTTGTGCCTTAAATCCATGTGAACTACTCCCCTAGCATGAACTCCCCTGAGCACCTGTTCCAAATCAGAGAAAAAAGAAGAAGGAAGAGGCTCCTCCCTCTGGATAGGCTTCCCCGGAATAAACTCCATGGCAAAAGCAAAGCGGTCAATCCGCTCCACAGGCTGGGGAATGCCTCTTATGCCTGTAAGCCGGGAATAGATCTTCCATTCCTTGTCGATCAACCAAAGTCCTAATGTCCACCGCAAAAAAAAATGTTTTCCCCGGACGTCCTTTACCATCAGGGGTCGATCCGCCACTTCCACCTGATTCAAATCGGGTTTCCCAAAATCCCCTTTCGTAAGACAGACTGATTTCTTCTCAATCTTTTCTCTTGTCATTCGTGTTTCGCCATGTGCCATGCTTTTTGCCTGCGGGCAGGTGCTCCGCTTCAAAAGAAGAGGTTCCAATAGGGACGGCTGAGGACCAGTAAAATCCCGGCAAGGACAATGAGGAGAATTCCCTCTTCACTGTTTTCGATAAAGCATTTGAATTGCCAGGAAACCTTTTTGTCCGAATACGGAGTCCATCGGGGCAGGTATTCCGGAACCTTCTCATCATAATCCTCAAACTGACTTCCAAAAATCTTTCTCAACCGATCCCCTTCCACCCTCTTTTTGTACGGAATATAATGGAAGCAGAACATGAAGAAAGCCGCCGCCAGGAAATAAATATTGTCCGCCATGATGCAAAAGCCTGCGGTAATCAAAATCGAGCCAATATACAGGGGATTCTTGACATGAGCGTAAGGACCGGTCACGGTCAGAACCTCGTTCTTTTGAAGGTGACCCGCTGCCCAGATACGGATGCCCTCCCCCAAAAAGATCAAAACCATCCCAATCAAGATTCCGGAGAATTGGGGTCTCGCAAAGATCACCAGTAAGAAGGCTCCGACGAAAAGTGGAATCCTTCGGACCTTCCTTTGCCAAGAAACCCTTTTGTTGTCCATAATATCCTTTCTTCCTGAATAAGTCCGAGGGCGAGAAACTCTCCTCGCAGAGGAATGTCCGCCGGCCCCGCCCTCGGTCTATTAATAGTGCGGGACCCGGGCCGGGCGGCAGGCTATGAGGAGGACCCTCATCGGTTGGAGATTACGACAAAGTTATCCCCTCCCACCCCGCGTCGAGCAATCAATTGAACCTCCGGCCTGCCTTCCCTCAGTTGAAATTTCAAGAAGTCTCTGGATCTAAGCAAACAGAAAACTCTGTCCGGAGACCTCAAAAAATTCAAAAGGTCCTCTTCCTCATCCAACACCGGGATGGGAACAATTCCTGTGTAAAAATTGAAAGGACCCGGTTCAAAATCTCCATAGATGGCCAACTTCTCCCCGGGTCGAATTTGAGAAGTAATCTCCTGACAAATGAAACGGGCTGACTTGTACGGGTTCACGAGGGGGAACGCGACCCTCAATGTATAGAAGAACCCCACGGCCATCATCCCGACAATGACGAAAAAAACGATCCCATGACGTTTGAAACGATACGAAAAAAAGAGGGCAAGGCTTCCTCCAATCAAAAGAAAAGCTACAGGAAGGCTATAAGCAAAATAGGCGGGAAACCTTGCTGAAACCACCCAAGGGGCGGCAACGCCTCCAACGAGGGTCAGTGCCATCAACCCGTAGAGTGGAATAAAAATCCATTCGCGCCTGAAACGTTCCACCGATGTAAAAATCACATCCTCCCAAAACTTCCCCACCATCAGGGAGGCGGCCGGGTAGAGAGGTAAAAGGTAGAGTCCCCTCTTCCCCTTCGAAAAAGAAAAAAACAAAAAGATGACAGCAAACCATATAAAGAGAAAAAGGAACTCTTTTCTTTTTCCCATGGCCTCCTTGAAAAAGCCGTAAACAATCGCTCCGGGCAGAAAGATGAACCAAGGCAGAAAATCAGCAGGAAAGTTGTAGAGATAGTAATAAAAGGGGCGGACATGGGTCCACCCTTTCGCATAAGCATCCACGGTGTGCTTGAAGAGAGTTTCTCGAAGATAGACATTCCCTCCCCTTGTGACCGCAGGAAGATACCAGGTAAGAACGACAATGATAAAGAGAAGCATCCCCGGGAGAAGCTTCATCCGCCTGATTCCTCTCCAGTCCTTTTGGATGACCAGATAGATTAAACTGACTAAGAGAGGAAGGATGAAGCCGACCGGTCCCTTGGCTAAGGTCGCTAATCCCATACCGATGTAAAAGCCATAAATAGACAGAGCTTTCAGACCCCTCGGACGAACCCCTTCCTCCCGACCGTACCCATACCATTGGAGAAAACAGAATAATGATGCCGTAGTAAAGAAAGTGAGCGTCACATCGATATTGCCCCGCGTGGAAAGATAGGCAAATTCATAAACCGTCGCCAGGATGAGTCCGGAGAGAAACCCGGTGCGTGAGGAATAGAGCTTCTTTCCAATGAGAAAAGTGAGCAGTACGGTCAACGTCCCGAAGAAGGCAGATGGGAACCTCACTGAAAATGGGGAGAACCCCTGCCAGAGGAAGGACGAAACGGCAATGGCCCAGAAAAAGAGGGGGGGCTTATCGGTGTAGAGATGCCCATTGTGATGCATGAGAATCCAATCTCCCCGATTCACCATTTCTCTTGAAACATCAGCGTAACGGGGCTCATCCGGGCTCCAGAGATCCCATTGACCAAGGTTGACAAAATAAATGACGAAGCAGAGTCCCAGGAGCAAGGCGACCTGACTCCATGGCTGACCGGCAATTTTCGAGAACCGGTGATCCATTCTAATTATTCAAACCTTTCTGTGACTACCCCCTGGGGGGAGACGTAGACCAACCCTCGCTGACGGCTTTCATCTATCAACCCTCGTAGAAAGGCCTTCTCGTCTTTTACAATGGGATTGAGACGGAGATATTCTCTAAAAAACCTGAAGCGATCAACCTTTGTCATGACTCTTGGGGTGGAGGTGTTGAGCTGGAGAAAATTTCTGAACAATTTTTTTCGGTCTACCGTCTCCTCCATCCGGATATCTTCAAAATCGAGGAGATGAAAACCCCATTCCTCTCCTTTCTCCGATACAAGGATATTACACGTTTTCATATCCTTATGGTATACGCTCATTCTATGAAGGCCTTCAAGCCAGCGGGCAAAGGTCCTAATAAAAAATCTCTTTCTCTTTAAGCCTTCAAACCCCTTTAACACATATCGATCCATCTCTAAATCGCCGGCCAGAGCCTCCATGAATAGAAAACTCTCCTTCAATCCAATCCAGCCTTTCCTTTCCACCAGGGCCAGAGGCTTAAGCGTCGGGATACCTCTCGCCCGCAGGCCATTGGCGGCCACCCAGGCCTTGAGCCCTTTTGAAGGACGAAAATATTCTTTCACCCACCCCCAGAAATGAGGATAGCAGAATTGTTTTAAGCCTATCTGTTCTCCTTCATCTTTCAAGATAGAAACGAGCACTTCCGGAGAATTCTTGACGAGGCAGGACGACCTCTCTCTCACCAAGTCCCGATGCTCATCCAACATCCTTTTCAGACGATCCATAGAGAAATCGCGTCTGTGAAAATAGAGGGCCCCGCTCTCCTTTTCGACCGTAAACTCGGTGCTTTCCTTCAGGCACCGCTTCGTTCTGCTCCGCCGCTGCCTCTTCAGGAGGCGATCCATGGAGGGATAAATTCTCTCGAATAGAATCTCTCTTTTATTGATTCCGTCGGAGATTCCGCCGAAATATTGATCCAGGAATTGGAGTTGTTCTCTTTCTCCCCACATCGTCCTTAAAGAATGAAAGAGATGTGCCAGATTCCACAACCTCCGATTCAGGGAAAGGGATTTCATCATCTTCGTACGATGTAGGTCCGTGAGAAACAAGGAGTCGCCATTCCACAAAAAGTTTCCCCCATGAAGATCTTGATGAAATAGTCCTGCATCTTGAAATGCCCTTACGGTCATCGCTAATTCAACGATCGAACGAGGTTCCTTTGCTTTCGCCGTCTCCTCGACGAACGAAACCCCCGTTCCAGTCGCCTCCGAAAGGTAATAGCTCTCCCTCACTAAGCCCCTCCGGAGCCTCTCCATCCAGCCCAGGGGTTTAGGGATCTTGAGTCCCCTCCTTTCTAATCGGGAAGCGATGAGAAATTCTTTCTGCCCTTTGGAGGGGAGGGCAAGATATTTCATGTACTCCGCCCAACCCTTTGCCTTATCCCTTTTCAAAAAAACCCTCATCCCATTCGGAAGGCAAAAAATAGCCGCCCACCTCCAGGTTGATTCTTTGATCGTCTTCCCTCCCATCCCCTGGACGGAAGGTATAGGATCGTCAAAAAAACCGACGGGAAGACTGTCCAACACTTCTTCCCTCAACCAGCCCCTCATTTCACCTTTTGATACTCTTTTAAGAATTGAAGTCTCCACTTTCAAAGAGGTGCAAGGCACTTAATGTTACATAAAAAATACTGCAACAGGCAGGTGGGGGTGCTGGAAAAAACTTTATAGCGGCACCTTAGATTGTTTCCTTGCCTTGTTCCCAGACAATTTCAAAGGCTACCTCCAGTAAAATCGCATGTTCCCCTTAAAATATATGGACGAACCGCTTCATAAAGTTTTGGAAGTACACCCACCTGCCGATTTCATGCAACGTTGAACTCTATTCAGTATGCCTTTGACTTCCGCTTCCCCAGCTTGATCATCTCCTGATAAAATCCTTCAACAGCCTCCACCTGCCGATCCAACTGAAAATCCCGATGGGCCTTCTGATAAGCCGCCTTCCCCAGGGCCTCTCTCATTTCTGGATGTCGAAGCAGTCGAAGGGCCGCATTCGCCAAGTCCTCCGGGGTATCGTTCACCACCAAACCTGAAATGCCATCCTGCACCAGCTCCGGGAGCATCCCCCGATTGGCCACGATGACCGGTTTTCCCATGGCCATGGCCTCTCTCAAGGCCCTGGCTGTTCCATCGGAACCCGCCATTAAAAAGACGAAGAGATCCATACAGGCCAAGGTGTCGAGATAGTCATTGGTCCGATACCCGCCGAGAACGACCCACTTTTCAACGCCGAGCCGTTTCATGGGCTGGATGACGCTGTGCTCCATCTGACTCGACCGGCCGACCAAGAGGACTTTCACGTTTGGAAATTCTCCGGCAATCTTTTTGACCGCCTCCAGAAAGGCAGCCGTCCTCCTGTATTTTTGAAATCGGGCGATCATCCCGACCACAATGTCCTCCGGTCCAATTCCAAAGAGAGTCTTCATTTCTTTAAATTTCCTCTTTGGGTCATACCGACTGAGATCCAGGGCCGGCGAGATCTTCAGCACCCTCTCAAGAGGGATCCCGAAATGTTCTGCATCCTCTCTCCTCGCCCTCTCAGAAAAAGTAATCATGCCGTCCGTGAACTGGGAGACGAGAAAGCGATTGCCCAAACCGGGCTTCAAAGGGTCTCGCTTATGGTCCGTGCGAATAACGATGACAGGACGGCCTGACCTCCTCGCGGCGATCCCGCCTAGGAGATGGCCGTGGGAGTGGTGGGCATTGAGAATGTCGAATTTTTCCTGACGAAGATATCGGGCGAGGTCTGAAATGTCACGAAGATGGGTCGGTAGGAAGGACGGATGATAAAGCTTCACCGAATGGTCCAGTCGAAATTGATCGGTGGCCTTCACGCCTGCCTGGTGGACTCTTTTTTCAATACTATCCTCTACCGGAAGAGGAGGTTTCCGATAGGCAAGGATGACGTCGTGCCCCCGCTTTTCCAGTCCCTTACAGAGGTTCAAGGTCGGATCGGCAGGCCCTGTCCACTTCCAGTTGCTGAAAAGATGGAGGATCTTCATTCGATTGAGAACCTACTCAAGTATTCGAGCTGTCGAAGGTCTGGAACTAAAGGAAGAAGTTATCATCCTCAACTTTTTCAAGGTCATGGACGTCTTCTTTGGAATGGATGAACTCATCTAACCACCAGTTGGTGCGATTGTAAAAACATCCAACATCTTTACATTCCTCTTTGGCATCAAAAGTCAGGATCGATCTGGCCGTGCGCTCGAGACTTTTCTTGAATTTTGTTTCCGAAAGGTACCCATCCGGTTTTCCAACCTTGGCCTCTTCTACGCCCCGAAACGCCGGACAGTGAAAGATTCCGAAGGACGTGACCACGGTCCTGAAGAATTGCATATGGCATCTCGCGGGCTGCCTCTTGATCTGGTCGGTCTCACGATTCAACATGGCCTTCAGGTTGGCGCTTTCAAGAATCTTCACTTGATCCCCCACCACCTGTCTCGCTTCTTGAAGATGGAGCTTAATTCGATCAATAATCTCTTCTTCCTTCCTCTTCCCGACGTTTTTCAGCAATGTCTCCCTCTGAGATTCATTCCACCGGACCAGACAGGGTTTAAAAGAAACATAATCAAATGAGAATTCCCTCGCCAGTTCCACCGATCTTGTTATTTCATCGAGGTTGGGGCAGAGTCTCTTTCCGTTAATCTCCACGCCCTCCCAGACGACCACGAACGAATATCCCAGTGAAACCAGGGGGTTCCTCTTTTTCACCTTTTTCGCTTTTTCTAATATCCCCCTTAGCCTCACTCGCGTCCTGGGCACGTGCAGCGCCCTAAAGACCTCTTCTCCTGCCGCATCGATGGAAATCCTGATCCAATCTTTCTCCTTGAGTTCCCCGACGATTGCTTCGATCTTCTCCAGCCGCGAACCGTTCGTCACGATCCCAATTTGTAACTCTTTGCTCTTGATGTAACGGACAATCTCTCCGAAATCTTTATGAAGCGTGGGCTCTCCCCCTCCGATCAAGATCACCGAGAGCAGGCCACGGGAATGGAGTGTGTGGATCGTCTCTTTCACGTCCTCCAGCGCCAGGGTTTTTCCGGCATTGATCAGCCTTGAATCGACACAGAAAGGGCATGAGAAATTGCAGGCAGAGGTCAAGTCTAAATTGATGGAGATCGGGCTGAAAATCGGCAGCCCTCGACCCGGGGCATCGATCTTGCAATCTCTCTGCCAGTGGACATAGTCTTTCAGCCTTTGAAGAGTGGCATCCTGTCTCAATTTAGAGCTAAAGTCATGCTCTCTTTCTAATAGTTTTTCCATGATGCTCTCTTTTCAAATTCACCAAAGCCGTCATCAATTACTTTCAGCAGTGACATATTATGGAGAATATGCGGGGGCCCGATGAATGGCTCGGTTCCCTTTTCAACGGCGTCCATAAAGTTCTTGACGGAGAGTTCAAGGGGGTCCGCAATCCTCAATTTCTTATCCCCGTAATGAAAGTAGATTTCATAATTTTTCAAGTCCAAACTTCGAAAAACAATTCTGTCGTTGAATCCGTAAGAAAACTCACGGGGTGGAGTCTTTTGGTGTACCAACCTTATTAACACATCGCAGGCATGGGTTCCAACCACGTAGGTAAATCGGATGTTCATTTCCTCTTCCCCATCCGATTCAAAATTTAAATCCTGTATCTCCCCGGGCCCTAACCCGCAGTAAAGAATACTGAGGGGATGCGGAACGGATTCCGGGAGCATCGCTCTTCCCGGAGAAAAAGGTGACATCCGCATCGAAAAACGATTGGTCTCTCCGATCCTGATCTCTCCGCAAATTTTTTCGTAGGCATCGACGGAGAAAGGCCATTGAGAATTCATGGCAATCGTTATTTTTTTTTCTCGGGCCTTCTCGAAAATATCTTCAGCCCTCTTTTGAAAATCCTCGTAATCGTCCCAGACGAAGGGCTTTTCGCAGAAGATATGGAGTCCGGAGTCCAGACACTTTAACAGATATTCATAGTGAGTTGAAGAAGGCGATGCAATCACCACCGCATCGGGCTTTTCGACTCTCACCATTTCCTCGAAACTGGTATAGGGATGGGCTTCTATTCCATATTTCCGTAGAGCAGAAGACGCCTGAACGCCCGTCTTTTCCGTCGTCGCCAGTACGGAGTTTACTCTTGCGCCAAGCTTATGGAAATACTTTCCTATATACTCGCCAATACCATTTCTTGTTCTCCCCGCACCTATAATGGATACATTCAGCAGGATCAAAGGCCTTCATATCTCCTGTGTTTTATCAAAAAACACTTGTATTTTAACACAGCCAATGCTGCGGGTAAAATATCCTTGGTACGGCCTATCCTCCCTCAGACTTCTCCGGAACGATCGTTCGTAACTAGAATCTTACCGATTTGAAATCAAGACCACATCATCTCTTCTCACTTGGCGCCGTGCGATCAATTGGACCTTCGGTGCTTCTCCCCCGCCGAACAGCTGGGAAAAATCATGAAACTGGAGAAGGCAGAATACTCTTCCTGGAGACCTCATAAAATCAAGTAAAGCGGCTCTACTGTATATTGTCGTAATGGGTACGACCCCTGTAAAATAATTATAAGGATCGTTTCCAATCCCCCCATAAATCGCTAACCTGTCACCCGGTTGAATCCGAGATGTCACTTCTTCAGAAAGGAAACGAGCCGACATCCGCGGATTGGCGAGAGGGAAAATAACCCTAAACGTGTAAAAATATCCTGCGACCATCATTCCGACGAGGAGGAACAGGATCGCCCTGTAATTCTTTAAGCGACAGAAGACCCACATCGCCAGGCTGCACCCGACCAAGAGGAGAGCAATCGGGAAACTATAAAGCCGGTAGGGGGCTAACTTTATCGAGACCACCCACGGAACAGCCACTCCCGCGATCAGGCCAAACCCAATCAATCCCCAGAGAGGAACGAAAATCCATCCGCGCTTCAACGAACCCAGTGGGCCCGAGATGAAATCACTCCAGACCTTCCCGATCATGAGCGAGGCAGCCGGAAAAAGAGGTAAGAGGTAAAGGGCCCTTTTTGATTGAGATAGCGAAAAAAATGCGAAGATGACCAGACACCATACCGAAAGGAAGAGGAACTCCTTTCTCTTCCCGATCGTCGTTTTAGAACAGCCATAGGTAATTGCCGCGGGCAAAAAGAGGGTCCAGGGCATAAAGCTCATCGGGAAAATATAGAGATAGTAATAGAGAGGGCTAGGATGAGTCCATCCCGTTGTATAAGCCTCGGTAGTGTGCCTAAAAAGATTTTCCTCGACGTAGGCTCTCCCGCCCAGAGAGACGGCGGGGAGATACCACGCCAGGACGATGGCCAGAAATAAAGGAATCCCCGGAAACAGCTTCATCCGTTTCATCTCTCCATAATCTTTTTGAAGAAGGAGATAGATCAAGCTCGCCAAAAGGGGAAGGACCAATCCAGTCGGCCCTTTGGTTAAGGTGGCCAAGGCCATGCTGGTATAAAATCCAAAAATGAAAATGCTCCGGACCGTCCGGCTGCGACGGATCCCCTCTTTCCTGCCCGCTTGATACCAGAGAAAAAAGTAGAGAAACGAAGCGGTCATAAAAAAGGTGAGCGTGACATCGATGTTGGCGCGATTGGAGAGGTAGACAAAATGAAGGCTTGTCGCCAGGATGAGGCCGGAGAAGAATCCCGTCCGGGATGAATAGAGTCTTTCCCCCAGGAAAAAAGTGAGAAGAACGGTCAGTGTCCCGAAGAGGGCGGAGGGAAATCTCGCGGAAAAGGAAGTGAAGCCTTGCCACAAGTAGGAGGAGAGAGCAATCAGCCAGAAAAAGAGCGGAGGCTTGTCGCCATAGACGCCTCCGTTGAGATGCATGAGAATCCAATCGCCCCGGTCCACCATCTCCCTGGCAACTTGCGCGTAACGGGGCTCATCCGGATTCCACAGGTCCCATCGGCCCAGATTAGAAAAGTAAAGGATGAAACAGATCCCGATAAGAAGAAGAAGGTGAACCCATCTGGGAGGGGCGCTGATGCAGAACGGGTGTCTCGTGGGATGAAAGTCCTTTCTTTATTTAATGGGCTGAGGAGAGTGGAAAGACGTTCACTCTCAGACTCTTTCCTCGATTTCATAGTGGATATGGCGACTTTTCATCCATTTCACCGCTAGAAGATCGACGAAAGCGCGCCACATCCGGTTCCAGGTGGTATATTTCGAAACGCCAAACTTTCTGGGATGGTGGGCAATAGGTATCTCAATCACCCGGTACCCCTCCATCTTCACCAAGGTCGGGAGGAAGCGATGCATCCCTTTGTAAAGTTTGATATCCCGAAGACATTCCCTCTTATAGGCCCGGAAGGTACAACCGCTGTCCTGGATCTCCTCTCCGCTCAAGCTGTTCCTAATCCGATTCGCAATCTGTGACGTGATCCGTTTGACCCAAGAATCTTCTCTCTTTTGACGCCATCCCGTGACCATGTCGTACTCTTTGAGATAGTCCAACATCCTCGGGATGTCCGTGGGGTCATTCTGAAGATCGGCATCGATGGTGATGACAATCCTTCCCCGCGCCTCTTTGATCCCCGCAGTGCCCGCCGCCGTCTCACCACAGTTTTTCTTGAATCCGAGGATGCGTATTTGAGGATATTGCGCAGCCACCTCTTTAAGGATCTGACGGCTGCGATCTTTGCTGCCGTCGTCAACGAAGATCATCTCATAGGTTTTCTTCAAGGATCTCAGTACCTCTGCGATTTGAGGTATCAGAACCGGAAGATTCTCCTCCTCATTGTAGACTGGCACGACCACAGAAATATCAATCGAAGAGGTCTCTCCCAAAGGACGATCCATATTCCACACCTAATTTTTTTGATGAAAAAATTCTCTGATGCTGGCACAGACGAAATCTACTTTCTCTTTTTCAAGCTCCGGATAGATGGGGAGAGAGAGTATCTTTTGCACCACCGCTTCTGTCATTTCCAGTTTCGCCTGCTGACCGAGGGCATTCCGGACGGCCGGCTGTTGATGGTTGGGAATGGGATAATGAATCCCGGACTGAACCCCTTTCTCTTTCAAGAAATCCGCCAGCCTCTCCCGCTGGTCCGTTTGGATGACATAAAGATGATAGACCGCCTCGGCCCAATCCTTTGCTCGAGGCGTCACCACAGGAGTTCCCTTTAATCCGTCGTTGTACCATCCCGCGATGCGCCGCCTTGATTCATTAAACCAGTCCAGCCTTCGAAGTTGGAGCCGGCCCACCGCTCCCTGGATTTCATTGAACCTTAAATTATACCCCACCAGCTCATGCTCATATTTTTCTTTTCGGCCATGATCTCTCAGCATCCGACAGGTCTTGGCCATTTCATCCTCTGAGGTGACCAGAATTCCACCGTCCCCGAAAACCGTCAGGTTCTTCGAAGGATAAAAGGAAAAACACCCGCCAATTCCCATCGATCCTACTCTGGTTCCTTGGAATCGGGCACCATGAGCCTGGCAGCAGTCTTCCAAAACGAAAAGCCCGTAACGCTTTGCCAAATCACGAAGGGAATCCATCTGGGCGGGGTGGCCGTAAAGATGTACCGGGATCATCCCTTTAATCTGCTTCACCCCCGGTATCCGGCTCTTGTTTTTTAAAACCGACTCGATATGCTTGGGGTCTACCGTAAACGTATCATCAATATCGATGAAAATTGGTCTGGCTCCAACGTGGAACACGGGCTCAATCGTTGGAAAAGCCGTGAGAGAAGGAACCAGGATCCCATCGCCTTCCTTAACCCCTAATGCCTTGAGACACAGGAAGATGGCCGATGTCCCGGAGGAGGTGAGGACGGCGTACTTCACCCCGATGAACTCGGCAAACTCTTTTTCAAAATCTTTGCATTGGCTCCCCAGAATATATTGTCCGGAATCGATTACCTCTAAGACGCGATCTTTCATTTCTTTATCCACATAGGGTTTAGAAAGAGGCACCTTCATTTTAACTCCTTTCCCTGAACGTCAGACTTTCCCCATCGAATCTCCACTCTCTTCCCGCTCCGAGAGGACTTGTAACAGGCCTCAACGATTTTTAATGCCTCAAACCCAGCCTGCCCATCCGCCAAGGGCCTGGACCGGTTCTTCATCGAATCCAGAAAGGCTTTTAGTTCCGTCGCCAGGGGCTCTTCTGGCTGGACGGGAATGTTCTGCCCCTCCCCTTCTATGGCCACACATTTTCCGCTCTGGCTCTCATGCCGGTTCTCGCAGAAGAGAATGGAATTATTTTGGAAGTCGCAATAGAGGCTCGCTTGATCCCCGACGATGGCGATATCTCTTCTCTTTTCGGGCGGCATATATCCCGCCTCAATAAAAACAATCTTTCCATGATAATCCAGAATGGAGACAGAGGTGTCATCCAGAGGAAAGCTGAGGTAATTCTTGACAACGGCCGTGACGGCTTGAGGGGGCTCACGAAGGAGATAATTAAAAAGATCGAAATAATGGATCGCATCCGTTTGCGTTACCCCGACATCCGTCCTGGGTCTTTTGAAACCCATGAAATGGCCGTAGGCATACTGGACTTTCCCCAGCCGACCCTCTTCAATGAGGCGCTTCATCTTCGAGCAAGCGGGATGGTACCGGTACACATGGCCTACCTGAAGGATCACACCTTTCTTATTCGCATGCGTGATCATCTTCTTGGCCTCTTGAGATGTAAGGGCGATCGGTTTCTCTACAAAGACATCCTTTTTCCTGTCAAAACATTCTCTGCAGATAGCCAGATGGCTGTCGGCGGGTGTGACAACATCCACCCCGTCTATCCAGTCAAGGAAATCGCGGTAATCGGTTGAAAGATGATCTTCGGGAATTGAGAATTCCCGGCAGGTCTTCAGTTGACTCGAATCTGAATCCACCACATAAAGCTCGTCGACTAGTTTCGTCAGCGTCTTCAAATGGTTCCTGCCCCATCTTCCTATTCCGATCAATAAAAGCTTCATCCCCTAACTCCTGTAGTTAAACCTATTTGAAATCTTCCCTCATTTGTGACACAGCAACAGTACGTTATCGGAAAATAGCCTTGAGGCAGGGACGGCTTTATAAATGTTTAAACCATTTTCCCTGAGCTCCCTCGATATCTCTTGGAGTGGGATCCTTCTCTTGGTCGGCCTTTCACCGAACAGGGACCCGATCCCGCGAGCCATCTTTTTAAACCTGTTTGGATAATTGTAATCGATGATCAGCCATTTCTTGGTCACCCTTCTCATCTCTTGAAGCATTCGATGCCTTATCTCAACAGGGATATGATAGATAAACCGGATGGAGAAGATGCAGTCGATACTATTGTCCTTAAATGCCATCGCTTCCGCATCCAGGCGGATATTCCAGAAAGAGTCTTCAAGCCCGTCTAACCTCTTTCTTGACTCCGCCATCATTTCTAACGAAATATCCCCGCCGATCCATTTATACCCATTTGCTAAAATCAGATGACTTAATCTTCCCGTCCCGCAGGGGATATCAAGGGCAATTCCTTTTCCCCCTGTAAGCCGGATCAGCTTTGAAATGATCCTTTTGGTATTCCAGTTCCTAAATCTCCCATAGATTCCCTGAAACCTTGTCTTCTCATAGCCTGCCGCATAGCTCTTGTTTTGATACAGTTGCCTTACATGATACATGATCCACACCTTTTCGTCTCAATCTATCCAGTGAGCAAGTCTATCACTCGCAGCATCACCCTGATCCTCATCGGTTTTATTTAACCCTCCTCTCTTAAGATGTCAATCCTCCCGAAAACTCGCCTGGGTTCTAACGGTTTGAAATAAGAGCATATTTCCAATTGGCCACCGTCATCTGCTCAAGAGGGGAAAGCTCGATTCCTGTTTCTTTCTTGAGGTGATTAAGGGCTTCCGGATAAATGACAACAAACACCCTTTGAGAGGAGTTGAGAACTTCAAAGAAAGTGGAGAGATTGACCAACCAGAAGGAAAGGGGAGGTTTTTCAGCATAAACCTCTCCGTTGAGATGAGGCAAAATCCAATTCCCTGTTTCCTTCCTTTCCCGCGCAATCACTGCATATCGGGTTTCATCGGATTCCCATAGGTCTCTCCCTCCCAAATTCAAAATAAATAGACCTATCCCTACGGCAAGGAGGGCAATGACATATTTTCTTCTCACATCCATAAACCTAAAATCCCTTCCAGATGACCTACGCCACAGGAATGATGTCTTACTAAACGGACAAAATTAATATTTCATACAACAGCAACATTCGAAGAAAAATTATGACCTATATACCATAAAAGGTGCGCCAATACGAATCAAATTCATGTTAAGATTTCTTAAGGTTATAGAAAAGAGGGAGGATGAATCGAGGGATCATGCGTTATTCAATAAGGATTTATTAATTTCGCTGAGAAGAGTTCACAGTCTTTTGAAGGGGTAAATACACGGTAAACGTAGAACCCTGATTTATTTCACTTTCGACCTCAATCCTTCCTTGGTGGGCATGTGTAATCCATTCGGCGATGCTCAATCCAAGGCCTACCCCGCCGGTTTCCCTCGATCGAGATTTGTCCATTCGGTAGAAACGTTTGAAGATCTTTTCCCGCTCCCCTTCGGGAATCCCCATTCCGGTGTCTATCACCTTGACCTGAACAGCGTCTTCCTTCTCTTCAACCGTGACACGAATGGCTCCTCGCGACGTGTATTTGATCGCATTGTCGATCAGGTTGGTAAAGAGTTGCTGAAGACGAACCTTGTCCCCTATCACCGTGACCTCTTCAAGAGGCCCCGTTTTCAGGGCAATATTTTTCTGCTCCGCAAGGATTTGGAAAAAATTGCATAGGTCCTTGACCAGAAGGTCCAGACGAAGGGGAGCCATCTTCAACGCCACCTCCGTGCTATCCACCTTGGAAAGCAAGATCAAGTCGTTGATCATCTGGTTCAGATGGTCAAACTGCTCGATGAAATTCGCCAACCCTTCCTGATACTCTTCGGCCTTTCTTTCCTTCAAGAGTAAAACCTCCGCTTCTCCCCTCATGGCACAGATGGGTGTCTTCAATTCGTGAGAGGCATCCGCGGTAAACTCAGCCATTCGTTTAAAAGAACCCTCCAGGCGGGATATCATTTCGTTGATCGTACGAATGAGATCGTCCATCTCATCATCCGTCCCTCTCGGAGAGAGTCTCTCGCTGAGGTTTTGAGAGGTAATGCTCTGAGCCTTCGCCGCAATATAGCCAATCGGGGAAAGAGACCTTCTGGCCAAGACCCATCCTCCCAGTGTCCCCAATACCAATATGATCGGAAGGGCGATCAAAATATTGTCTCTAAAATGGGACAGGTTCTTTTTCACATAATGAAGCTGGGTTCCCAGTTGAATGATCTCAGTGAGTCTCCCATCCCGGAAAATAGGGGTGCTGATGATGCGAAATGCCGTTCTCCCATGGTAAGAATTAATTTCCTCCCGAGTCTCTTTCCTATTCCTGGCGTTGATCAACACTCTATCTTGGAGTTCATATCCGATTTCGTGAAAGCCTCTTGACATGTAGAGAGGTTTTCCACTTGGGTCCAAGATCTGAAAAAAGAAAGGGTAATACTTTCTCCCCATGACGTCATCCTCGAATCTCATCAAAAAATATGTCTCTTTGGGTTCTTGAAACAAAACCTTCTCCATTTCCGTCGTCTCGTCAAGTAGAAATTGGTCGATCTCTTTGAGAAGTTGATGCCGCAAAGCTAAGTAAAGAAAGACACAGATGACCAGGGAAGAGATCAAGAAGGTGAGCACATACCAAAGGGTCATCTTGATGTCGGTCCTTCGGTAAACTTTACCCCCGATCTTCCAAGACATATCCAACCCCTTTCACCGTATGAAGAAGCTTCGGTTCAAAATCTTTGTCAATCTTATTTCGAAGATGAGAGACATGGACATCGATGATATTCGTAGAGGTATCGAAGTGGACATCCCAGACCTTCTCGGAGATCATGGTCCGGGTAATGATCTCGCCAGGGTGCCTCATGAAGAATTCGAGGAGGGCATATTCCCTCGGGGTGAGTTCGATCTTCGTCTTCTCACGAAAAACCCGATGTCCATCGGATTCCAAAACGAGATTGGCTACTTGCAGTCTCGAGGGATAAACGACAGTCTTATCTCTTCTGATGATAGCTTGGATTCTGGCCAACAATTCATTAAAAGAGAAAGGTTTGGTGAGATAGTCGTCCGCCCCTAAATTTAAACCATGAATAATGTCGCCCTCCGAATCCTTAGCGGTCAGAAAGATTACGGGGGTTTGAATACTCATGGACCGGATCCTCTTCAGAACCTCCCTCCCGTCCAATTTCGGGAGCATGATATCAAGGACGACCAGATCGTATTTCATATGAAGGACAGCGTTTAACCCCTCTTCGCCATTCGCGGCCACATCCACTGAAAAGGAATTTTCTAACAGCCCTTTCCTGACGAATCGAACGATGCCTTTGTCATCTTCAACCAATAAGATCCTCATCGACTTGTATTCTAACAAATCTCTTTGGAAATTCATATGCTTCTTGAAAATCGCTATCCTATTGCTTATGATGGAAGCCATGAAAAAAAAGGATATCCTTCTGAGCCTTCTCTCAGGAATTCTGCTAATTTTCTCCTTCCCTCATTTTGATCTTGAATTTTTGGCCTGGTTTGCTCTCGTCCCTCTCTTCCTTTCCGTTGAGGGAAATGGATTACGTCGTAGTTTTGAACTCGGTGTCATGACCGGCCTCATCTCATTTCTTGGAATTCTTTATTGGATCATCGTGGCGGTCCACACGTATGGCAACGTTCCTCTAATCCCGAGCGGCCTCATTCTTTTGCTTTTGGTTGCCTACCTGAGCCTCTTCATCGGGGCCTTCACATTCTTAACCCGATTCATCCAGATTCGCTCAGGACTTCAAACGGTCCTTTTCGCCCCTCTTCTCTGGGTCGGCCTGGAATACCTTCGGACTTTTCTTCTAACGGGGTTCCCATGGGCAGAGTTGGGTTATTCTCAATACCTCAACCTTTCTTTTATCCAGATAGCGGATGTGACGGGGGTCTACGGCATCTCTTTCGTCATCGTTTTAGTCAATGCCACGCTTTTTGCATTACTCCGCCAATGGTCCAAAAGGACCTTTCCCATTAGAGAAGTGATCTTCACAGCTCTCATCCTTTTCGGCCTTTTCATCTACGGGTATTTAAAGACGGAAATAGTGGCCAGACAAGCGATCCAAAATCCTGCCTTGAAGATCGGGTTGGTTCAAGGAAATATCGATCAGTCCGTAAAATGGGATAAGTCTTTTCAGAAAGAGACCTTAAAGACCTATGAAAGGCTTTCCTCCATCGTCGCAGAGGAAAAACCGGATCTCATCATCTGGCCTGAGACAGCCACTCCTTTCTTCTTTCAGGATGCAGAGGAATACCAACCCATGATCCTAGAGATCCCAAAGAAGTCAAATGCCTTTCTTCTCTTCGGAGCCCCTTCTTATAAAGTCGAGAAGGGAAAAGTGAACCATTATAACAGTGCTTACCTGGTCTCTCCTTCGGGGGAACTGGTGGGAAAGTATGATAAGATTCACCTTGTCCCTTTTGGCGAATATGTCCCCATGCAACGATTCCTCTTCTTCATCGGGTCCCTGGGGGAAGGTATTGGAGATTTTAAGCCTGGGAAAGAGATCTTCAACTTTTCCTTGCCCCAAGGCAAATTTGGCGTCCTCATCTGCTTTGAAATTATCTTCCCGGATCTCTGTCGAAGGTTCGTCAAGGGAGGGGCAAACTTCCTGGTAACGATCACAAACGATGCTTGGTTTGGAAGAACTTCTGCTCCTTACCAGCATTTCTCCATGGCTGTATTCAGGGCGGTCGAAAATCGTGTTTTTGTTGCCAGAGCAGCCAATACGGGAATCACCGGATTCATCGATCCAACAGGAAGGATCTTAAGAGAGGGGCGGATTTTCACGGAGGAGGCGATAAGCGGGACGATCCGGCTGTCGAATCAAAAGACCTTCTATACCCTCTACGGGGATATCTTCGCCTGGCTGTGCACTGCCCTTTCGATTCTCTTACTTGTCAACGCACTAATCAAAAAGCGTCAAAGAGAAATGTAGCGTCCCGGTATTTGTCGGAATGGACTCTACCTTAATAAGCCGCGAGTAAGATAAGCCTCGGCCAAAATGCGGGAGGGGCAGCATCTTCATAACACCTTTTTCTCCCCCCTCAACTAAAGGGGGGGGATAGAGGGCGGGTAAGGGGAGATAACCTACAAAGCCGGGAAGTGCAAAATTAGCGAGTGGCGTCGTTCGGACGGATTGGTGTGGGGTGCGTACTAGGGATCGTGAGGGGTCTCACTTAGATTCGATTAGCAACCGCTGAGAAGCTCCTTTAGCTTCCAACGATCTTCCTCCACGATCTGGATAATTCTTAACCCGTATTGATATCCTTTGGAGCCGTTGTTCGAGCAAAAGTCTTTCCGGACAATCTCGGCGGATACCCGGAGGTTCGTTAACTCGAATCCTTTGGTAAACAAGAGGACGATATTCAATTTCAGGCCCACGGGCATGTCCTCCACGGAATGAATGAGGAGGCCTCCCTCACTTGCATCGACCACCAGCCCTCCATGGGCGTGGGGGAGATCACTCACCCGATACTCAAAGGGCAGGTCCAGGAGCGACCGGGGATACTTCCTTCTTTCTCTGGGGTCATTGGAATTTTCCATCGAACCCTCCACCTCACTGCTTAGTACACGGCAGGGATGAACCGCCGCTTATTTCTCATTCACCATCGTTTTTTTAAGCCGCTCTTCTGGGGAAAGATAGTGGACGACGCTTCGTCTTTCAACGGGTAGTACCAGAGAAATAAAGGTCATCGGCTTATCCTCATAGACTTTATACCTCATCATGCCCCTGTTCTTCTCGATAATTTCTCTGGCCAGCTTTAAGATTAATTCGGCCGCTTCTTCTTGGTGAAGGCTTGCCACTCCAGGTATGACTCCGGCCTCCTCGTCCGACTTCTCATAGCCCGCGGAGACAACCAGGATTTCCAGATATCTTCCGTCCTTTTGCAACTGGCCCCATTCTTTCCCTTTCACTGTTTCCGTATCCAAGAATCTTGTCAAAAATCCGATATTCCCATCAGGAGGGGTAGAAAGGAGGGCGTACTGAATGACGGAGTTCAAAATATATCTCAACTGTTCATCGGGAAGAATCGTTTCCGGGAGGTCCTTCTCAAACTGTTTCTTGATGATCTTAATCCTCTTCTCCTCAAATTGCGCTTCATTCTTTTTGATCGTTTCCTCGACAAGAGTGTTCACTGTATCCCTTTTCACCATGGGAGTGCTAAAGTTGATATAATCATTGAAACAGTTTATTAACGAAATCGTCTTGGCGATATCTTCGTTGACAATTTTATAAAAATGCTCCCCTAATTCCCGATCCTTGAAATTTTCTCGCGAAAGAAATGCAAAGGCTTGCATGGCGGAGAGACTGGCTTTGACGCGATTGAACAGCTCAACGAAATAAATGGGAAGGGAAAGCCGGACCTTTCCGTTAGGAGAGTTTTCTTCTTTTGGGGCAGACCCCTCGCTCCCCTCTTTGTTTAGAAGGGAAGACAGGAAATTCTTGTCGTCCTCCGTGATAAGGAAGGTACTTTCCATGCAGGTGTCAAAACATGCATAATTGATGCCAAGTTGTGGAAATTACTGTAACTTACCATTAACCCCGTACTTTTTGAAAAGCAGGATTTCTCAATCAGAACAAAAATGACAAATTTTGCCATAAGCGCTTAACATTATTGGCGTCCTCCAGGGATCTCACTATTCCCCATGTCCTCAGTTCGATGAACTATTTTTTCTTGATCAACCCCATGATGATCCCTGGCTCCAGTTACTGGAATATGGCCATCGGTCGAAAGCCGGGGGAAGTGAGAAACGATACGGAAGGCATCCAGACAATGAAAACCCTCGGACAGAACATGGCCGGCTCATCAAGAGAATCCCCAGTTATGGGTTATCGGAATTCCTCAACCCCTGGACCTCCTCAGAAATGTTCGTCGCTACCCTTTCCTGATGGATCATCGATTTGAAAACCGGTGCTGCGCCCCCATGCGCTTGTCTGCCAATCGTCTGCACGACGCGATTCTGCGACCCATGGAGGAATGGGAATATGCATATGTTGGGAGAGAGAGAAGGCATAAGGCTCGTACATTCTTCGAAGCTCTGAGAGTTTTTGCTCAACGGCCCTTCGTTCTCGAACCTTCATACCAGCTTCGGCGAGGGCGGATAGCAGGGCTTCTAATTTATCGGACGGAAGTCTGTCGTACTTTACCTTAAGGGGTCGACAGTTGAATATTTGAGCGAGGTCGACGATGGCGTGCCGTGTGATGGCAAAGGTCAGCTGGGCCTGACGTTCGCAGGGATCCTCAAGGGCGACAGTGATAAAGGCGCTCGCGTCCAGAATTGCCGTAAGAGCCTCGAGCCAGGATAGATTGTCGTGCTGAGAACGGAAATAGGCAAGCACCGGATAGGAGAGATGGCTTTCAAGTAAATCCGCCGACCACCGTTCCCACTCGTGAAAAAGTTGTCGGAGCTCCTCCGTTCCCCGGTCATGACTGTGCCGGCGCAACAACTCGCCCGCAGTGGGTGGTGAACCCGCCCGCGCGTCGAGTAACGAAATATTTACTTCACGCCGGGAAAAGGACTGGTTCAAAACCGGGAGGTAACCGATCACAAGTGCCAGAAAGCCAAATCCCATCCCCGCCTCAAAGGCGACAAGCCCCCTCCCGAAGGTCGTAATGGGCACAACATCGCCTATCCCGAGGGTAAAGAAGGTAGTGCCACTCAGGTAAAGATAGGTACCGAAGCTGACCGTTCCGAACGGAGATTTGATGATGGATCCCGATCCCCAATGAACGAGCCCAAATCCCGTGATCAGCCCGGTTGCCCAAAGCATCAACAAGACGATCAACGAAAGCGGGCCGTAGAAACTCAAATAGGTCGCCTGGCGCTTGCCTGCAAATAGCCAACGAACCATTCGTGCCCACGATAGCCAGGTAAATCGATAATAAATACGGGCAAGACTCACCTGGCGCGTCACGCGCCGGGGAAGAACAATCGTTTCGAAAGCATCCCCTAAAACAACCAGGACAAGAGCCACACCAACCACCACGGATAAGATCGGCATACAACCTCCGTGTAAATTCTTTACCCCATTTATCTGAGATCGAGCAAAGCCGCTCCTTCGACGATCTCTTTTTTATTCAAAGCGCCCTGGGTAGAGGTCAGAAGAAGCTGTAGGGGTAAGTCCTGAGGATAAATGTTTTGGGCCGACTGGAACCTTGATAAAGCGGCTTCAAGGCGGCCGGCTTTGAAAAACTCAATCCCCTCCCTGATGAAGGGTTCAACTTGGCTTTTGAGATGTCGCACGCCCGGAGGGTCATGATCGCATACTTCGATGATGCCTACCGGCCCTGAACAGCCTTTCAAAGAAGCCTCGCCGAGTCTCCGTAATTGGTGGCCGTGTCCTATCGGAAGCCTATCGGCGACCTGGTCCGTAATAAGCATATCGACGCCCAGCGACCTCGTGGCCTCTTCGAGACGTTTGGCTAAGTTAACGGTCATTCCCAAGACGGTAGAGTCCATCCGGTCGGAGGCGCCGATGGTTCCCAAAATGACCGGGCCAGAATGACCGCCAACGCTGATCTGGACCGCTTGATCGACGAATCGGCCATCCTCACGATTGAAGAACGCAACGGCACTAAGCATCTTCGCACCGCACGACACGGCCCTCTCGGCGGAGTCCTTTCCCTCGAAAATACATAAGGACGGCGTCGCCGAGGAATTTATCAATCACACCCTGCCCTTCACCGACCATACACGTGATCCGCTCGTAGAGCCGGTTCACAAAGGCGATCAATTGACTCGGGGTGAGCCGTTCGGACAAAGAGGTAAACCCTCTAATATCGCAGCAGAGGATCGTCACCCACTGCTCGTCGGCCTCGCCCAAGCGTATCGCCCCCAACCCTTTGCTGGCGATACGGCGAAGATAGGCCGGAGGAACGAATCGTTCGAACATGTTCTTCGCCTCGCGAATCGCTTTTTCCAAGGAACGAAAATGGAGAGCAATGGCAATGGTCAAAAAGATCGAGAGCCAAATGGAGGCAAACCAGAGAATGCGCTCCTCCGTGAGAAAGGTCACTCCTGCGGCAAGCAGCGAATCGTTCAGCCCTCCTAAAAACCAAATCAGCAGTCCCATGATAACAGGAATCACAACCTGTTTTTGTTCCTTGAAACGCGCCGGCCTGGCGATGATGAGTGAGGTGTACAGTATGCAGGCCGCCAGGCAGAAAGATTGAATGAAGACCTTAAGGAGCCTGGACTGGGGTCTCCAGAAATTGGGAGAGATAGGGTCGGGTTCCAGAGGAAGCGCGAACAGCAGGGGGCCTTTACCCAGAAGGGCCGAAACGGCCAGTAGAATACCTAATCCGGTCATAACCCAAGTGAGCGGCCGTGGTTTTTCGTTAAAGAGCCCCGAAAGGAACCAGAACCAGGTGGCTGGCAAGAGAGCTAATGAGGCGTAAAGCATCCTGTATCCCAAGAGGACGGATTCCGGCGATCTCTGAAGTCCCCAAAAAAACCATCCTAAGAAGGCGAAGGTTATGAAAACATAAAAGAAAAACAGGCTCCGCAACGGCCGGTAATGATAATAAATGATTGAGATGACCAGACAAAGAATGGCGAGGATGGCATTCGCGGTTAACCCACAAAGGGGTCCAATACTTAAATGGGGGACAAAATCGGGTAGCATAACAGGGTCTCCCGTTGACGGAATGGATTATTCGTCTACATGAATAGAAGTCTACTAAATTGAGGTTGGAGGGTCAATAAGAAACCTATAACAGACGGTAATGCCTCACTCTGCCGGAGAACCTCACCGGGATCGGGCCCCGCGCCATGCGGGGTCGGAGAAAATCTTATGGCGGATTCCTCAGCTTTGTCCCTCAATTACAAGAATGTCCTGCACATGGAAGGACTATGCGCTGAGGGACGAAAGTTGTCCTTGCCAACTACAATGTCAGATCGTCCGCCAAATAGGATTTTCAGGGACATTCCTGCCCGATCGGAAGATGTGATCCACGCTTCGGTGAGACATTACTCTCGCATGCCCTATGTACCTTATTTAAACGTGATGACGACGATCTCGGGTTTGGTATCAATCCGCATGGGAGGCCCCCA
>DASPPQ010000122.1:0-6734 GCA_035625415.1 Thermodesulfobacteriota bacterium
ACACCCGCAGTATTGCTGGCGGTATAATCCCATCGCCTTGGAGACTTCTACCCCTTTCCTCCATCCCTGCCGAAAATCTTCGTAATAGAACGGAACGCCAATCTCGTGAGCGATACGCTCCCCGGTTTCTTTGATCAGAGCGTGATTTTGATGCGAACTTTGGAGAAGTGTCGTTGAGAATGCGTCAAAAGTCCTATTCTTCGCCTCTTGAGCGGCGGCTTCAAGGCGAACCTTATAACAATATTGACATCTTTCTTTTATCTGGTGGGCCACATTCCTTAAAAACGCTTCCAGAAGATATTCATCCCGATAGATCACCTTCAATCCAATCTTATCTGAGTATTGCTTCAATGCGTCCAGTCTTTTTTGATATTCTTGGAAAGGATGGATATTTGGATTGAAAAAGTATCCAGTGACCTCGTCCCCTTTTTCTTTCAGTCGCTCAAGAGGAGTGATGGCACAGTTGGCGCAGCAGATGTGAAGGAGAAGTCGCATCCAAGAGGTCCGAGTCGGACTCTACCTATCCAAATAATAAATCCCGACTCCACCAAGCTCTTGCAGATCTAAATCCCAAATCACAAATTCCAAATCCCAGATAAGTTCCAATTCTCAATGTTCAAACGACCAAAACGCTTTTTTTCTTCTTGCTTTCGCCAAAAAGGATCACAAATCCCCCCTCGCCCCTTAACTAAAGGGGGGTTGGGGAGATTGCTTTCACCATTTTGGCCATTGGGATTTCGGTCATTATTTGGTTATTGGTATTTGGGGTTTGGTGCTTTCCGGGCTTTGCCCGGGATCTTTCCTCCGGGAAATCCCCAGCTCTTTCTCCAATTGCAATATCTTATCGGTCGTCTTAATGACGGTGTCAGGATTGAGGGAAATGCTATCAATGCCACAATGGACTAAAAACTCGGCGAATTCCGGGTAATCGCTGGGAGCTTGGCCGCAGATGCCAATCTTCCTTCCATTCTTCTTAGCCCTCTCAATAACGAATTGAACCATCTTTTTCACAGCCGGATCCCGCTCGTCGAAGATATGAGAAACTTTCTCCGAGTCACGATCTAACCCCAACATCAACTGGGTCAGATCATTTGATCCGATAGAGAAGCCGTCAAAAATCTCAGCGAATTCATCCGCCATGATCACATTGCTGGGGATCTCGCACATCATATAGAGTTCGAGACCATTCTGCCCCTGGATGAGTCCGTGTTTTCTCATCTCGGCCACAACCAGCCTCCCCTCTTCCACGGTCCGGCAGAAGGGAACCATCAACTTCACATTGGCCAGACCCATTTCATCCCGAACCTTTTTCATTGCCGCGCATTCGAGAGCAAACCCTTCCTGATAAGACTCATCATAATATCGGGAGGCTCCCCGGAAGCCAATCATGGGGTTGTCCTCAACAGGCTCAAATTCGCTTCCCCCGATAAGATTGGCATACTCATTACTTTTAAAATCACTCATTCTGACGATGACATCTTTTGGATAAAAGGCAGCAGCAATCTTGGCCACCCCTTGAGCCAATCGATCAACGAAGAAGGCCTTCTTATCTTCATACCCGATCGTCAGCTGTTCAATCTCCTTTTTAGCATGACTATCATTCAATGAATCGAATCGGACAAGGGCCATCGGGTGGATTCGTATAAAATTATTGATGATAAATTCCAGTCTGGCCAGACCGACCCCGTCGTTGGGGATAAAGGAAAGGTGAAAGGCATTGTCCGGGTTTCCTACGTTCATCATGATTTTTGTTAGAGGCTTCTCCAGGTGTACCATGTCGAAACGCCTTACCTCATAATCAAGGATCCCTTCGAAAACCAGTCCCGTTTCTCCTTGTGCGCAACAAACGGTGGCGCTTCGATAGTCTTTCAAAATTTCGCTCCCGCCCCCTGTCCCCACCACGCAGGGAACCCCAAGCTCCCGGCTGATGATGGCCGCATGGCAAGTCCTTCCTCCTCGGTCGGTGACGATGCCCGAGGCAATCTTCATGATGGGCTCCCAGTCTGGGTCTGTCATCTGGGTAACCAATATCTCCCCCTTCTTAAACTTCTCTATCTCCCTCGCACTGGTGATCACATTGATGGGACCGGCGCCGATCTTTTCACCGACACTCTTTCCCTGTACCAGAACCCTTCCCTTCTCTTTTAAGAAATAGGTCTCTAAAACGTTCACCGCTCCTTGTGATTTTACCGTCTCCGGCCTCGCTTGAAGGATATAGAGTTCCTGTGTAATACCATCCTTTGCCCACTCGATATCCATGGGCCTGTAGACCCCTGCTTTCTTTGAATAGTGCTCCTCGATCTTCATCCCCCATTGCGCAAGCTGAATAATCTCCTCGTCGTTGAGGATAAAATCTGCCCTTTCCTGAGCGGAGACGGGGATATTCTTGGTTGAGCCCTCCCCCTCCAGCGTGTAGATCATTTTGATCTCTTTGCTTCCAAGGGTTTTCTGAATGATGGGTTTATAACTTCCCTTAATGCAGGGCTTGAATACATAAAATTCATCAGGATTGATCACGCCCTGAACAATATTTTCCCCCAATCCATACGCGCCCGTGATGTAGACAACGTCTGAAAAACCGGATTCCGTATCGATCGTGAACATCACGCCGGAACAGGCCTTATCCGACCGCACCATCTTCTGAACCCCGATGGAAAGAGCGACCTGAAAGTGGTCAAACCCTTTGTGGGTTCTGTAAGAGATCGCACGGTTGGTAAAAAGGGAGGCAAAACATCGCTTGCAGGCTTGAACCAAAGCGTACTCTCCACGGATGTTCAGATAGGTCTCCTGCTGTCCGGCAAAACTCGCACCCGGAAGATCTTCGGCCGTGGCGCTGCTGCGGACCGCCACGTCCGTATCCTCGCCATACTCCTTGCATAGCTTCCGGTAGGCTTTCACAACCTCATCAACGATCTCCCTCGAAAATTCCAGACTATGAATAAGCCTCCGGACCCGGCTTCCCCTCTCTGAAAGATTCTCAACGTCTTCAACATCGAGGCCGGAAAGTATCTCTTGAATACCCTCCTTAACCTTTGTTTTCTCTTTGACATCGTGCCAGTCTTGCACAATGCCTTCATCCAGAAGGGAATGGTAGGCATTGACGGTGATCGCAAATCCATTAGGGACGTTCACCCCCTGTCTCGTCAATTCCTTTCGCATCTCCCCCAAGGAAGCATTCTTACCGCCTACGAGAGGAAGATCGCTGAGCCCGATTTCATCAAACCAAAGAATGTAAGGTTTTTTCCCCATGTTTCTTCTCCCCGGGAGTTTTTGCTATTTATTGCTATTTAACAATATGGGTTTTCTAGTATACTATGATGTAAATTTATCCGAAACTTGTTTGTCTTGTCAACCCCGTGTAAGTAAAACAACCGGTATCTTTTTTTGGGATGTCCTTGCATTAACATGACACACCAAAATCGTTAAAACCTATCTAACGGGGTCAACCCTGCCGTTGAATGGAATGGATGGGTTACTTCTTGAGGGTGATGTCACATTTTGCGAAAACGACCCAATTATAATTTGCCACAACAACGGGGTCAAGACCGACCCTACGGATGGAAGCCGTAAAAATGGAGATTGATTTTTTGACCGATTATTATTAATCTAAACTTAAACGGTGCATCTACTGCGTTTCGCTCCTTCGAGCGAAACAAGAAAAGGGAAAAATCATGCGAAGTCCAAAATATGTTTACCTCTTCGAAGAGGCAGCTGGAGCAGACAAGAGACTCCTCGGAGGCAAGGGAGCGGGGTTGGCTGAAATGACCCGTATGGGGCTTCCTGTTCCTCCTGGATTTGTTGTTACCACGGAGACCTGTCTTCAATACTACCAGAACAAAAAGAAACTCCCGAAGGGTCTAATGGAAGAGGTCCAGACTGCCCTTAAGAAGGTCGAGGAAAAAACGAGTAAGAAATTTGGAAGTGGTGGAAATCCCCTTTTCTTCTCCGTCCGGTCGGGTGCCGCCATCTCCATGCCAGGAATGATGGACACCATTCTCAATTTGGGCTTAAACGATGAGACCCTTGAGGGGTTGATCGAGATCACTTCGGACGGACGATTCGCCTACGATGCTTACCGGAGATTCATTCAGCTCTTCGGAAAGATTGCACTTGGGCTGGAAGAAAAGGAGTTTGACCGAATTCTTAACGAGACAAAAGAGAGAGCGGCAGTCAAGGAGGATACGGATCTCGACGCCGATCATCTCAAGGATATCTGCAAGCAATATCTGAGACTAATTAGGAAGAGGACGAGAACTCCTTTCCCGGAAGATCCGATCGTCCAGCTGGAACTCGCCATCGAAGCGGTCTTTAGATCCTGGATGGGAAGGAGGGCAGTCGATTATCGGAGGGAATTCAACATCACCCCGGACGTGGCGAACGGAACCGCCGTCAATGTGTGCACCATGGTTTTTGGAAATATGGGTCTTGACTCGGCGACGGGGGTGGCGTTCACGCGAGACCCGGCGACCGGAGAGAACCTCCTCTACGGTGAATACCTTGTGAATGCGCAGGGGGAAGATGTCGTCGCAGGAATCCGAACACCCAAACCCATCCAAGAGATGAAAAAGGAAATGCCGAAAATCTACCGGGAGCTGGAACGGGTCAGAAGAGTCCTGGAAGGACATTTCCGAGAAGTCCAGGACTTCGAGTTTACCGTAGAGAAAGGGAACCTCTACATCCTCCAAACCCGAAACGGGAAGATGAATGCCCAGGCGATCGTTCGAACTTCCAGAGAGATGGTGTCTGAAAGGCTCGTCACAAAAGAACAAGCTGTCCTGAGATTGAAACCTCAAGAGTTGGAACAGCTCCTCCATAAGCGGATCGACCCCAATTTCAAGGGAAAACCAATTGCCGCCGGCCTTCCTGCCTCCCCGGGAGCGGCATCCGGAAAAGCAATCTTCGATGCGGATGAGGCGGAACGAGTGGGAAAGCTCGGTCATAAGGTGATCCTGGTTCGAGAAGAGACCAAGCCCGAAGATATTCACGGATTCTTCGCCTCGGAGGGAATTTTAACAAGTCGTGGAGGAAAGACTTCCCACGCGGCGGTGGTGGCAAGAGGCATGGGGAAGGCTTGTGTCTCAGGGTGTGAAGAGCTCCGGATCGATCCCAAAGGGAGAGAGGCCACGATCAAGAATGTCCACATCAAAGAAGGAGATGTGATCACGATCGATGGCTCCAAAGGCGAGGTCTATCTGGCAGAAGTTCCCACCGTAGATCCTGAAATCAGTAAAGATCTGCTCGTGCTCCTGAGTTGGGCAGATGAGAAGAGGACATTGGGCGTCCGGGCGAATGCCGACACCTCTGAGGCAGCGATCAGAGCAAGGCAGTTGGGTGCAGAAGGGATCGGTCTCTGTCGAACGGAGAGAATGTTCAACGCCGGGGACCGGCTTCCCATCGTTCGGGGGATGATCTTGGCGGGGTCGAAGGAGAAGAGGGCAGAGGCGATTGCAAAGCTTCTTCCCGTGCAGCGCAGCGACTTTAAGGAGATCTTTAGGGCCATGACAGGAATGCCGGTCACCATTCGCCTCCTCGACCCACCGCTCCATGAATTTCTCCCATCCGCTGAAGAACTATCCGATGAATTGAGAAAGCTGGAGGAAGTAGAGGAAGCGTTCTCTACCATGGAAAATATCTCCGAGGCGATGAAGTTTTTGGATCCCTCTTCCCGGGAATCACTCGGGCTTCTCGACCATGTGGTGACGGACATTGTCGAGATTAAAGAAAAGAAACTCGATAAAAAGCTCATCCGGAAGCAACAGGAAACCCTCAGAAAGGTCAAGGAGATGATGGAGGTCAACCCTATGCTGGGCCATCGGGGAGTGAGGTTGGGGATCACCTATCCTGAGATTTACAGGATGCAAATTCAGGCCATTCTGGAAGCGGCCGCTGAGTTGCTCAAAGAGGGCCTGGATGTTCAACCCGAAATCATGGTTCCCCAGGTCTGTACTGCCCAAGAATTGAAGTGGGTTTATCAGCTCGTCAAAAAGGTCCAGAAGGAAGTCGAGAAACAGTACAAAATTGAGATCCCCTTCAAATTTGGGACGATGATTGAAGTGGTGAGGGCCTGTATGAGAGCCGGGAGGCTTGCCGAGGTCGCCGACTTCTTCTCTTTTGGGACGAACGACCTCACACAGGCTACCTTCTCTTTCTCAAGAGAAGATGCGGAGAATAAATTCCTCCCTCTTTACAATCAACGCAAGATTCTCCAAGACAATCCGTTTGAAGTATTGGATGTAAAAGGCGTGGGAAGACTAATGATGATCGCCATTGAATGGGGAAGGAGAACCAAGCCAGACCTCAAGATTGGAATTTGCGGTGAACACGGCGGCCATCCGGAATCGGTTGAATTCAGTCATTCCATCGGGCTTTCCTACGTTAGCTGCTCTGTCCCGCGACTCCCTATTGCGCGCCTGGCAGCCGCCCATGCCAAATTAAAGGAAAAAGACAGAATACTGCCAGAAAAATACGACCCGGATACGAGTATCAACATCTTTCTCTAAACTGCGCAATGTAGTGCGTCAAGAGTCCCTTTACTTTGACTGTCATGGCGGGCTTGAATAAGCCTGCCCCGTACTTGATACGGGGGAATCCAGGCCTCGTCCCGGCGAAAGCCGGGAACTATCTTGTGCTCTAGATCCCGATTTTCATCGCGAACCCTGGATTCCCGCCGGAGTTCACCCCGTACCTGACACGGGGGGGAATGATGGATTGGTAACTAACGTAAAGAAATGTTG
>DASPPQ010000123.1:0-12171 GCA_035625415.1 Thermodesulfobacteriota bacterium
CGCTGTTCCGGTCGTCCTCGTTCTCGGATCAACCCTAAGAGAGGCGTGGGTCTTTGGGTCGACGAAGTGATTGCTGATGAAGTGATGACCATGATGGATGTGAAAATCGGTCAGGATAAAAAAACCAGGAAACCAGAGCCCAGTATACCAGAATGGGTACGGAACCCATGCGTACAGGTAGGAGTAATCCCAGGGCGGAGGATAGTAAGTCACTATCGGTGGACCTTCAGTGTAGTAATAATTGTTGACTACTTCAGACTCTCCGTAATCTCCCGGCGATTCAATAGGATTCTGCCTTTCGTTGACTTTAACCGGCAAGCCTTGTTGAGCAGCAAGATCTTGGAGCGCTCTGACCGCCTCATCCCTGTTGATCCCCAATTTCCTGGAATCCACTGCTCCTCCGATGGCACTTTGCAATTCAGCAATAATATCAGGCGTCACTGGATAATCAGCAATCCATCCGTTTTTGGGTGCGATACCCACCGTGGCCAACACACTCTCAGCTTCTGCCTCACCTCTCGCTTGCCCTATCTTGAGTACCTCGGCCAGTTTGACCGCAAAGTCTCCCTCACGAATCAGGGGCTGAGCAATTGGAGGGGCGTCCCTTGCTGCCTCCCTAGTTTCTACACTAACCGCCATCTTTCCAGGAGGAGTTTGGGAAGGGGTTGAGAGTCCTATTTTGGCTGTATTCATCTCTTCAACCTTATCGCGATAAGTAGGAGGGACCTTGCTATAGTCGTCTGCAAAGTTCGTTACTCCTTTTTCGTCCACCCATCTGTAGATAGTAGCCGACGCAGAAGAGGCGAAAATGAATGAGATTAGAAGTATAATAAGCTTCTTCATTTTTTTCCTCCCGCCTACCTTGAAAATAGGTATTGGCTTATTTTACCTGGACCTCGCAACTCACATGCACATCCCTCTAAATTCTTGGACGCGCTATTCAGGTTTTTATTCAAGATTCTACACATTCCTCCCTTACGGGTCACAGGCGGCAATCGCAGCGCAGTATCAAAGATTCGAATCTCTGCCATTTATTTGTAATCACTAGTATTTGGGTCTCAAGAACCTTTGCCGAACTGGAGCCTCTTCCTTGCTTCCCTTGTCCCCATCTCTTAAGATTGTCGCAAATAAAAAACCGAGCCAACCGTTGGTTCATCCTTCTGCAGCTCGGCCATCGTCTTCCTCAGAGACCCGCCGCTTTCCGTCCCCCTCTCACGAAGGGTTTGGCTTTATCGGGTACGTTGTTTCATGAAATGAATATCATAAAATCTTGGATATGTCAACCAAAAATAGGGATTACGTGAAATAAGATATTAGGTGTAAAAAGAGAGAGGGGTGTTATCCACTTGGGAAGATTTTGACAAATACAATCCCGGTCGAAAAGAATACACACCTCACCTTCTATCTTTGAGCGAAACGGTCTCGGTTCTTTATCGAAATTTGGAGTAATGAAAAACGACGGAATTGGCGTTTTTCGATTTATGATATTTATTCGAAGCCGGCAATTTCTCAGAGAAATTTCGGAATGATTCTAATACAATTGAAGGGTAAAAACACTGGAATTAAGAATCTTTTGATCAGAAAAGCAGCAAAGAGTCCAGAAATATTTGACGTTAGTATCCCCCTTCTTGCCGGGCTGGCGATCAAGAAAGGGAGACAGGCACATCGTAACCGGGGTTGATACTCTAAGAATAAAATCATTTTATCTGAAAAAGGAGAAAAGGGTTAACCAATCCACCCTACCTTGAAAATCGACGACAACCACAGGCTCATCTCCAATAACCCAAGCATCATTTCCCGCTTCAAGTAAAGAGCGTAGGATACGGCGATCCATTGAGCTAATAATCGGATAAGAATCCTGTGGCTTTTGACCACGAATAGCAGGCTGGGATAATAATCTCTTCTTTATTTCTTAAAAGAGAGGTAATCCTCAAGAAGATAAGTTTCACAATCTTATTCTGTTGTTGCCAGGGGGAAAAGTATCTTCCTTGGCAGTTCGGAGGCAAAGTGATTATATTAAAATATAGAGAAGGATGAGAAACATGAAAAGATTACTTGGGCTATTGACTGTTGCGGTTCTTTTCAGTCTTTGGACGCTCGCTTATGCCGATAATGGGAGAGAGAATCAAAAGAAAACCATGGAGGTAAAGAATTGGAAGGGAAAACATATCGGAATCGCACATCATGTCGTGCTGGATTCTTCTACTGGAAATGTTACTTTCCTTATCCTTTTCCTTGATAAGAAAGCAAAGAAAGAGGTGGCCGTTCCTCTGGCAGCGTTTTCCTCATTTGACCAGTACAATGGAATTCTTGTCCTCAATGTCAGCGAAGAGCAACTGGCTTCAGCCCCCGAGTTTCACGACTTGGACCTAAACCATCCTGACTTTGCCGAAGGGATTTACAGGTTCTTTGGCCTGGTGCCCTCTTGGACAGAATAAAAAAAAGGAGAGGAATTAAGAATCTGAATCGAAAGGGTTTCGGATGGGGTATGCACTGATTAAGGAAAAAAGATGCAATGTTTTTATCGCCTTTTTGAAATAATGAATCTAATAACCCAACCGAAACCTTGATATTATCAGGGGAGTGAATAAGTCCATACCCGTCATAAAAACGCAAATCAATTCTAACAATCATTTCAAGCGGGTAGTAGGGCTGAGAAGATACTTTATAAATCAGATGCTCCAAAATCTGCCAGACGGCAAGGCTAAAAAAAGCGAGAGGAAACGTTTTCCCTCTCGCCGCACTGTGCCAACCATTCCTGACTTACACCATTAAGGCTCTATGTCTTCTTCCTCCTTCATCGGTTGCCCCATGGTTGGACTTTCCATCTGCCCTCCGATTGTCCAGTAGGGCTGTTGGCCAAAGTATCTGTAAACATCTTCAGCCCATCTGGAATTGTTTAAATCCGAGGACTCATCAAAACCGGACGCAAGTGCCAGCTGGTCCCTGGAGATGTTGAGAACAAAACCATTTTCTCCACGGGTTGACAGCGCACTGAATGGGACAGCAATTAAATCGGTCTCCCTTCCAGGAACGTCGGAGAGGACCAAAAAGGCTACGTGCCCGTCCGAGGAGTCGATCGCAAAATCATTGATCTGTCCTGCTCCCGCCCCATCTGACGACCGAACTTCAGCCCCCATCAGTTCGGTAGTTTCATAAAGCTCCAATGCCTGGGGTGATTGTTCCCCTTTTTCTGTCCAATAAGGGACTTGGCTATAGTGTCCGTAGATCTCCGCAAGCCAAGCAGCGTCCATTACGGGCGGGAGACCGTAAAACTCAGAGGTACTGGGATACCGTGTCACTGCGTCGATATACGGATCCGAAAACCCGGAGGCTACTCCTATCTCCATATCGCCCGAGTTGAATTCAAAAGTCTCCTGGCCAGTTCTCACAATCGAGCCATAAGGAATGGCCAATAACTCCGCCCCCAAGTCTGGGATATCGGAAAGGACTACCAGAGCAATACGACCGTTTGTCATGTCGATCACAAGACTGCTGATCTGGCCTAAATCTCCGCCTTCCTTGGTTGTTACATTATGGCCAATCAACCAACTGGCCTCAAATGAACTCCATCCCATTGGCTGGTAGCTAGCCCCCACCGTTGCCTCATGGAACTCATTATATCCTTGAGCAAAAGCGCTGCTGCCAAGAAGGACGAGGCAGAAAATAGAAGCTATCGCAATTAGAATTCTTTCTATTTTGTTCATTTTTTATTCCTCCTTTCCTGCAAAATCTGTTGTGTTGATATTGTAATGAACAGAATTTTGCTCGTTTTATATTTAATCATCAATTGTTCGAATTGCAAGGGGGGGCATTGGTCCAGAATGTCCATGTCTTTACGTCACTTTTAATCTCCTTGGAATTGGCACTTTGAGGTCCCAATTGCGAAGTGAGGTGTCAAAAAGAGCACCCAGTTCCGTCAAAACTAAATCAATAGTTAATGATTGTCTCAAATCGGCAAAAAAGAGTTTGTTCTGACCAGATATCTACAGTTGGGATAATGTGCACATAGTGTCAAGATATTCGCAGAGTCAAAATTGGAGTTTCTTAGGGCCATGGGGAACGGGGAATATATTTGTGACCCGGATGGGGTCGGCCAAGGCTGCACCTCACCCAACCCCAATTCGGGAAGGGAATTCCGGCTAGTACAAAACGGAGATCTTTCGGAAACTTGAAGTTTCTCATCCCAATACTTATTTTTTAATTAAACAGTCAAATACGAAAGGGGAGGAAGGCTGTTTGTCCGATCTGCCAAAAATCGCAATGAAAGGAGGAGTCAGTCGTGAAAAATAGGAATGAAAACAACAAAGGCTTCCCCGGCGGGAGACACATCAAGGACTTTCTTGAATCGTTTGCTATCATTGTGGTGGTCGTGGCGTTTAGTGTAGGAATGTGTTTTGCCAAGACTCTCCCAGAATTTGAAAAAATGAAATCGCTTGTGGGTGAATGGAAGGGAACCTCTATGAATAAGAAACCAGCGATGGTTACCTACACCTTGGTTTCAGATGACTCTGCCTTAATGGAAAGGCTTGCGATAGGCGGTGAATCAGAGATGGTAACCATGTACCATCCTGACGGTGATCATTTAATGATGACTCACTACTGTTCCGCTCACAACCAGCCAAGAATGCGTTCGCAGACTGTTTCTGGCGAAATCAAGAAGTTAACCTTCGATTTAGTGGATGTGACTAACTTATCTTCCCCGAATGCAGGCCATATGAAGAAACTTGTCGTGACCTTTGCAGATAGAGATCACTTCACCCAGGAGTGGACATGGACACAAAATGGAAAGGAGGGGACTGAAGTTATCAACTTTGAGAGGGTGAAGTAATGATGTGCAAGACGGCTTTGAACCATTTGAGAACCTTCCTCTTTGCGAAATCTGCGGCTTTAGAATGTATCCAAAAGGTTTGAATTTTGCTTCCATATATCCAAAAGGAAGTACAAAGGTGGGTTTCTTCATAACAAATGGCTTTGATCGTTTAATCCAAATTCTCCAATGCGTTGATTGGCGTGGGCCCTGAAAACCTCACTCAAAATACAGTCTGTTTCAGACTAAAATACAGTGTTCGCCTTATTTGATTCCTGAATCATTCCTTTAATATTACCGAATAGCATGAACAGAGATATTCTCATGAAGTGTCTTCGCTGCAAGAGCGTCATGACCTACGATAAATTTTACGGCCCTTATGAATACTTTTGGGGATGGAGGTGTGTTATCTGCGGGGAGATTGTCGATCAGTTGATTTTGGAGAATCGGCAATTGATGAGGTTGGGCCAGGTATCAAATATGAGGAACAGGAAAAGGTGAACGGGTCGATATGGGTAAGACTCTTAATTCCGCAAAATACAATATGGTCTTCTGCCCGGTTTGTCATGGGAAAGGGAAACTACCTAAGAACCCTCATGGTTTTAATGTTTGCAAAGAATGTGGCGGTTTTGGATTCATTCAGAAAAAGTCTGAAATTGAGAAAGGAGGTGAATTGAATGAAAAAGACGATTCTGTTTGTGGTCATGCTGACATTGGTAGCTTTTATATCAGGAGCCTTTGCACAGCAAAAGCCCGCCCCGGGAGCACCAGCCACCACCGCACCTGTCAAGATGCAAAAGTTCTGGGGAGCAATTAAGAGTGTGGATGCAATGGCGAAGAGCATCGTCGTTGCCAGTCCGAAAGGGAAGGTTGAGAAAACCTTCATGGTCACCGATGATACAAAGATCACGAAGGGCAAGGAGGCTCTCAAGTTCGAGGATCTGAAGGCTGGAATGCGTGTCGACGTCCATTACAAGATGGAGATGGACAAGATGGTCGCTGGTGCGATCCACGTGGCCGTCCCAAAGGCTGCTCCAAAGGCTACCCCGAAAGCTGCAACAACGGGACAGTAATCCAAAAAGCAACTGAGAAACTTCTATCAAAGAGGCACACTGAAGAGGTGTGCCTCTTTGATAGCAAATGAGGTGGTCTACCTACCGTAACTTTTAACTTTAGAGTTAGCATAAATAGGATGCCGTGATATTAGGCACAAAACTGATGAAAGAGGAGGCAAGAAAATGAAAAAATTATTTTTTGGAACAGTTCTTTTAGTGTTGGCAATGGTCGTTCCTATTCCAACAATGGCAGGGGTCAGTATAAATATTGGGATTCCTCTGCCACCACCTATCCCATTTGCTGCACCTCCAAATGTGATAGTAATGCCTGAAACGGAAGGTGTGTACGTCGATCCTGATATCGACGCAGACTTGTTTTTCTGGAATGGCTTCTGGTGGCGTTTATGGGAAGGTCGTTGGTATCGCTCAGCTTATTATGACCGAGACTGGGTCTACTACGACAATGTCCCAAGTTTCTATTTTAACATAGATCGACATTGGAGAGATTACTACAGAAACCATAATTGGTACGGACACGAGTGGAACTATCAACGGATTCCTTATCAACGACTTCATGATAACTGGAAGAGTTGGCAAGCGAGCAAGTCTTGGGGAGGGCAGAAAACCTGGGGGGTTCAGGGATATATCCCTCGAACACAAGCACACACGCAGGTATTAAGACAACAAAGACAAAAGCAATATCAACAGAGGCCTGAGGTTCAGAAACACCAGGAATTTATGCGACAGCAAAAACAAGTTCAGAAGCCTCAGGTTCAACAGCGACCACCACAAAGGCAACCACAAAAACCTCAAGCAAAACCTGAAAAAGGGGAGGAGGAACATAGAAAGTAGGTTGACAAAAAGCTAAGAAAGTTGCCGGAGTCAGTCTCGGAACCCGCGACGATACTTCTGTTGAGTTCTGGTCTAATTGGTCTTTGAGGAACGAGAGAGAAGTTCAAAAAATAACTGTATACAATTTGATCACAGAAGGGAAAGGGCAGGGTCATAAACGGCTCTGCCCTTTTATTTATCGAAGTCTTCCTGATGCTTGCTTTCCATGCGTAATCGTCAGCCTTGAACTCAAGCCAGGTTGCCTATGAGGTGACAAAGGTTTGTCAGTTTTGACAAAGATTGCTTTCTTTACAATTCAAAATTTCCAATTCTGGAATCCCTCTGAAATTAAGATACCCGTTAAAAATTCATTACTTAGTCATTAAGGTCTTCAAATTTAGTCTCTGGCACCTCCTATGCAATAAACCCTTGGGTGCCTATGAGAAGAGACTATCTTATCATTCGTTCTATATGGATCTTTTTATACTTTTTTGTTTTCTCTCTGATTATACTTATCTCGACCCCATCCTTCAGCGAGATGCTGAAGGAATCCCCTGACCAGGTCTGGGAAGTCGGCGATCGCAGGTGGACGCTTGAAGAAGAGCATCGGTTTGAAAAATGGGTGGATGAAAATATTACGGAAGATTTTTTTATTCGCTACAGAACCCCAACCGATTGTGCGAAAGCCGTCCATGCGATCCGATGGATTTATGCCCGGATCGAGCATCTTCCCGCTGCAGCTACCACAAAGGATGGTAAACTGATCGGCCACTGGTCCACAGACTGGAAGCTTCTTCCACGCCATTCGGACTGGTACCAGGATAAACGTTTCCGTGCCGCCCTCCTTTATATGCTCTCGGCCACCTGGACAGGGACTCTCCCCCATGACACCTATCCCGTCCGCATTTCTCCCAATTCGGTCACACCGGGGACACTCCTGGTGACAAAATCCCATGTCGTGATGGTCGCTCACGTCTCCCTTGGCGGCTGCCAGGCCCATCCTCTTCAGACCTGGGAATCGATGCTTCCGGTGAAGGTTAGAAAACTGATTTTGAGGAATTTTTTTTCAGCCAGACCGGAATCCACAGCTCATTCAGGTCTTATGAAGTTTCGGTGGCCGGTTATTGAAAATGGAGGATGGAAATATTTGACTGTCAAAGAACATCCGTTTTATTCGGAAGAGCAGTACAGTCCTCATTTTTATGAAGAAAACGGCGACTTTGTTGAGGCCGTGGCCAAGAGGATAGACCCGGCAGACTATGAGTCCACGGAGAAGATGGTAAATGTTATGGGAACAATTACTCGCCTTCTTAAAGAGAGGGTCTCCATTGTTCTAGAAGGATACCAAAAGTGTCACAAGGGAGGGTGTCCAGAAGGTTCGGACTTGTGGGAGATTCACCAAACCCTTGGCCGTGACGAGATGATCGTTCTCCTCATGGGTCATCTTTCCAAAATCATCGAACTGAATCATCTCGACAAAGAATTGACGAGGAAGGTGATGGAGGCCATTTCCATTGATATCTCAGAGAACCGCTCAGTCACGTTCTACGATGTCTATCAGAACTGTTCCTGGCTATCCCCTCATCCAAAGGATTCGATCGAAGCCCGTTGGGGATTGAAGAAGTGTGAGATGATCCAGGCACAGATCCGTACTGCCAGAAACTGTGTCGTCTTTATTAAGACCCTTTATGGAAAAAAAGACCCTAGTTATGCCGACTTCGCGATCCGGCAGCAGCAGGAAATCCTCTGGAGACTCAACGAGGATTGGAAGAACTCCGAATGCTATTCTGACGCCTCCGTGCAGACGGGCAGCGGAGGGATGATTCGTTCCACCCATTTGACCTCTTTTTAGACATGCATTCTCTGGGTATTTCCAATTTGCTCAAAAGGCCTTAGTCAAAAGGGTTTTCCCTTTTTCTCTTTCTCCTTACGAAAAAAAATCATACTCAAAAGAGACGGAAAAAAGGATGGCCGTATACACCCTCTTTGTGGATGCTGGATATCTTAGATAAAGGGAGAGGAGTCCATGCCTCGATGATGAAATTCTACTGAAAGTGTCTATTGAAGCGACAGATCACGAGAGATGATCTTTGAGGGGTTAAGGCGAAATGTGGGAGGAATAAAATATTTAAAAGGAGGTCCAAAGTGGAGTTTTATCTGCCGACGTTTGGTGTGAAACCTCCAGCTCTTTTGCGATTATTCTTCAGGTTTCTTCAGGGTGACGACGTAGTAGGTTACGGTATTTGTCCGGTGTGTTGTCCCGTCTCGAATGTATTCAGCATAACAGTCAATTCTCTTTGTCCCCATAGGAACATGAATCGGTACTCGGAAGTATGCATGGGACCCATATGCCACATCTTTCGCCTGAACATCAATACAGGATTGGGTGTCACTTGAGAAGTTAAAACAAGTTCTGCGAATCTGCGGTTTAGGGTCTGCCTCAAAATTAATAGTAGTCAAATATTCTACGTTGGCTGAGAGGTTCCAACTTTGGGGAATATCCAGAGTTAATAATCTGAGTTCGCCCCGATTGGAGGGTTCTGTCCTTCCAAGCGAGATAGAAGGCCCTTCCGGCCCTTCCGTGATAGTGATGCAAGAAGAGATTACTAACAAGACAGCTATGTTCATCAAAACAGGTTTTAATATTGATACCAGCTGGTCTTTAGGAGACATAACGTTTTATTGGGGGGTTTACCTAATCCACCCCCCGAAGGTGTTTTGAAAGGAGGAAAAAAATCGGAGTACTCTGTTTACAAGCATAATATATGCCAAATATAAAAGCTTAAGATTACAGAGATTTTATTTTGAGGTTGTGGTCAAATTGACAAATTTGTAAGCGTTTAGGACAAGCTCACCCTGATGGATTTTTATTGGTGCTTAAATGATAATTCTCTTCTTTCATCCCATTTACTCCTTCCTCGTTTTGTTTTTGCATTCAAAACATCTGTCGATTGCTCGGCCAATCCAAGCTGACAGGCTAATGTCCTCTGCTTCGGCCTCTTCCTCAATCTTCCTTCGAGTCTCTTCAGAAACATTTACCGCCAGCCGCTCTGGTTTAAGCTTTTTCTTTTTCCACATAGACATTCCTCCTTCCTGTATTGAATTGGTTTGGTATTGATCTAGTATTTATATGTTCAGGGATGGGAGAGAGATTGGAAGTAAGAATCGTTCTGGGAGGGTTCTCAAACTGAATCTGTGGGGTTCAGATATGGTCAGCCAGATGTCCCTTGGAGGTGGTATTCATCCAGAAAGGCCAATTTTCTATGTAAAAAGCGGGTCTCGTTCTTTTTAAATGGTGAGATAACGTCGCTGGAGATCTTCATTTGCTAAGACATCCCTCGCTTCGCCAGAAAATTGAATCCTTCCCTCCTCGATAATATAAGCTCGATGCGATATTCCGAGGGCCATCTCCATATTCTGCTCTACCAATAGCACGGCCACCCCGGTCTGGTTGATGGTCTGGATGATTTCCGCGATGGTCTCCACCAACAAAGGCATTAAGCCCTCTGTGGGTTCATCGATCAGCATGATTTCAGGGTCCGTGACGAGCGCTCGCGCGATAGCGAGCATCTGTTGCTCACCCCCGCTAAGACTCGTCCCTTCTTGGGTTAGGCGATCTCTTAGCCTCGGAAAGTAGTGGGCAACCCGCTCAATCATTTCACCCTCACGATTGCGGTTTTTGCTCCTTAGCAAAGCGATTTTAATATTTTCCTGCACTGAAAGTCCGGGGATAATCCGCCGTTCTTCAGGAACATAGGAGATTCCTCGCTGAACGATAGAGTGAGTTGGGAGAGAGCTGATGTCTGTCCCGTTGAACCAGATATGGCCCGTTCGGACAGGGGTGATCCCAAGAATGCTCTTAATGGTAGTGGTCTTCCCTGCTCCATTTCTTCCGACCAATGTCACGATTTCCCGCTTTCCCACCTCCAGGGAAACTCCCTGAAGGACGTGACTGGTGCCATAAAAAGTGTTAATGTTTTCAAGCTTAAGGAACATAAACCTTCTGACTCAGATTTTTATCCCACCAAGATATACTTTCCGTACTTCTTCGTTATTCCGGATTTCATCCGGTTTACCCTGAGCTAAGATTTTTCCGTAGTGGAGCACGGTGATCTTGTTCGACACCTCCATCACGACCTTCATCTTATGTTCAACCATCACAATCGTAAGATGCTGTCCGAGCCTTTTGATGAGTTCAATGGTCTCTCTCGTTTCTTTCGGCGAAAGTCCGGCAGTGGGTTCGTCAAGGAGGAGAAGTCTCGGCTGTGTTGCTAAAGCAATGCCAATCTCCAGTCTTTTTCGGTCACCGTGAGATAGATTGTCTGCCACCACGTCCTTGCTGCCGGAGAGGTTTATTTCCTCCAGGATGGCGAGTGCCTTTTCGTCGCAATCCCTCAAGGATGAGATTTTGGCCCAGAGATTAAAAGTAGTTCTTCTGGACTGGGCGGCCACACGAATATTCTCGAAAACGGTTAACATGGGAAAGATGTTGGTAATCTGATAAGCAACTGCAATTCCAAGGTGAGAAGTAACGGTGGGTGGTAAGGAGGTGATGTCTTTATCTAAAAAGACGATGCTACCGCTGCTCGGCTTCAGATCCCCCGTAATCAGTTTAAAAAAAGTGCTCTTCCCCGCGCCGTTGGGTCCTATAATAGACTGATGGTCGCCTTCATTAACGGAGAAGTTCACATCAAGGATGGCGCAGAGACCGCCAAAATTTTTCGTAAGGTGAGTTGTCTTTAGAATTTCACGCATCTCGTTCCTGTTTCACGGTGGTCCTCTTCCTACTTACTATCTCCTGAATGGTTCCCCATACCCCCGTCGGGAAGAAAAGGACACACAGAATGAAAATGCCGCCCAAAAAGATCATCCAATGTTCGGTAACGGTACTCAATACATCTTCAAGATAGAGAAAGACCCCGGCACCGATGAAAGGCCCGATGAAACTCCCCATTCCTCCAAGGAGGGTCATCATAACGACCTGGCCAGAGGTTGTCCAGTAGAGGGACTCAATCCCGACGAAGTGCAGATATAAGGCGTAAAGTGCGCCCGCTAAACCTGAGATCGCGCCAGAGATGATGAAGGCGAGCCAGCGAACATTGGACGTCTCATAGCCGCAACTTCTTGCCCGGTGATCGTTTTCTCGAACAGCCTTTAATACATGGCCAAAGGGAGACTGCAAAATACGATTCAGCGCCAGGAGGGATAAAATAACGAAGACGAGGACGAAAAAGTAGAAGCGTAAAGGCGAATCGATGTGAATGGTTAGTCCAAACAGGGAAAGAGGAAGGGGAGGAATGTTTCGTAAACCGTTATCTCCTCCGGTGAGGCTAGCCCATTGAAAGGCGATGAAATAGACGAGCTGGGCAAAAGCTAAGGTGAGCATGGCGAAATAGATCCCTCGGCGTTTGATAGACATATAACCGAGAATGAAAGCCGTCACGGCGCCCATGAGCAGTCCCCCCAGGAGGCCGA
>DASPPQ010000124.1:0-5677 GCA_035625415.1 Thermodesulfobacteriota bacterium
GGCTGAAGGAGTTCGGAGAGGCCACCGCCGCAGGAGGCGGAAGGGTTTATGCCGTCCGTCGTCAAGCGATAGGGAAAGAGGGAGAGAGAAATCTATCCCTTCGTCGCTTCTATGGAACTGTTCAAAGTTTCAACGAGACCATTAAGAATTGGAAGGGAACGTAGAAAAGCGGGTGATGGATCGTGATAGGTACTGCTGCGGGACATAGACCTTCGTCAAGAAAAAAAGGAAAGAAGCCTGTTCGATCTAAAGAGACGGCATTTTTGAAAAAGACTTATGAGTGGATAAAGTGGAAAATTACAAACAACGGAGATCTTACGTACCACACTCCTTGTTTGGAACAGTAATCTAAATTTTTGGGCCCTATCTATCCTCTGACTCCCACCATCCAAACCCCACCCAAATGGAGAGGATAGATAGGGCTTTTTGTTTGAGAACCCTTCCTGATGAACGATCGATTTCCTTTCTTGTGAAGACGGCAAGAAAATGTTAATATAGAAATCACTCAAGTGATAGAGACAGCAGAAGGAATTCTTAACGGTGGATCTAGCTCATCACCGAAGGGTGAGACGCCCTGTCACGGGCGGCGTAAGGGTGGGGGATCAAATAATGGCGAAAATGGCATTCCAGAGTAAAATTTCGGTTTATGTTGCCTCGTTTCTGGTTTTCTTCCTCGTCTTCGGCAGTTTCACAAGAGGGGCTTATGCCATGACGACGGAAGAAGAGAAGAAGTTGGGGAAAGAGGTCCTCCTCGAAATTAAGAAAGAGGCCGATCTCGTGAGAGACCTAAATATTCAAGCTTTTGTTGAAAAGATAGGTTACTCGTTAGTGGATCAGCTGGGTACAACCCCGTTCGAGTTCAGATTTTACGTGATCAATGAACTGGATCCAAATGCCTTTGCGATTCCGGGCGGTTATATTTTCATTAACACGGGGCTCATTGTTTTGGCAGACAACGAGCAGGAGATCGCAGGAGTGCTTGCTCATGAAATCTCCCATGTCACCCAAAGGCATGTGGCGCAGATGATTGAGAAATCGAAACGGCTCAGCATTGCCACTTTGGCGGCCATGCTCGCTGGGATGCTTGCCGGTAGGGGTGGACCAGGCTCTGCGGCGGCTGTGTCGATGGCACAGGGCACAGCGGGGGCTCTTATGTTGAAAAATTCCCGAGAAATCGAGAGGGATGCCGATCAACACGGCTTGAATTTATTGATCAAAGCGGGCTATGACCCCAATGGGATGATTAACTTCTTTAACAAATTGCAGAAGTTTAGCTTGGCAATGGCTCCCAAGGTTCCTGCTTACCTTCTCAACCATCCAGCCATTGAAGAGCGAATTTCTCTCTTGGAACACATTCTCGAGATGGGTCCGAAACCTACAGGGCCTTTCAGAACGGTTGAAAACTTCAACAAGATTCGTACGATGACTTTTATAGAGGAGAGGGAACCTCAAGCACTTATCACCTATTTTCAGTCTTTAATCAATGCCAATCCCAATCATGGGGAGGGATACTATGGTTTAGGCCTGGCCTATCGGAAGATGGGAAGATTTGATAAATCGACGGAAGTTCTCCAACAGGCACACGCCTTGGCCCCTCAGGACCTAGATGTATCCAGAGAACTTGGTATATCCTATTTTCTTTCGGGGAAGGTGGATCAGGGCATTGAGAAGCTCGAGGCCATACGGTCCACTGCCAGCGAGGGTAAAAATAGCGATTTAATGACTCTTTATTACCTCGGGAGGGGATATCAGGAGAAAGGAGACTTTGTCCGGGCTCTCCCACTCCTTCTGAAGGTTCGAAAAGAGGAGCCTGAATTTATGGATGTCTATCGCGACCTCGGGTCTGTTTACGGAAGAACAGGGCAAAAGGGACTTTCCCACTTCTATTTTGGAAATTATTTCAAGTTGAAGCAGGAGAGAAATAATGCCCTGCTTCATTTTAGGACGGCCATGGACTGGTTGGAGAGGGGAAGCCCGGAGATGGAAGAAACCCAAAGCGAGATCAAGGAACTCACCTCACCCAAAACAATGAAACGTTGAGGAGAGGGCAAAAACCTCTTTTTTCCGTCCTTTTTTAAAAAGGCGGAAACCATATCAGAAGCCCAAGACCACCACCGGTTCAAGAGAGAGGAGCATAGGATGCAGGCCCGCCGAGCTTTATTTCGAAGAGCGCATAGAGGTGGGTGTAGATGGAACAGGGGTGGTTGATGGCCAGGCATTACGTGAAAGGTGTTGAATTCCTACCGAAAGCTATTTTGCTACGTCGATGTCATCAAGACTACCAGGGATAATGGATTTCCTGTTGAAGCGGTAAAGATTCACGAAGAAGAAAGAAATATCTTTGGATTGATCCAAGTGGAATGACCGTCATATTCCCCCCACGACGAAATTGGATGAATGGGCCACGGCGTTGCGGGTGAAGTTCATGGGAGGGATGGCCGGATGAAGGGCGAAGTGAAAGAATCGAAGGAAGAAATTGTGAAACTTAATCAAGAGCTTTCGATCCTCAATGCCATTAGCCAGACCGTCAACCAATCCATTGATCTGGACGAAATTCTGAACAAGAGTGTCGACAAGATGATGGAGATGATTGATGTGCATCAAGCCAGCATCTATCTTTTGGACGAAAAGAAGAGCGAACTGACGTTAGTTGTCCATCGCGGATTTTCCAAGGATTTATTGGAATTTATGAAGCATCGAAAATTAGGAGTGGGAATCATTGGAAAAGCCATTCTTTCCGGGGAGCCGCTATTCATCGAGAGCTATCCCAATCATCCGGATGCCTTTGCGCCTGCGATTCGGGAAGGGTTGAAGTCCGTATCCATCATCCCTCTCAAATCGAGAGACAAGATCTACGGGACTTTAAACATCGGCGGGAAAGAGGTTTCCGAGATCAGCTCCTTTGAGAAGGACCTCTTCAATTCGATCGGACAGATCATCAGCGGAGCATTGGAGAGGACGTTTCTCTATACCGAGAACGTCAGACGCCTGGAAGAACTGAAGAGCCTCTATTCGATCAGTCAGGAGATTGCCTCGAAACTTGAATTAAAGGTGATCCTTCAGAGAATCATGGAAAGCGCTATTGAGCTTTTGGGTGCGGAATCGGGGAGCATCGCCCTCTGGGACAATCGAAAGCAGAATTATTCCATTGTGATTGTCCATCGATTGCCCGAGTCATTATTGGGAAAAGAATTTTTCCCGCCCTGGACCGGTGTGATCGGGGAAGTGATTGCGAAGAAATCTCCTGCCCATTGGAAAGATTATGAGAACCATCCCAACGGACTAAAGGAATTGGAATCCTGTCATTTCAAAGAGGTCCTTGGCGTCCCTTTGATTGTTAGAGAGATGATTATTGGAACGATGGTGATAAGCTCTTCCGATCCGGAAGTACATTTTTACCAAAACGAAATTGATCTCCTTTACAACTTTGCCCACCAGGCAGCTATTGCCATTGGAAATGCCAAACTCTACGAGGATTCCCTAGCGAAGATCAGACAATTAACTACCCTCTATGAAATGGGAAAAACCCTTTCCTCTACTCTTGATCTTGACAATTTATTCAAAAAGGCATTGGAACTTCTTAAAGATCGCTTAGGCTACACAGCCTGCGCAATTCTTCTCTTGGATAGAGAAAGGGAAGAGCTCTATATGAAGCAAGCCCTCGGCGCAAATGCAGAGCAGCTCAAGAAAGTCAAATTTAGAGTTGGAATCGATGGTATTGTGGGGTGGGCGGCCAAAACCGGCGAGCTCGTTTATGTCCCCGATGTTTCGAAGGATTCCCGCTATATTCCTGGTGGACTTTCCATAAAATCGGAGGCAGCCTTTCCTCTCAAGGCGAGGGATCAGTTGTGCGGAGTTTTGAACATTGAGAGCGATGAATTGAATGGGTTTGACGAAGAAGATTTGAAGACCCTTTCTTCCTTTGCGAGCCAGATGAGCATTTCGATTGAAAACGCTCAGCTTTTCTCCGATCTGAAACAGACGCTGCAAGAATTGAAGCAGGCCCAGGACCAGATCGTCCAGGCTGAGAAATTGAGAGCGATGGGAGAAATGGCCAGTGGCGTGGCCCATGATTTTAATAACGTCTTGGCCGTCGTGTTGGGCAACATTCAGCTCCTCCTCCATCAATTGGATCGCCTCAGTCCTGAAGAAGTTCGTGAAGGGTTGAAGGTCATCGAGCGCTCCTCGAAGGACGGTGCAGAGACCATCCGCCGGATACAGGAATTTACGGGCGTGAGAAGGGACAGAGAGTTTGTCACCCTTTCTCTCAACGAAATCGTGATGGAGGTCGTGAGCATTACTCAACCTCGTTGGAAAGATCAGACGCAAAAGAAGGGGATACAGGTCGGATTGACAACCCAGCTGGGGGAAATCCCGATGATTATGGGGAATCCTCCAGAACTGAGGGAGGTGCTGACCAATATCGTTTTTAATGCGGTCGATGCGATGCCCAAAGGGGGTGAAGTGATCATCACCACACAACCCCAAGCAGAGGATTGGGTCGAGGTGAGGATCGCGGATACAGGAATTGGAATGACCGAGGAAGTGATAAAGAGGGTTTTTGATCCGTTTTTTACCACCAAGGGGGTAACAAATTCCGGGCTGGGAATGAGCGTCTCCTACGGGATCATCAAGCGTCATGGGGGTGAGATCCTGATCGAAAGTAAATTAGGAAAGGGGACGAGTTTTGTCATTCATCTCCCGACCGGATACGGGGAAGAAGAAGCCGTCGTGAAAGAGGTCGCACCGGTCAAGGAGTCTCGGCAAGCGCGGATCTTGGTGATCGACGATGAAGATTCTGTGAGAGATGTTCTTTCCAGAATGCTAAAGGCCAAGGGTCATCAAGTGGCCGTTGCCGCCAACGGCGAAGAAGGGATTGAACGATTCCGATCGGAGCCGTTCGATCTGGTTTTTACGGACCTGGGAATGCCAAAACTGTCTGGCTGGGATGTGGGGAAAACAATCAAAACAATCAATCCCAAGGTGCCGATTGCCATGATCACCGGATGGGGAGTGGAGCTGGACAGACAAAAGTTGAGCGAGAATGGGATCGATCTCAGCATTGCCAAACCTTTCAATTTCGATCAAGTGATCAATTTGGTCTCCGAAGCCATGGAGTTGAAGGAAAGGCTCTAAACTCATCGCCAATCTCCCAAAGAGATTCCTACGTCTGTGCCGATCGCTTTCATGTTTTTCCCATGGATGGCCTTCCTCGCAACAGCTCCGATCATAGCCTTAATGCTCGGACAGTCCCCCCGGCCCGTAAAAATCGCAATCCTCTTTTTCGTATTCCCCTTGTCCTTTAAGATTTAGCGGTTGATCTTCTCACGAATCGATAGGTGATTCCTACAGAAATCAGTAAAGGCACCACGCCCGACAAAATAAAGATGGCATCAGCCGGCAAGCGCATCCACTCGAGCAGGGTGGTCACCCGATCATTCAAGAACTCAGGACCTCTCGCGTGCCAGTATCCGTTCTTTACGACATCGAAAAACTGGAGCACTCCGCCAGGAAAGAGATTTAGAACGACCATCCCCGCCAGGCCGATATTCAACCCCCAGAAGGAGACCCGAATATATTTCTCCACCCGTCCCCATTCTTCATCGGGCAATACCTGCCGGATGGCGAAAACCATGAAGGCAACAGCGAACATTCCGAACACACCCATCAGGGCTGC
>DASPPQ010000125.1:0-3437 GCA_035625415.1 Thermodesulfobacteriota bacterium
TATCGGTCCCTCGTGGCCAATGCGATGGATGCTATCTTTATTGCTCAGGGGGGGTTCATAAAATTTCCGAACCCGACCACCTTGACAATGACAGGATATTCTCAAGAAGAATTGGCCACTCTTCCCTTTCTCACCTTTATCCATCCTGACGACAGAATATGGTCTTAGATAATCATAGGAGGAGACTTGAAGGTGGGAAAGTCCCCAACACTTATCCTTTTAGAATCATCAACAAAAAAGGGGAAGAGTTATGGGGGCAACTCAATGCGACTCTTATTACATGGGATGGGAAGCCTGCTGTTCTATGTTTTATCAGAGACATCACCGAGCGCAAGCAGGCAGAGGAGGCGCTAAGAAACAGCGAGGAGCAGCTTCGCCAGTCACAGAAGATAGAGGCGATTGGTCGTTTGGCAGGTGGCATCGCTCATGACTTCAACAACCTTCTGACCATTATCAGTGGCGACTGCCAACTCTCCCTTCTTGAACTCAAGGAAAAGGACCCCCTGAGGGAAAACATTGAGGAGATCAAAAGAACCAGTGAGAAAGCAGCAGACCTCACCCGACAGCTACTGGCCTTCAGCCGTCGCCAGATCCTGGACGTGAAGGTTCTTGATCTGAATAGCGTTTTAAGAGATTTGGATAAGATGCTGCATCGTCTCATTGGCGAGGATATCGAACTGGTCACCTTATTGGCTGATGATTTGGGTAGGGTCAAGACCGATCCAGGATGGGTCGAACAGATTATCATGAACCTTGCTGTCAATGCCAGAGATGCGATGCCCGATGGAGGAAAACTTACGATTGAAACAGCCAACGTGGAGTTGGATGAGGCTTATGCTCGTCGCCATATTGCAGTAAAGCCGGGTTGGTATGTGATGCTTTCAGTGAGTGATACGGGAGTGGGAATGACACCAGAAGTAAGACAACATGTCTTTGAACCCTTCTTTACAACCAAGCAGAAGGGTAAGGGGACAGGATTGGGTCTATCGACGGTATATGGAATTGTCAAGCAGAGTGGAGGAAATATCTGGGTTTATAGTGAACCGGGTCAGGGGACGACGTTTAAGATCTACCTGCCGAGCGTTGATGAATCTTTGGAGGAAGAGAGAGAAAAGGTGACGAGAGAGGAGTTTCCTCGTGGGAGTGAGACTATTCTGGTGGTGGAAGATGAGGAGGATGTTCGGAGGTTAGCTGTGCGGGTTCTTGAGAGGCAAGGATACAGGGTTTTGGAGGCTTCTTGTGGGGATGATGCTCTGGTGCTTGGTAAGGACCCCATTCACCTGATCTTGACGGATGTCGTTATGCCAGGGATGAGTGGTCGCCAATTAGCAGACCGCTTGAGATCTTTTCACCCAGAAATTACTGTTCTCTATATGTCAGGTTATACAGATAATGACATTACTCATCACGGTGTCTTAGAAAAGGGAGTGAATTACATGCAGAAGCCTTTTACAGTGGATACTCTCGCAAAAAAAGTCCGTGAAGTTTTAGATAAAAACTCAAAACGCACAGCTTAGAAAGAATAATAAGATGAAAGATCAAAATGAGACAGAGACGGAACTTATAACTGAATTGATAGAATTAGGCAAAAGAATTAGTGAATTGGAAGCAGAAGTAAACCAGCAAAAAGTGTGTGGAGGAGACACTACGAGAGTACCAAAAAGTCATCGAGAGTTCAGAAGATATGATCGCTGTTGTCGATCGGGACTACAACTACCTACTCGTAAACAATGCTTTCCTCAAATATCGAGGCATGGATAGAGAGCGGGTTGTAGGGCCGTCAGTTCCTGAATTACTCGGTAAAGATGTTTTTGAGAGAGCCAAATCGGTAAAAGTATGAGAAAAAGCACTCAAAAGGCGGTCTTAATGGATAAAGACATGGTTTTAACTGCCAGAGAGGCTGTGGAATACTTAAAAAATCTCCAAACCCGCATCTTGAAATGTATTCGCTTTGAAAAGATAGAGCCGTCAACGCCGGAAACGGATGGAGAATTCTTCAGCCGGAGTTATATCGATTCTTAAAAGGGGATATCCAATCATGGCAACAAGGATCGCAAGAAGTCTGACATTGAAATGGATGGTTTTCTCCATTCTTTTGGCAACGATTCCACTGGCCATTGCGGGTTTCAGTATCATTCAAGTTTACCAGGAAAATTTGAAGAAATCGATCATCGAGGATGAAAAAGAAAAAGCCCAAATGGTTGCAGCAAGAACGCAGGCCTTCTTTGAGAGGGCTCTTAGCAATCTTCGCCTTCTCTCAAAAGATGAAAATTTTGTGAAAGGTGGTCTCTCCGGTGTAAAGAGTCATTTTGAAAACGTCCTTTATATCAACGATTATCTTGTGGAGCTGACTTTATTAGATAAAAAGGGGCAAGAGACAGTTAAGTTGTCAAAATATGAAGTGTTTCATCCATCTGACCTGAAAAACCAATCAAATAGCAAAATGTTTGAAGTAGCCTCAAAAGGCCAGACTTATTATGGAGAGTTTCATCTCACCACGGATAGCGTACCCACTTTAGTCATTGCAGTTCCTATCGAAGGGTCTGGAAGGGGGCCGTCCGCCGTGTTGGGTGCAAAGGTTCATCTTCGATATTTATGGGATTTACTTCCGCAGACCCAGATTGGTGAAGAGGGATCGACTTACGTGGTGAATCAAGAAGGAGATCTGATTGCCCACCCTGATACGAGGCGCGTTCTCTTGGGGTTAAATGTAAAAGACCGTCCGGTGGTCAAAGAGGCCGTTTACAGAAGACAGGGTTATTTTGAATTTGAGCATCCTGGAGGGAGAAGGGATTTGGTGGTCTATAAATCCCTCAGAGAGTTGGGATGGAGCGTGATTGTGCAGGTTCCTGTGAAGGAAGCATATAAACCTCTTCGGCAGGTCGCCTATACTGCCCTTAAATGGATTTTAGTTGCCCTTGCTGTTGCAATCATTCTCAGTTTCTTCTTAACAAAGAAGTTGACGCTTCCAATTAGGCGTTTGACTAAAGAGATGGGAGAGGTCGCAAATGGAAATTTAAATACCCATATCGAACCCACCTCAAAGGACGAAATTGGACTCTTAACAGAATCTTTCAATCACATGGTTCAGGATTTAAAACAATCTCATAAATCTTTAAGAAATGCCGAGAACAAATACCGAAGGATCTTCGAAGACTCGAAAGACACGGTTTTTGTGACTTCCGTTGATGGAGAGATCATCGATGTCAATCAGGCGGGGGCAGATTTATTTGGCTATGGAAGCAGAGGAGAAGTGATCGGCCTTAACATCCGTAAGATGTATGTTTACCCGGAGGATCGGAGAAAGTTTCGGCAGGAGGTAGAACGGAAGGGATTCGTTAGGGATTATGAGATAAAGTTACGTAAGAAAGACGGAACAGAGATGGATTGCTTGATGGCCGCGACAGTGAGGCGGGCGGATGACGAGAAAACCGTAG
>DASPPQ010000126.1:0-18372 GCA_035625415.1 Thermodesulfobacteriota bacterium
GAACGACTTGAGGAGAAAGGTCGGGATGCTCGCTGCCGCGTCTTATCTTCTTCGAATCTGGAATCGAGGTGTTAGAGATGAAATCACAATTACCTTGGTTGGGACAATGATTCGTCGGGAATGGGATCCAGCCGCTGTGGACGATTTCATCGGAACTGTGGCCATCGCCGCCAGCGATGAACAGGCCTCCCTCAGGTATAAGGCTGACAAGGTCAAATCCAAACTCGAGAGCGAGAAAGGACGAGTGCCAGGAATCCCGAAACTAAAGAGAATCCTTGGATCTGACACAGTGGACATTCTTCTTCGATGGCTTGGCCTTACTGACGAGGAAAGCGGATTCTTCAAGGGCAGGACGTTTGTTCCCACGAGGTTAAGAGATTACGTCGCTGAAAGATACGAATTCTTTCACGACGGGATCAGTTTTAACTTGTATCTTCAGCAGAATGGATACTATAAAGAGGTGCACGACAATGTCCCCAAGGGAATCATGTCAGATCTTCTTAAAGAACGAGCGACAACTCATTACATCCATGATGCTCTAAATTTACTTGAGTATAAAGTTTTTAACGACCTGAAAGAAGTTCAATACGATCATTATTTAGTCAACCTTAGGAATGGGATGCTTGATATCAGGACTAAACAAATTTTACCTCACGATAAAAAATACTTTTCCCGAGCTCAAGTTCCGATCGCCTATGATCCGAAGGCCGAATGCCCCGAATGGATGAAGTTTTTAGAATCGGCCTTCGCCGATGATCCTGGAAAAATTTCAGCGATTCAAGATTTCGCCGGTTATTGCATGTGCCCTGATTCGTTCATCCATAAGGGTCTGTTCAATTGGGGTGGCGGCGGAAACGGCAAAAACACCCTTACCGACACTCTCACCAAGATGTTGGGACACCACAACTGCTGCTCTCTTCGCTGGAGCAATTTCTCGCAGAATTTCGTGGTCACGGAATTGAGAAATAAGTTCCTAAACGTATCTTCTGAGATAGATACAGACAGCAAGCTATCGACCGAGATGTTCAAGATGATCGTCTCGGGAGATCGAATTGACGGCCAGGTGAAATACCAGCAAAAACTTGTTTCCTTTAAGCCGTTCGTCAAACTTATCTTCAATGTCAACGAACTTCCAGTGATCACGGACAGAACTGATGCATTCAAACGAAGAGTTCTGGTGATTAGGTTTAACCAGAAGTTTGATGGAGAAAATGAGATAAAATCCTTGGGAGTGCGGTTCGAACCTGAACTTTCCGGGATCCTAAACTGGGCTCTCAAAGGTTTGGAAAGAGTTTTGGAGACAAAAGAAATTTACGAAAGTCCAACAATGAAAATTGAGCGAGAAAGATTCTTAAAGATCATGAATCCGATGCTTTATTTTCTTGAAGAAATGACCGTGTTTGAAGAAGGAGGTAAGGTTGGACACGCTGAATTCTATGAGGCTTATGTTACATGGTGCCAAAAAAACGGGCAGAGGGCCAAAGGTAAAATTAAATTGTTTGAGGATTTTCGCAGCGAGTTCCCATGGATCAAGGATGACACATACGGTCCAAATAAGTTCATGGGTATCCGCTTAAAGGAGGAGGTCCTTTTTTAAATAGAAAAATCTAACCTTTGGTATTTTACCAGTTCTACCAGTCTTCGGCATAAAGTTTCTTATCTCCAATGTATTGTGTTAGTTCTTACCAGTCCTACCAGTTTATAAGGCAGAAAATGAATTTATATTTGATCGTCGTACGATGAAAAACGCATGTATAAATTAGGCTTAGGTTGAAAACTGGCAGGATTGGTAGAAAAAAAGGAGAGTAGAGAGTTCCAAAAATGATAATCCAGATTGTGGGGAAAATCATCTTATCATGAGAGACAGTGGCGATACGGATATCAAATCCGTGGCTCCACTAAACGTACAAAAATTAGCTAATAACATTAAATATATGATAATCGTGGAAACTCCTCTGTAACTAGAGTGTAACCACCGAAACTGCATAATGGGGTACGTCTTTGTGATATTTAGGGCGCACGACAAAGCGGGATTGGCTCAGGGCAAGGTGCTAAACGGACTTCTTTATTACGCCCTGGGGTGCTGTCTACACGTCGAAACTCCCATGAAGGTCGAGATATGGGTGGCGGCGATTCGACTGCCCTAAGGCCATTTCTTTGATCGGGAAACATATGCAACTATTCGAAAAAACAAGAATTTATGGTTTACAAACGGCCGGACAGCCATTACAATGGTTCCAATCTAAGAACCGGAGGTTTGCGCATGGGGATGGTATATAGAAGGAAAAGAATCTGGTGGATCAAGTACCACGTCAACGGGAAGGCCATCTATCAGAGTTCGAGGAGCACCAAGAAGACCGTGGCCCAGAAGCTCCTCGCCAGGAAGGAGGGATCGATCGCGGAGGGCAAGGTCCTTTTCTTTCGGTTCGATAAGGTTACCCTCAAGGAACTCGCCGACGATCTTCTCCGTGATTACCGGATCGGCGGCAAAGCCGTCAGCCGCGCGGAGCTGAGCGTGAGAAAGCTTCTCGATTACTTCGGCCTGTTTCGAGCGCCGCAGGTCACCACCCAGATGATCCAGGACTACACCCTCGGCAGGTTGGAGGAAGGCGCCGCTCCCGCAACAGTAAACAGAGAGCTCTCGGCCCTCAAGAGGATGTTCAACTTAGGAATGCGCTCCACTCCTCCCAAGGTCGAAAGGGTCCCATACGTCCCGATGCTGAAGGAGGACAACGTCAGAAAGGGGTTCTTCGAGCATGGGGAGTATCTGGCTGTCCGGGATGCTATTTCGGAACATCTCAGGGACTTGGTGATGTTCGGGTACAAAACGGGATGGAGAGTGTCGGAGATCACCGGCCTCACCTGGCCGCGGGTTGACTTGAAGGCGAAGACCGTGAGGCTCGAAGCCGGGGAAACGAAGAACGATGAGGGAAGGATCGTCTTCATGGACGACGAGATGGAGGAAATGTTTCATCGGCGGTGGCGTAGCCGGCGGAGACCTCTGCCCTGGGTATTCCTCAACGCGAAGGGGACCGAGAGGGTGAAGAGGTTCAGGAAAGCCTGGGTATCCGCTTGCCGGTCGGCGGGCCTCTCCGGGAGATTGTTCCATGACCTGAGGAGGACGGCCGTTCGCAACATGGTCCGGGCGAGGATCTCCGAAAGGGTAGCGATGGCGATCTCAGGCCATAAGACGCGGTCTGTGTTCGATCGCTACAACATCGTCAGCGAGGCCGACCTCAAGCGGGCGGCGAGGCAGCTTCAGGATCACCTGGAGGCGCAAAACGTAACTCCGAAAGTTGCACATGTGGACTTTGGCGCCGAGAAAATTAAGGGGGGTGGGTTGCAAGTCCCCTAGAAAATATTGAGTGGTTTCCCTTCGTGACGGCGCGTCTTCGATCTGACCGGCGGTGTTAGAATAAGTCTCAGTCGATTATTTCACTTGTAACCTCGTACAACGGCCTGGATTCTCTGAGCAGTTCAGGAAATTATCCTTCTTTCACAAAAGCCAACTGATCCAAGAGTCCAATTTGGCGCTTTCACCTACAAGTCGTCTCTTCAACTCAACCGTCAAGTTGATGATTATCGATGGAAACTAAGCATGAGGAGGCCTTCAGATGGAGCTGAAGCTTACACACCGTTGATCCAATAGTAGTGATACTCTGTCGATTTGCGATACTTCGACGGTGGTAATTGGACTTCTTTGTTATTAATTTGAACATTTCCAAGATTCACAATCTTGATGACAAGGGTGGCAGCTTTTTCAAAAGGGAAACTGATCTCCATCAGGAGGGCATCAAAGAGTTCCACCCTTTTTCTCAGTTTGGCTCTCAGCGACATGACAACAAGAGCATACAACAAAAGGAGGATGATAAAAATGGGAAGGGTATATCTTCGGAGGAGGAAAAAACCTCGTATCCTTACCATCAATATTGAACCGTCACGGTACGGAGCAAATGCTCATTATCTAACACCATTCCTGCGCCTAACACAATGGACGAGAGGGGATCATCTACGATCGTAATGGGAAGGCTGGTTACCTCCCGGAGTAATATATCGAGGTTCTTCAGAAGGGCCCCCCCGCCCACCAGAACAATCCCTTTGTCCACAATATCTGCAGCCAATTCCGGTGGGGTCCCTTCCAGAGTAATCCGGACGGTATCGAGGATGGTATTGATCGATTCAGCCAAGGCCTCTCGCACTTCCTCACTATTGATCTCAAGGGTTTTAGGAATGCCTGTGACCAAGTCTCTTCCTTTTACTTCTATCGTCCGAGGATTCTCTTCAGGATAGGCAGTCCCAATATTGATCTTGGTCAATTCGGCCCTTCGTTCGCCGATGAGAAGGTTGTACTTTCTTTTGACGTACTGAACAATGGCTTCATCCATCTTATCGCCGGCGACCCGGATAGACTGACTGGTTACAATCCCCGATAGGGAAATGACCGCCACTTCCGTGGTCCCCCCACCGATATCCACGACCATATTCCCAGAGGCTTCGGTGATCGGAAGCCCTGCCCCGATGGCTGCCGCCATTGGCTCCTCGATCAAGTAGATTTCTCTGGCACCGGCGGACTGGGCCGATTCTCGAACAGCCCGCTTTTCTACAGGCGTGATGCCGGAGGGAACGCAGATGACCACCCGAGGTCGAATGAGGGCTTTTCGGTTATGAACCTTCGTGATGAAATAACGAAGCATCTCACCGGTGATTTCGAAATCGGCAATGACCCCATCCTTCATCGGCCGGATGGCGAAAATGTTGCCTGGCGTTCGACCCAACATCTCTTTAGCTTCACGGCCCACGGCCAACACACTTTTTTCTCCTTTCGAATCCCTTTGAATGGCCACTACAGAGGGCTCGGAAAAGACGATCCCTTTCCCCTTTACATAGACGACGGTATTCGCCGTTCCCAAATCAATGGCCAGGTCCATTGAAAACAGACCCCAAAGTGCATCAAATACCATTCCTTTGTTTTCTCCAGTTTTTTATAGTACCGTCACCTTTCTTGACCTCCTGGGAGACTATTACGTTTGCGGCCAAAAATTAGTTTTCCAAATCCGGATCTATCCGTATTGCCTTTTTTTCCGGATCAGCGAGGTCGAGTTTGATGACTCTTCGGCAATGAGGACATTGTATAAACTCTTTGGTTTCCAGGCCAATCGTGCTCAGTTTGAATTTTTCCTCACAATGCGGACATAAGGCGTCAAATTCCAACATAGGTTTTCCTTTCTTTAAGATCTAAAAAAGAAGTGGCGAATTTCTGACTTCGTTTATTCTTTGCGTTTTTCCTTGACCTCGTCTTCTACGATAGGCACGAAGACGGATTCTATGCTGTTTGGATTGACAAACATTGAATGGGTTCCGTCCTTTGTCCCCAAAATGATGATGCTGGAATCAACGCTTTTAACTGTAAACTTTATTCCACTTTCTATGTTTTTGAACATGTCACCTGCTTTTATCATGGTATTTCCATTCTTGGGAATAGTTAGGGTTCTGAACCCTTAACTTATTTTTTGCTTCCTTCCGTTTCGCCCGACGAACCACCCATCTTCCCTAAATTGATGAAAGGGACGGCTCCTCCAGAGACTTGAGGTAAAATCCCATTCCATTTCTCGATACCCTTGTACTGCACGAGGATCGGGCTGATCGACCGTGATAGCGCATCATTGGCTTTTGCCTGTCCCTGAGCCACCACCAGAATGGATTCAGCCTCTCCTTTTGCGGTGGCGACCTTTTGCTGAGCTTCAATCTCCCGTTGGGCCAAAACCTGTTTCTGCGTCTCCACCTGTTGCTGGGCCACTTGTTTGGCCTCGATGGCCCCTGCATATTCAGGAGAGAATTGGATGTTGGCAAAGTAAATATCATCAACGATGATGTGATACCTCGACAGGTTATCTCCCAACTTTTTCATCGCCCTCTGCCGGATCTCCTCCCTCTTGGGAAGAATCTCCCCGATCGGGTAGGTCGGCACAACTTCCTTGACGAAGTCGTTGAAAGCCGGATCGATCACCTTGTCGGCAAAATCGAGCCCCACTTTCTGGTAAAGGTCATTGACATAAGCCGGATCGATATGGAAGTTCATCATCCCCGTCATTTTTACGTTCTGGTACTCCCTTGAGGAGGCATCGATCTCCTTGAACGGATGGGGTTGGACCTTAACATCCACCTTGATGACATTTTCAGCAATGGGTACCTTGAAGTTGAGCCCCTCCCCCATAATTCTATTCTCTACGCTCCCCCACCAGAGGGCAACCCCCCTGTGGCCAGCCGGGATGATGACAAAGGTGCTCCAAAGAATGATGATGATGATAATGAGCAAGGCGAGTATTCCAACAGTTCGTGGCTTCGGCCATTTAAATTCACCTATGTCCATGGTTCTTTCCTCCATCGTTCATCTCCTCTTGATGTCTTAACATGATAGAATGACAAGAATCTTTGTCCCGATCGCGTCAGCCCTGTCCGAATCGCTTTGTGGACATCTCCAGCCTTAGAGAAAAGGGTTTTGAGTTCGGGTTCGGTTGCCTGGAAAAAAGGGGTTAGCTACGTAAACCTTCTTATTCATCTTTCCTCCTTAGATATCTCTGTTGTTGAAGCACTCCACACACAGCAGCTTTTTGTCATTGGGTGGGGGAACCGGGGTGACGACTTCCTTTCCGCAGCCCGAACATAAAACTTTATAGGATTTTGGACGCCTTAAATGGCTCGGTTTGGGGCCACGGGACTTCCCATGCCTTCTTCGCTGTAACATTGGTTGTCCTCTTTTCTATTAAAACCGGACTAATAACGGTTTCTGCTGCCACTATAATCCATTCGCCCTCCGCCAGTTCTTCCCTCGTCCCGGCGGGGCCGTGCCTCACTAACGCTGATCTCTTTGCCCAGAAGTTCTTTCCCGTTAAGGCTTTTGATCGCCATTTGAGCCTGGGACTGTACAGGCATTTCTACAAAACCAAACCCCCGGGACTGGCCTGTATACTTGTCCTTGATCACTCTCGCTGAGGTTACCTCGCCGAAGGATTCAAAAGCCTGCTTAATCGTTTCGTCTGTTGCATCATAAGATAAGTTTCCAACATAAATTTTCATAGTCGTTCTCCTTTTTAGGTTTCGATGAAACTCCTTAGTTTACTGGCCCGACTGGAATATTTCAACTTCCTTAAGGCCTTCTCCTCAATCTGTCGGATCCTTTCCCGGGTAAGCTCAAAGTACTGTCCCACCTCTTCAAGGGTATGGTCGTGCTTCTCTCCGATCCCGAACCGCATCCTCAAAATCTTCTCCTCCCTTTCATTCAGTGTGGAGAGAACTTTTTGAATCCGCTTTGCCATATTGGAGCTTATCGCTGCATCCTGAGGGGAAATCACTTCTTCATCTTCAATAAAATCCTCTAAGCGGCCATCCCCGTCCTCACCAATAGGCGTTTCGAGCGAAACGGGCCTTTGGGCAATCTTAAAAACCTTCTGTACCTTGTCCAGAGACATCCCCATTCTTTCGGCAATCTCCTCCAGAGTGGGCTCCCTCCCATTCTCCTGAACCAGGGTTCGAGAGGTTCGGTTCAGTTTATTGATGATCTCGTTTATATGGACAGGGATGCGAATGGTCCGGGCTTGATCCATAATGGCTCGTGTCATGGCCTGTCGGACCCACCACGTCGCATACGTACCGAACTTGTAGCCCCTCCGGTATTCGAACTTGTCCACCGCTTTCATTAACCCGATATTCCCCTCCTGGATCAAATCCAGAAACTGAAGCCCCCGATTCAAATATCTCCTGGCAATGGAGATGACCAGCCTAAGGTTGGCTTTCACCATTTCGCCCTTGGCTTCTTTGGCCTGGGCCTCCCCTTCCTCAATTGCCTTCACTGCCTCTTTGATCTGATCCGAAGAAAGACCACATTCCACCTCCATTCGGCCTACTTTCCTTTTGACATTCCGAGCGATCCTTTCCATCTCCTTCCAATCCGTTAGCTTAATTCTCACCTCAGCCATGGAAAAAGCTCTTCCCTTGAGCACTTTCTTCTTTATCATCTTTAAGGACTTTCTGGCTTCCTGGACTGAGATCCCTAAATCCTCCTCATATTTTCTCACCTCCCTTAAAGCTTTTTCCATCTGGATATCCCACTGTTTCAACTTCTGAACGATTCTTTTGATCTGTTTTTCCCTCAAATTGATCCGCTTAAAGGTATCGAATATCTTGATTTGTTTCTTCCAGATTTGCTCCCGAATCTTCTTTTTTAAAACTTTTTTATTCTCGGACCTCAACCCTCCCTGCAGAATTCGAATGCGCTCTTCTCCCCTCTGGATTTTATTGATTAAGTTGAGAACTCTCTTCTTCTGGAACTGTCCCTTCTCAACGTCGGTCTCTTCATCGTCTACCTCATTGGTTACCTCTCTGATCTCTATCTTTCCAGTGTGTAGAGCGCCTCCGAGGTTGATGACCTCCCTGATAGCAATGGGACAATTAAGCACCACGCTCAACACATCCCGCTTTCCCCTCTCGATTCTCTTGGCAATCTCAACTTCCCCTTCCCGAGTCAGTAAGGACAATGATCCCAGCTCCTTCAAGTAGATAAGAACAGGGTCCTTTGCCTTTCCTAACGTCCCCAGTTCGTGTTCAACAACCTCCTCTTCCCTCGCCTGAACATTCTCATCCCCCACTTTCAATCCCGGGAACTCGCTTCCCACATCGACGTCCAACTCGTCGGGCACGATCAAAGCATCTCTGCTCCGCTGAGATCTGTAGGATCTTTTTGGAACGTGTTCTTTCAAACTTTTCTCCCTGTTTCTATTTCTTCAATTTCTTTTCGCTTAAGTTTTTACCAAGAAACCCTGTAAGGAAGTCTATATTATTAAGCTAATACCCCGAAGTAGGGACATCCCTGCCTGTGGCGGGCAGGGTGTAGCAGGCCTGTCTGGGTGCAAAGAGGATATAACTCAAAACATTTAACCACACCGTTACGGAGCTCCTCGAAGTCGATAAAAGCCGGGCCCTCTGCTTCTTAAATAACCACCGTTACATTGGTGGCTTGAGGACCTTTTTGGCCTTGAGAGACTTCGAATTCTACCTCATCGCCCTGTCTCAGGGTAAGTCTTTCACCCTGAATAGCAGTGCGATGAACGAATATATCCTTTCCGTCTTTCACTTCAATAAACCCAAAGCCCCTTTGGTCACTAAACCATTTGACTCGACCTTCCCTCAAAATCTGATTTATAATTTACCATACCCTGCCAGATCTTACAAAAAACCGCAAAGCATGAAGCCTCTTTGTGATTAATCTGTCAGTTCCTACAAAACGCTCCACAACTTACTATGTTATTACTATGCCCCATTGACCTTCAAAAAGGCAGAAATCTTTCGGGTTGTCTATGGTATTTTATTCTCCTTATTAAGATGCGATTCATCGGATTTATACGGGCTGCCATCTTTTAAAGCCTGAAACGGAAGATGGCCTTTATCTAAAGAGAAGACGGTATTCCCTTTTAAAACTTTATCATCGGGCCGAATCTTCTAGGAATTCCACTTTTCGTTGTTATCAACCCGATCAAGAGATGTATTGCTGTATTTCACTGTGCTTTTATTAGCAATATTAAGTAACAGGAAAAGCAGGCTCCGCTTGAGGTTTATAGGATGGACTCTTAAAAGAGATGGAATATGCCGAAGGATCGAAGAGAAAGAATAAAACTCGCTTTGGACATAATGGTGTCCCTCGGCAAGCTCCTGGGAAGTCATGTTCTTGGGTTGAAATACGACGGTATGGTGGTCGTAATGGCTCCAATCGTGAGATATGATTCGTCCCTGATCTTTGAAACGCTGGTATATTCGTGTTCCGGGATAGGGTGTTAGAACATGTAAAGCCATCGTTGGTAGTTTTGTCCTCGCCAAAAAATCCAGGGTATCATCAAAAATGGCTTTCGTATCCGTATCAAATCCCAAAATAATGGAAGGGTGAAAGGCGATCCCATTGTCCTGGATCATCTTAATAGCTTCCTCAGTCTCTTCTATAGATTTAAGCGTTTTTTTCATTCCCGTCAGGCTTGCTGGCGATACCGACTCAAGTCCGAAGAATAGGGCGGCACAGCCGGAGAGGCGACATAATTTCAACATCTCTTTATCTTTTGCCAGGGATATTGAACTTTGTCCTACCCATTTGATGCCCAGGGGTATTAAAGCTTCAAATAAATCCATGGAATATTTTGGGTGTCCGGCGACATTATCGTCTAAGATCAAGAACGTCTTTGAACCAGATTGCTTGATATCCTCAACAACCGTGGAAACCGGTCTATGCCTAATTTTCCTGCCATAGAAATCCGTCACCGAACAAAATTCACAGGCGTACGGACATCCTCTGGTCGTCAATAGCCCCACACAGCTAAATAGTGCCTTGTCAATATGAAAATCTCGCCTTGGGAAAGGATACTTTGAAAGATCAGGTTCTGGCACATGGTAGAATTTCTGGAGCCTTCCCTTTTTAAAATCATCGATGATATCTGCCCAACAGCCTTCTGCCTCTCCGATGACAACCGCATCGGCGTGCTGTATGGCTTCTTGTGGCAAGATAGTAGGATGAATTCCACCGAGAACGACTTTGGAACCTCTTTGTCTAAACTTATCGGATAATTGATAGCTTCTATTTGCCGTTGCAGTCATGCAAGAAATCCCAACCAGGTCGAAATCCAAAGAAAAATCTATCTCCCTGATTTCTTCATCTACAATAGTAATATCAACACCATTTGGCGTCAGTGAGGCCAGAATGTGCAGACCTAATTGAGGTATTTTAAGAGCGTTTGGTACCTTTATCAATTTACCAAACTTATGAGAAGGTGAAACCAATAAGAGTTTCATTACTACGCTCTTGTTTCTTACAAAAATATTCAGAGGGTGGCATCCCATCTAATGCAATACCAGGGTAAACATTCCCTTGGAAACAGCTTTTGGAAGATCCTGGTAAGAGGGCCTTCGAGGCTTTATAAAAAAACCCGCAAAGAAGCTGTTTAGAGTTTTCTGCGGGTTTCTCTGGTATCCAAAAAGGACTCTTTACAACTAGATTTAGTCTCCTTATATACTATTCTCTGCAAAATAGCAAAAAAAACCGTTTATCTTCAGCGAGAACTCGACAAGGGTGGCAATGAGGAATTTTCAAACTCTAAGCTGTAGATTTCTTGCCAAGATACGCACCTCCCTGAAGGTTGCGATGTGGAAAAGAAATCAAAATCCCAGATCTATTCCGTTTATTACCACTTGAAATGTTGCATAGAAGAGTAGAAATTGAAAAACAAGATTTCAGGAAGAAACATCGTGACGGCGACTCCCTGAATGCCCACTAAATAGGCAGGCCATACGATGATGATTTATTGTGACATACCCCAAAGACTGAAGATTTCTGTCGATAATTGATAGTGTCAAAACCTTTATCTTCCATGCAGGACATCCATCCAACGGATGGCCTCTGAATCAGTCACCCTCCCCAAATAGGTCTGTGTGGTCTTTAGGTCCTGGTGCCGAAGAATCACCTTCGAGACTATTTCCAAAGGAACCCCGTTCCTACTCGCATAGGTAGCCGAATACCTCCGAAGATCATGGGGAGTGAGAACAACATTTAACCTCCCTCCCAGGCTCTTGATCAATGTCCTGGCCGTGGAATAGCAAATTGGAAAGAGACGATCTCCAGCAGTAAGATTCTCCTGTTGGATGTAGTCATGGAGCCGTTTAGCAATCTGCTCCGGCATGAAAGCTAATTCCGATTCCTTGCCTGATTTGGGTTCTTTTAGGATTAACCTCCGATCCGATACATCTGAAACCTTGATCTTCAACGTTTCCCCAATTCTTAGTCCGCAGCGAGCCTGAAGCTCTAAAATCAGTCTGTCTCGAAGAGTTTGGGTGTTGTAAATCAGCTCCTCAACAATTTCTCTGTCTAAGATTCTTCGGGCAACCTGTTTAGGAGTTTTGAAGGCTTTGGACAGAAGAGAAGCATTGCAGGGATTCTTCATATTCAAATTGCACTTGTCGATGAGAAAGTTGAAGAAGGACTTCAACTGGGCATATCTGAGACGCCGAGTGGATTTAGTATGATCTTCTGCCAACGTCTCCAGGAACTGGAAGATCTCATCTGATCCAATGGAGTCGAAGGATCGTTCTCCAAACTGGACTTCAAATCTTTGGAGAAGAGGTTGGTAGCTTCGAACAGTTCTCACCTTCAGATTGGATCGTTGATGGTAACCGAATAAGGTGATGGCTTCTTTTACGGTCATGGTAATGCCTCCTTTCTGGCCTTTGGAGTATGTCCTCTCCCATTTTAGATGATTTCAAATGCTAATGAGCGAATAGAGCCGGAAAACAGGAGTAATCTGACAACGGAGAATTTGATTCGAAGAAATGCCGAGAGGAAGTGATTAAGACTGACAGAATCTACAGAGAACTACTCGTTTTGTAACGGGATTAAAGATAGTGGATAAAGAGAACCAGCACAGAGAGTACACACCAAAAAGCGTGCAATCCCCTAAGAATTGCACCTACGAATCTGCAAACTGAGATGACGCTGAGGGTCAATGATTACGGATGGAAATGTGCACAAAAAAAGGCAGGGAGGTAATGACCCTGCCTTTCTATATAACTTAATCCGAAATGGCTCCATACACATATTCTCGCATACGATATGTGTAAGGAAACATCAGAGTACTAAAAGCTGATTGGTTCATCATAATTGCAATCAACTGTTCTTTGGGGTCTACCAAGAAAGATGTGCCCAAAATGCCAAACCAATAATAGTCCCCTTTGGAACCCGGCAACGGACTCAGCCCTGGTTTGCAATCAATGCCAAAACCTAAACCGAATCCTTGACCAGTCTCCAGGCTGGGACTAGGCCATTTAATTTGCCATTCTACCGGTAAAAAAGACTTATACCCTGGGGGAACAGCGTTGGAAGTCATATGCTCAACGGTATTACGCGAAACCAAACGCACTTTATCCAGGACCCCACCATTTAGTAACATAAGGCAGAAGCGGGCGTAATCGTGGGCAGTTGATACCAGGCCACCACCACCAGACAACCATTTTGGCCTATTTGTGACAGGCCAGACAGGTGGTCTTTTGCCCGTTGCTGGGTTAATTTGGGGTTCAGCGATTCGTGCTTGCCGCTCAACTCCGTCTACCCAAAACGCCGTGTCCGCAAGCTTGAGCGGTTTTGCGATTCTCTCCGCAAGAAAGGCATCAAACTCAACGCCTGAAATAACCTCGACAATGCGAGCTAGCACATCATAGGACATTCCGTATTCCCATGTTGTCCCAGGCTGGTTTTGGAGAGGTAATGTGGAGAGCTTTGTAACCATTTCGGCATTTGTCAAAGTAAAGAAGTTGACCTGGTTATAGAGATCCTTAACCATAGATTTGCCCAAGAAGCCATAAGTGAGCCCCGAGGTATGGCGGAGTAAATCCTGGACCGTCATCTCACGAGTGGGAGTTTCGAGGACAAGCTCGGTCTTACCAGTTGCTGGATCTTTCTTCTCCACTCCTACCTTCAGATTTTTGAACTCTGGGAGATATTGGGAGACAGGAGCGTTCAGTTGTATTTTGCCCTCTTCTGCCAATATCATGATTGCGAGGGAAGTAAATGGCTTTGTCATTGAGGCGATACGGAAAATCGAGTCACGAGTCATCGGAATTTTCTTTTCCTTATCCCGATAGCCAATTGCCTCGTAATAGGCTATCTTGCCTTTTCGCAAGACCATGACGACTGCTCCTGGTACGATTCCATTATCAACATCCCCCTGAATCCATGTCGAAATTCTTTGCAGCCGCGCCTTCGATAACCCTACCTGTTCAGGACTTGTTGCTTGAGGGATGCCCTGGGCGCTGGCTATCGAAGCTGCTAAAATAAAAAACACGATCACCCACATCATTCTTTTGCTGATTTTCATTGATTTTCCCTCCTTTTCATGCACAATTTTTGCCTCTCAGGTCTGAATGTATTTAATGGGTATGAAATAGAAGGGCTCCAAAGAGATAAGAATCTCCTCAGAGCCCTCGTATTGGCATCTTCTGGTAACCCCTTCTCATACTCCCCCCCAAAACTTTAGAGGTTAGGTTGTGAGGTTAATTAGAGACAGGTAGGAACCAATGATCGGAAAATATGCTTAAATTGGTTGATTGTCAAGCGAAAAATCTCCTTGAAAATTTCACCTTTATTGCTGATTTTCATTTGAAATGTTGCATAGAAGAGTAGGAATCGAAAAACAAGATTACAGGAAGGAGTCTTCGGGAAGGAGGTTGCAGACTCCACCTACAACTATTCAATCCAAGATAACCTTCACTGTCGATGATTACGAATAGAAAGCAAGCATGAGGAAGGCTTCGGATAAAAAAGGTAGAGCCGTTTCATTTCCGACTCTGCCAGTAATTAAGGAAAATCAATCCGGCATGATTACGGAGCCCGTATTGACCAGAACGGACCCGTTTTCCCTATCTCTGTGAGGGCTGCTATGAAACCGCCTCCATACTCCATAAGGTGGGAAACATAATCGGGGTCCAAACGCCTGGTAAAAAGACTAGCCGAAAAAAGTTTAGCCAAAGCAGACATTTCAACGATACCTTCTTCAGTACCTGATTTAAAACCGCTCCAGTTACGAACGTGCTCTTCCGACCGGAAGAGGTTCATGGTACTTCAGCTATAAGCAATGTCTTTACGCCATTCCCGCAAAGGTACAGACGTGTACCCCACCCAACCTTCAGGTTCGCTAGTCTTGATTTGCCCATCTTTCATCTCCACTCGGATTGGTGATCCGCAATCAAGACACGGAGCATCTATCCGTACTGTTTTTCCTTTGAAGAGCAAGCTGACCGCCAGCGACTCAAACCCTCACTGACCAAACCACTTCTGTTGCCCTTCGATTGTGATCCTGTACTGGGTGGGCTGATTGTTGAAAGGGGGAAAAGAAGCAATAAGGTTTGTATTCGGATATAGAAAACCAGGAATTCCCGCTCCAAAGAGATCATGGAGAGCTTTACGACCTTCTTCCACGGAAACCCCAAACTCAGCGGCAATCTCCGTATAGAAAGGCGCTTGCCCAGTCTCCATCATGCGTTTCATGATGAAGGAATAGGTCCTGTCCAACTGGCTTAATTCACCCATGACCGACCTCCGTTCTGTTTTATGAATGAAGTATAGATGGAAGCAGGAAAGGCCCCAAAGGGATATTAAAATCCCCCTGAAGCCTATCGTATCGTCATCCTCTGGAAGCCCTTCCCTTTGAGGGGAAAAACACAGCCTATTTAGCCTCCCCCCAATCTTCATTTAAAATTTATTTGTCAAAGAAGAATCTGTAATCCCGAAAACATCTACCATCGGTGTGCATCATACAACCTGTTACTTTTGGTTCAACTTCATATTTAATACCTAGAGCGTCAAAAACAGCTTCGCAGCGCAGCATGGGTCCGCATTCATAGCGGTCGATTACCCCCAAGGCCTTCATCGCCTCATACGAAAAGCACGACTCCCATTCCAAATGCATCATATTTTTTGCAGGCATGCTATACGTATATTTCATAAATTTGCCCCTTGTGACCTCCGTGACTATTTCAAAAAAACGTTTGAACTCATCAAACGTATCAAGTTTCTCCGCACCTACGGCTTTTTGGATGCGTTTGATCTCTATCGGTGTTACAGCCTTGTGCACAGCCTTGTTGATCCTGTTTGCCTTTTCGATCCCGAATTCCTGCAGGCAAGTGTAAAACCACATGCCATCGTGGGTCCACCGGGACTTGAGCAGATGCTCCTTTAGTTCATCTCTTTCGAGCGTTTTCATATTTAGACCTCCCATTAGCTTGTAGGGTCAGCGCATATTACTACAGATACTGTCTTTATCTATTTAGGTGCTAACAGCCGGTCCAGCTTCGACCTGACCTGCATGCCGATCAGTGTGCCAATACCGAGTTTGCCCCGTGCTTTCCCCACCCTAATATTGGTCTCAATGAAGTCCTTGGGTACGTAAGGCTGCTTTGCCTTCGGCTTACGCACAAGGGAAAGGGAGTGAGTTGGACAGGTGCTGACACAAAGCCCGCAGCCGATGCACCGGTTCACATCCAAGACCGACTTCGTGTTGTCAAGATGAAAGGCTTCCATTTGACAACGCTTTGCACAAATGCCACATCCCTTGCATGTGCCAGTATTGAGGCTCGCCCAAAAAGGGCTGGCTACCATGCTCGCCGGTTCAGGGTAGCGCTTGAGAGTTTTAAGTACCCCGCAGCAACAGCCACAGCATGTACACATGCCGAGGGGGTTCTTGGCATTGGCGGGCTGGAGCACTAGCCCAACCTCCTCGGCTCGCTGCAGGATCGCCAGAGCTTCCTCCATGCTGATAGTCCGGCCCCGGCCGCTTCGAACGGATAAGTCTGCAGCCCGGCCAAAACTAAGGCAACTCTCTTCAGGCTTGTCACAACCCTTGCCAATTATACGCATCCCTTGCCTACAGATACAATTGGAGACAGCGAAGTGCTTCTGGTCATGCACCAACTCCTCGGCCCTCTCATAGGGCATAATAACGTTTTCTACGCTTATGCTCCTGCTCACAGGGATCGTGCGCAGTTGGGGTGCCCCCCGCCAAAAGGCTTGCTTCGCAACAGTGTCCATGTATTCCTCACCGTATTGAACAAGTTCGGGGTCTAACTTGTTGACTTGTCCTTCCCAGAAGCCGATAACAAATTGCGTGGCCATATATAAGGGAGGTTTGTTTTCCTGGCGGCGGCTAAAGATAAGGCCCTTCTTCTCCATTTCCTCCAATCGACGAGCAGCGTCCTTGACTGGAATCTTGGCACGGCGAGCAATCACCCGAGGCTCCTCAGGCATGAGCGTCAGGTGCATCGCAAATTCAGCGTCTTCGGGGGTGAAAAGTCGGCGGAGAATTCGCATTTCCACACCACTCTCAGTCCGTGGGAAACCTCCTGGTAGGTTGTCCAGATGTTTAGCCAAGTTTTCATAAATGTCTGTTTCCCCCATAATGGCCCCCTCTCTTGAAGCAACTAACTTTGTGAGACTTGAAAAATACCTCTTAAGCTGGCCGACTGTCAAGGGAAAACCTCTTCGGAACCTCTCCGGAAATTTTACTCGTATTGTTGATTCTTGGTTGTAATGTTCAATAGAAGAGTAGAAATGGAAAAACAACTTTTCAGGAAGGAAGAGTTAATTCGGCTTCGTTAGTACAGGCGTTTGTTATGGTTTCTTTTAACCCAACTCGCTAGCCGCTTTGGTTCATTTAAGTCGAACAACTTGTTTCCCTTGTCTGTCGGTTGCATGGCAACCACGTCGGCTACATATACGTTGTATTTCTTCTGTTTCTTGCCCGGATAGTTGGGATTGAGCTCAATAACAGCAGCACCCCTACCAAGAGGTCCTCCATGTGCCGATCCGTGATCCGCATAAAAGAACACCGAGCTACCGGGTTCCGCTAGTGCTTCGATTCTCTGCCTTATCTCGTCTTCGGTGTAAATATGGGTATCGAAGCTCATTATCTTCTTCTCTTCCAATTTGACATGCTTCGCTCCTTCATCGAGCAAGCCCTCGTAGATTATTAAGTCCGGACACTCATCAAGGGAAGTGTAATCCTTCACCTGCGCTTTCTTTGCGAGCGCTTCAGACTCGTCGAATATCCGAATATTATATGCCTTCTCACCGGTCGCACTCTTATCCACTACCGCTTTGAGAAGCTTAACAAGGCCGGCGTCCATCTTTCTCTCGGCCACCAGATAATTTTGTACTAGCCCCGGTATGTCTTTGGGTCCTGATAGCCTTTTCTCTTCCTTTTGCCCTGGTTCCTTTCGCCAGAACATCTCTCTTACGCCTCCTTCCACCAATGAACGGAGCGTTCTAAGAAAATGGAAAAATAAAGATTGATTTAGATAAAAGTCTACTAATTTTGAATGGGAACTTCAATAAGAATTATTTCTCATGTCTCGTGATTCAATATTTGACTTGGTTTTATCGATTACTACTTCAAATGTTGTATGGAAGGGCAAAAACTGAAAAACGAGATTACAGGAAGGAGTCCTCGGCACAGGGGTGAGTTGATAGCGAACTTCCTCAGGAGCATCGAGAGCAGGTTCTTAGCCATAGACCGGAGGTTGGACAGGCTGGGGCAACTGATGGGAAGAAGGTGTGGACATCGAGAGAACTGAAATCTGTAGACGAGAGGTTATCAGGCCGTAAGCAAGGTTTTGCCGATAATTCTCCGCCCGTGGTTTCGTGTCCGACTGCAAGCTGTTCAGCTCACTTTATGCTTGTGGTAAACCCATCGTAACGATAGTGGTGATAACGACCACCACGCCACCAAGGAGGCGGGCATCCCACCAAGCTTGTTGCAATCATTAACAGAATCGCAAATGTTAAGATTCTAACTA
>DASPPQ010000127.1:0-5315 GCA_035625415.1 Thermodesulfobacteriota bacterium
AAGACAGGTCAGAAAGAGATCAACCTCAACGAAATGGAAGAACAATTGAAGCCAAAATGAGAAGGACCAGAAAAGGCAACCTCGGAAGTATTCACCTTCAAATGCGTCAGGTTCTTGTTGATCTGATTCCGCCTTGCATGGTACTAAATTTCTCCGGGATTAGGAGGTAAGCCCTAACTAATTTGGGGAAGGGAGGGACGGCAGACGACTCTAAGCCTGAGGTTCTCCAAAAAGACGACAGGGACCATTTCCGCCCTCCTCTTGAACGATGATATGATATTCATCCCTACCTCTCTTAATCTCCTATCTCTCGATTCGGTAATCATTAACTCCGAGATCAAGTCACATCTGCAGAATAGTAGGTGGAGTCAGCAACCTGTTTTCGGAGAAGTCTTTCCTGAAAGAGCGTTCCTTAGGCTTAACTCTACGGTGCTACATCTCAAATGGAAATCATCAATTTCCCCCCAAACATAAACCCCTTCTAACCCATTAAGAGATAGTTTTTATAAGGTAGCCTTTTGATTGACTTGTTCAACGTTTGATGATATGAAAATATTTGTTTCATGAAAAATAAGTTGTCCTCAGTTCAGTAAAATCCAACAGCCTTGACCTTCTGCAGGAAGGGATGAGAAGGAATCCCCCCGAAGGTGCCTGTACATCACGCCCAAGAGATATTTGTATCTCTTGGCTTTTTTGTTCTAGCAGGCCAAAACATAGAGGATTTCATACCTAAAAAAGGAGGAAATCATGGAAAAGATTTCTCGACGGCATTTCCTGACAGCGGGAACGGCGGGCTTCTCTGCTCTTGCGCTCGCGGGGCTCCTGCCTGCGACATTACAAGAATCAGCTGATGCGTGCGAGTATACACCACCGGCAAATCTGCCCTACTCGAAAGAACGCGAAGTGGCGAACGACACCATCGCGAAGGCACCGGGACCGCAGGTGCTTAAGCTCAGGGAAAGCGTGTATATCTCGACTGGGTATGCCCTTTCTAATATGATCATGATCGAGACGAAGGAAGGGCTTGTTATCGTCGACACGTTAGAGACACTCACTGGAGCTGAACAGGTAATGGGCGAATTCCGAAAGGCAACAAACAAGCCGGTAAAGTACGTTATTTATACTCACAATCACGGGGACCACTTCCGAGGAACAAAGGCATGTTACGGAGACGGGGTCAAGGTCGTCGCACACAGCCGGTTCATGGAGGAGGTAAAACTCCAGGAGGCGAGGGGGAAGAGTGGCATCATGCGGGGCACGGCTATGTTCGCAATAAACCAACCGTGGAAGGACCGGAGCTCAATGGTCTTCGACTATCCCGCACCGTACAAGTCGCAGCTAAACTGGGATCAGATCAAACCGGAGGATCTTATCTGGCCCACTGATACCTTCGCGGGTAGATACACCGTCCGGTTGGGCGGCGTCACCTTCGAACTCGTCCATGCGCCGGGGGAGACACCCGACCAGGTTATCGTTGGCATCCCCGAATACGGGGTGGTCTGCTGTGCTGACAACTTTTACGCAAGCTTCCCGAACCTCTATACTATCCGGGGCACCTCGACCAGGCCCGTTCTCGACTGGGCCACGGCCCAGGACAAGGCCCTCGCCTTCGCGCCGCACATCCTCCTCCCCGGACACGGGTTGCCAATTGAAGGCCGGGAGACGATCAGAACGGTACTGACAAACTACCGGGACGCAATCCGGCACGTGCAGGATCAAACCTTGAAGGCGGTAAGCGAATTCATGTCCCTGGAAGCGGCAATCATGTCGGCTGCCCTTTCGCCGAATCTCGCCAACCTTCCCTATCTGAAGGAGCGCTACGGCCACATCCCTTACTGTGTCAGGAGCATCTATGATGCCTACGTGGGGTGGTTCGACGGCAATCCCGTCAACCTATCGCCCCTGACCACCAAGGAGCTCGGAGCGGAAATTCTCGCTATCGCGGGATCGGCGGACAGAATCCTGGCGCAGGCCGAGAAGGCGCAACGGGGCGGTCACTACCAGGCAGCACTGGAGCTGTGCGAGCTGGTCCTCGCGAACGAGCCAGGCAACCGGGCGGCACGACTCATGAAGATCACCTCCCTCCTCGGCCTCAGCAACCTCTCGGAAAACTTCCCTACGGCAAACTACTACAAAGTATCTGCAGGGATAGAGAAAATGAAGGTGAAGGGATAAGCGCGCTGAATTACATCAGCGTCATGCAGTGCATATCCGGCAGGCATGCTTTCATTCGGTAATCTTCAGTTCTCGCAATTCCTTTGGAGCATAGATAAGTGAACTTCTCAATTCAGACTCTTTCCAAATATCTTCATTTCTCCTATCCAGTCAAGGTCTCCATTCCAATTCTCATTGACACCTGGCTGCCGGTTTAGTACACTCCAATCAGGCTGAGGCCATCCATCGTTAAGCTCTACCATCGGCTGGGTATATATATAATGAGAAGATGAATTTAGACCCAATTTCCGAAAAGGGAATGGGGCTTGAAGGTCAGACTCACATGTTTGATATTGGCTTCGTTTCCTATTGGAGACTGTAAGATAAAAGCCGTGTGGCGTGATGGAAATATGTATTTAAGCTATTTCTGAAAGGAGGTTCAGAAATGAGTGACAATAATAGGGACCATAAAACAGATAATATTTTTGAAAGTCGCAATTGGGGCAGGAGAACCTTTTTGAAGGGGTTAATTGCCTCGGGGGTAGGGGGATTAAGTGGCGTTCTATTTCGGCCTAGCTCTGCAATGGCGTTAGAAGATAAACGAATAAAAAAGAATGGTAAATTTGTTGTAGAATCAACCAGGAAAGTTTCTATCATTGAAGACGTTGATATCCTCGTGGTAGGAGGGGGGATGGCGGGTGTAGGCGCAGCCGTCGCAGCGGGAAGAATGGGGCTAAAGACGCTTCTTGTGGAATACTTTGGATGTTTAGGCGGAAATGGGACATCGGGTATGGTGAATAATTTCTGTGGCTACACTACGAGTGGGCCAAATAGGGTACAAATCGTACAAGGAATTGGAGGGGAGATACATAAGATGCTTTTCCAACGAAATGGGGTCAGTTCAATGAAGAGTTATACGTTCAATCCAGAGATTCTTAAGATGGTGTTAGATGAAGAGACCGCCGAGGCAAACGTCAAGCTCTTATACTATACCCAAGTGGTTGATTCCATCATAGAAAAGAATATCATAAAGGGGGTAATAGTTGAAAATAAGGCTGGACGTCAGGCCGTCTTGGCGAAGAGAGTATTGGATTGTAGTGGGGATGGTGACGTGTGTGCTTCAGGCGGCGTGCTATTTGAACTGGGAGATGGGATGGGGGGATATTTAGCCTGTGATATGGGTTTCCACATCGTAAATGTGGGGTCAAGTTTCAATCCGAGTACGGTTAATCCCGCAGCGGCTGAAGCCATAAAATCAGGGGAATATAAGATAACCAGACCGCAGGCGATTATACAGAACATAATGATACCTGGGGCATATTGGGTCAACTGGGCTGGAGTTCCGAGGGCAGTTAATGGCATAGATCCATACAATCTTACTCAAGCTGCCATTGATGGAAGAAAAGTTGTCCGTGAATTACGGAGGTTTCTTAGGGATAAGATAGAAGGCATGGAAAACGTGGAGGTAATCGATACTGCACCGAAAGTGGGTTTAAGAGAGACCCGAAGAGTTATGGGGGGACATTTGTTGACCGGTGACGAAGTCTTAGGGGGGACGAAGTTTAAAGATGGGATTGGCGCATGTGCCTGGCCTATCGAGATCGTAGACCCTGTAAAAGGAAGAAAGTTTGTTTACCTGAAAGACGGGGATTTCTACACGATCCCATATAGGTGTTTGATTCCCCAGAAAGTAGAAAATTTGTTAATGGCTGGACGATTCGTTAGTTGCACCCATGAGGCACAGGCGTCCGCTCGAGTAATGGGGCCTGCAGTAGTCATGGGCCAGGCTATCGGCACCGCTGCAGCGCTTTCAATCAAAAAAGGAGTGTCGCCGAGAGACTTGGACGTAAGTCTTTTACAACAAGAATTGGTAAAGGCTGGAGTTTTTCTGGGATGACAAAGAAGTTGATTCAACTTATGGGAAGAACTAACCCACTTTTTCACCTCTTCCTTCCTCAAGCTGACATTTCATATCGCCATAACAGATTTCAAATCGAAATCAACAAGAACTAAGTAGCGACCTGTCATTGATAATTCTCGGCCTTTAGTGTATTTATTGATTGATAATCTTTAATGGGAAAAAACATAATATGAGTCTATCTTCAGAGAAAAAGAAAGATGAGAACTTGAACCTGGGTAAGGGCAGAGTACGGAAAGGGAGGTATTGGGCATGAATTTGGATGTCCGGACAATGTGTATGGCTATGGGGGCGGCCTGTTTTATTGTTGCCATAGCAATCTTCATCTTTGACGCTGGACGGTTTCGGCGTGATGGTACTCTTTCGTGGGCTATTGGCTGGGTTTTTCAGGGGGCCTTCTGGGTTCTCGTAGGTCTGCGTGGGGTCATATGGGACTTTGTCTCCATTGTCGTTGCCCACACTTTTCTGGCAGCAAGTTTTTCCATTCTTTACGCGGCAGTGCGGGAGTTTCAGGAACGCACCTATGACCGGGGAACTCTCCTTCTTCCAGCGGTAGCCACCTTTATGTTCTTCTGGTATTTCTCGGTTTACGTGGACAACGTATTCTATCGGGTTATTTTTATATCGCTTCTGTCCATTCTGCAAATCATCGCCATCGTCTGGGCGCTATTTCGCGATACCTCCGTCCAGGAAAGGCGCTCCTACAGGCTAACCGGCTTTGCCTTTCTTGTCATGGAGGGGATCTGGATTATTCGGTTCTTGGAAGGGTTTACTCTTCCCTATGGACATCTATCTGCTTTGGAAGCAACCACATTCCGGAATACGAGTGTGTTGATAGCGCTCGGCACAGTGATACTCTCCAGTATTGGGTTTGTGCTCATGGCCCGTGAACGGGCCGAGCAGACGCTACGAGAAGGCGAGGAGCAACTCAGGCAGGCCGAGGAGAAATCACGGCTTCTGATAAAATACGCGCCAAGCATGATCTATGAGGTTGATTATAATCGTGCTGCGTTTAAAAGCGTCAATGATGTCATGTGCCAATTTCTTGGGTATACGAGGGAAGAGTTGCTTGCAATGAGCCCGTTTGACCTCCTGAACGATGAGGGCAAGGCTGTCTTTCGAGAGAGAATCCAGCGGAAACTTGCTGGGGAGGCCATTAATGATTCCGTGGAATACAAGTCAAGAACGAAAGACGGACGGGAAGTCTACGGCGTCCTGAACATGACCTTTACATACAAAGATG
>DASPPQ010000128.1:0-5683 GCA_035625415.1 Thermodesulfobacteriota bacterium
CGCGGAGCTCATGGTCTTAGGCCTATCGAAGGGTCTTCAAATGATCAAATTCTGAATTCATTTTTCCCACATCCGATAAGACGATGAGGCATACCCATGTTCCAGTCTCGCCACGCCTGTTTGAATGGCTGCCTCTCTCACATTATTCGACACCTGTTCCGGGACCTTCCGGTTCAAGACGCTTGGAATAATATAATCTTCGCTCAGTTCCTCCTCTGAAATAATGTTGGCAATCGCATTGGCCGCCGCGAACAACATCGGATCATTGATCTCTCTTGCTTGACAGTCCAAAACCCCACGGAAAAGGCCAGGAAAACAGAGAACGTTATTGATCTGGTTGGGATAATCTGAGCGTCCTGTGGCAATGATCCGCGCTAACCGGCCCACCTCCTCGGGCATGATCTCGGGATCGGGATTCGCCATGACGAAGAGAATCGGATTTCTTGCCATTTTCTTGATGTCCTTCACATGTATGACGCCAGGTTGGGAAAGGCCAATAAAGAGATCTGCACCATTTAGGGCCTTCGGTATCGGTCCGCGGATCCTCTCTGGGTTTGTATTTTCTGCGATAAGTGCTTTGATAGGATTCATATTTTCCTTTCGACCTTTGTAGAGAATACCACTTCGGTCGCATCCAATGATTTGTCTCACCCCTGCCGAAAGGAGAAGCCGTATCGAAGCAATTCCGGCTGCACCCAAACCGCAGACCACCACTCGGATGTTTTCCAATCTCTTGTTGACGACCTTCAAGGCGTTGATCAATCCTGCCAAAATCACCACGGCTGTTCCATGTTGATCATCATGAAAGACAGGAATATCCAGTTCATTCCTCAATCGTCTTTCGACCTCAAAACACCGGGGGGCAGAGATGTCTTCAAGGTTTATTCCGCCAAACCCGGGGGAGATCGATCTAACGACGGAGATGATTTCCTTCGGATCCTTCGTCCTTAGACAGATGGGAAATGCATCCACGCCGGCAAATTCCTTGAAAAGCATCGCCTTCCCCTCCATCACGGGCATCGCTGCCTCCGGTCCGATATCTCCAAGGCCGAGCACCGCCGTTCCATCCGTCACGACGGCGACGGTATTCCTTTTTATGGTCAAGTCATAAACCTTGTTACGATCCTCATGGATGGTCATGCAAACCCTAGCCACTCCTGGCGTGTAGGCCATGGAAAGATCTTCCCGGGTGCTCACCGGAATTTTATTCTTTATCTCGATCTTTCCTCCCTGGTGGATCAGGTAGGTTCGATCCGTCACGTTGACGATGTTGACCCCTTTCACCCGCTTCAGCCGGTTAACCACCGTCTGTCCCATCGGGATATCAGCTACACTGACGACAATGTCGCGGATAATGGTGTTCTTCTTAAATCCGACGATATCGATGGACCCGATATCTCCCCCGGCTTTGCCGATGGCGGAGGTGACTTTACCCAGCATCCCTGGATTATTGAGAATCTCCATTCGAATAAGAATGCTATAACTTGCACTGGGTGTTCTGATCATCGGATTGACCCCCTGTTTCAACTTTTCATTATCGCATCATCTTCCTGTCTTACCCAATTCTAAACCAGCTTCTTTTCCATCAAAAAATTCATTGCCGCCTGGCAGGACGTGGTGGCCATGGAGATTGCTTCGGAAAAAGAGGCTTGCGCCTCTTGAAATTGAGACATATGAATTCTGCCAATCACCTCCATCAACTTTCTTTCCAAGTCAGCAAAGTGCGTCGATCCCAGTACATTCTGTGCGATCCGAAGCTCCCGGAGTAACCCTTCTAAATACCACACCAAGACCTTTACCCCTCCAGAGAGCTCTTCCTCTTTCTTGAGCGATGCCAGTTGATCCAGAAGGGTCGTTCCGATGATCAAGCCGGACTTCATCTTCTCCGCATACTGAAAATCCAAAATTGCCTTTCTCGTCTCCATTCACCCCTCCTGAACCTCTCGCCCTTTCTTCTGAAGGTAAGAGCACCGGATGGAATCCCGAGCAATCATCCCGGTTGGACAATTATCAGAAAAGAGGGAAAAAATCAAGCTTTGGCCCGGAAAAAACTTACCCGAGAGATTGCGTGGTGAAGGGGAAGGATAGGGTTTAACGGTGGGGCTTGAGGCTTTCTAAGAATTTTGGATCAACGACGATCCCCAGCTTCCCGGCCTGATCACAATGCTCGATGGCCAACTTAAATTCCTGTTTTTCATAATAGACGACAGCCAAGCTATAGTGAGCCTCTGCAAACTTAGGATTGATTTCCAACGCCTTTTGAAAGGAAGCGATCGCTTCGTCTGTTTTCTTCCTTTCCCGGTAGACGCTTCCAATATTATAATACCCCTTGGCATAGTCCGGCTTGATGTCGACCGTTCTCTGATACTCCGCCAGGGCCTGATCCAGCATTCCCATTCTGAAGTAAAGAATTCCCATATTGGTATGGGCTTCGACATAATTCGGATAGATTTGAAGCGCTTTCTGATACTCGGTCATCGCTTCTTTGAGCTTTCCCCTGCCCTGGTAGGCTACCCCGAGATTAAAGTGGACCTCAGCAAAGTTGGGCTGAATACGGAGTGCTTCTTCATACTCTGAAATCTCTTTCCCCCACTTCTGTTGTCTTCCATAGACAATCCCAAGATTGAGGTGGGCCTTTGCATTTTTCGAGTCCAATTTGAGCACGCTTCGGTATTCCGTAACCGCCTCGTCCAAATTTCCTCTCTCGGCAGCGCTATAGGCCAATTGAAAATGTTCCGCGACGGTGACGTTTTTATCTTTCTTCTCGGTCTTGCTTCCCCCTGCGCAGGAGATCAGAAGAAGGATGGCCATAAAAATAAGGAAATAGGTCGCTCTGGTTTTCAAGGGTTCCTCCGATGCTGAAATCTTTTGATTCATTAACAAAAAAATAGGAGTAAATCAAGAAATATTATTCCTTGATTGACGGCATAAAATCTTTCCGGGTGATGCCCATCCCCATTGACTCAAATCGCTAATCGTTGTAAGTATGGATTAAGAAAAGAAGGCGTGAAAGTCGTATGAAGTCCATTCTAATCGTCGAGGACGAAAAAGACATCGCTGATCTGATTGCCTATCATCTTAAACAATCAGGCTTTTCTGCTCTCAGCGCCATGGACGGTGCCTCGGGACTGGAACGCGCAAGAAAAGAAAAGCCCAGTCTCATTATTTTGGATCTGATGCTTCCCGAAATGGATGGAAAGGATGTCTGCAGAGCACTCAAATCAAACCCGCTTACCCGATCTATCCCGGTGCTTATCCTCACGGCAAAGGCGGAGGAGATGGATCGCGTCGTAGGGCTTGAGTTGGGTGCGGATGATTATGTCACCAAACCCTTCAGTCCGAGGGAATTGGTTTTGAGGGTAAAGGCAATCCTCCGCAGAAGAGAGATTCCCCATGAAGGCGAAAAAACAATTCAAGTCAACGACCTCTTGATCGATATTGATCGTCATCTGGTTTCCTCCAAGAAAAGGCCTGTTCCCTTGACCGCCACCGAATTCAAGCTCTTGGTAGAACTCGTGACCAATAAGGGGCGTGTTCAAACTCGTGAACGTCTTTTGGACAAGGTCTGGGGATACACGTATGAAGGGTATGCCCGGACCGTGGATACCCATATTCGCCGGTTAAGGGAAAAACTCGGGCCTTTGGGTAACGCCATCGAAACCATCCGGGGAGTAGGATATCGATTCCGGGAGGAGAAGGAATGAGCCTTTCTTTCCGGAGGAAATGGATGGTTTCCTTCTTCTTTCTCCTCCTTATTCTTTTCCTGATCCAAGGATACCTCCTCTATGTACTCAAAATGTCTTTTTTCTCCTCCTCTTTGATTACCCTCCTTGTCTCCCTTTCTCTTGCCCACATTTTGTTGAGGGTCCTCACTCGACCGATCCAAAGGATGAGAGAGACGACCAGGCGGTTAGACACCGGCAGTTTGGAGAGGGAGATTCAGATTTACTCAAGAGATGAGTGGGGTGAATTCGCAAGAGCCGTCAACGAGATGAGAATTCGACTCAGGGAGAAAATCGAGGAAGTCTCGAGAGAAAGGGATTATCTCAAAACCATCCTCAAAGGGATGGTCGAAGGGGTTTTGGTCGTGGATGAGCGGAGTCGCATCCTGATGGTCAACGATGCCCTTCGAAAGATATTGTCTCTTTCTTCGGAGGTCGTTGACAAGGCACCTTTGGAAGCGATCCGTAACGCAGAGCTGGAGGAAGCGATCCGAGAGGCGATTCAGGAGGGAAAAAATACAGCCTTTGAATTGACGTTCCCATTATCCGGAGGAAAGATAGTCGAGGTCAATGTGGTGGGAATTTCTCCCTCACCCGAAGAGAGGGCCCAAGCGGCCGAGAAGATAAAGGGGGCTATTGCTGTCTTTCATGATATCAGCCGACTGAAGGAGCTGGAAAAAGTAAGGCAGGACTTCGTGGCCAATGTCTCTCATGAATTAAGAACCCCTTTGACGACCATCAAGGGTTATACGGAAACACTTTTGGATGGAGCCCTCAAGGAAGAGGTGGCTCCCCAATTTCTCCAGGTCATCCAGAAGCATGCCGATCGACTGACAAAAATTGTTGAAGACCTTTTGACGCTTTCGAAGATCGAAACCAAAGAGTTTTATCTGAAGCAGGAACGCCTTCTCCTTTCCGATCTGGTCGATGACGTTTTAGATTTTGTCAAAGAGGCGGCAGAGAAGAAGAAGATATCCATCTCCCGAAGCATCGCCCCCTCTTCTCTCGAGGTAAGGGGGGACCGGAGTTATTTAGAACAGGTATTCATCAATCTCCTGGATAATGGCATCAAATACACCCAGCCGGGAGGGGAGATTTCTGTCTCGGCCGTCGAAAATGAGCAGGGAGAGATTCAAGTTGTGATTAAAGATAATGGCATGGGAATTCCAAAAGAAGACCTTTCCAGAATTTTCGAGCGCTTTTACCGGGTCGATAAAGGAAGGTCCCAAGAATTAGGTGGAACCGGTCTCGGACTGTCCATCGTGAAGCATCTAGTCCAGGCTCACGGCGGGAGGGTCTGGGTCGAAAGCCAGCCGGAGAAGGGGTCTGCCTTCTATTTCACTCTACCAATAAAACCGGGGGCAATGATATAAACTGCTTCCCCCCTCACCCGCCCTCTCCCCGCCGGGGAGAGGGCGGGGTGAAAGACGCAAATTTAAAAGAATTTAACGCGTTTGTATCAGACGGTATCAGAGCAGATGATGGCTGCTTCGTAGTCGTGATGTTCGGCATTCTTCCCACCGTGCGTGATTTAACCTCAATTTTTAATTCGTAACAAGAATTTCACAAGATAGCCATCAAATCTCAACATTTATGCGTATATTATTAGTCTGCCCATAATTGTATAGACACTGAAAACTAAATCCCTCCTGCCCTCCCTTTACCAGAGGGAGGAATTCCCCTCTTTGGCTATCTTTTCCCTGCCGCACAGGCAGGCAAGAGGGATTAGGGGACATTCTTAGAGCAATGCGTTTTCTGAATTATGAACTCCTTAGTTAGTTGCCAAGTAATGGCATTATCAGAAGTTATTAGAAACTTCTGTAGCCATAATGATATAGGACGGAGGAATGATGAATATCGTACCAGTATTTCTTATATCTGCCATCATGGCAATGAATGTCAGCGCAAGTCAGGAAAACACAGCTCCTGTAAGATGGCTTAATGAAGTAGAGAAGAAACTC
>DASPPQ010000129.1:0-6818 GCA_035625415.1 Thermodesulfobacteriota bacterium
TACGAATAACAAAAAGCACCTTGAAAGCGCCAAATCCCCAGCACCAAGCTCCAAATAAGCTCCAATGAACAAAAATTCCAAATTCTAAACAAAAATACTTGAACTTCTCCTCACCTTCCTTCCCCTCTCCTCTCAGGGGAGAGGGATGGGGTGAGGGGGGTCATTTGGAAATTGGAACTTATTTGGGATTTGGAATTTGACATTTCGAATTTGAATCATGAATCCTGTCTAATCTCCCGGTGAAGCCCGGAGGAACGTGAAAAGGATATGCTTGCGAAACGGATTATCCCTTGCCTGGATGTGAAGAGCGGAAGGGTCGTGAAGGGGACGCACTTTGTGGACCTGAAGGATGCCGGCGATCCAGTTGAGAATGCGAAGGTCTATGACGAACAGGGTGCCGATGAAATCGCTTTCTTAGATATCACGGCCTCGCATGAGGAGAGGGATATTCTCATTGATGTTGTCCGCAGGACGGCGGAGGAAGTCTTTATTCCCCTGACGGTGGGAGGCGGGGTCAGGCGTTTGGAGGATATTCGGAAACTTCTTAAAGCCGGAGCGGATAAAGTATCGATCAATACCGCTGCTGTGAAAGATCCCCATTTTGTGGAAAGAGCTTCAAAACGTTTCGGAAGCCAATGTATCGTCGTCGCCATCGATGCGAAAAGAAAAGGTGAGAGCTGGGAAGTTTACACTCATGGGGGAAGGGTCCCAACAGGAATTGATGCGATTCATTGGGCAAAGAAGATGGAAGAGATGGGAGCGGGTGAAATCTTGCTCACGAGCATGGACCGGGATGGAACAAAGGATGGTTACGATATTGAATTGACTCGGACCATTTCAGAGCAGGGAAGTATTCCTGTCATCGCTTCCGGAGGCGTTGGCAATCTCCAACATCTTTATGAAGGTCTCGTTCTCGGCAAGGCCGACGCCGTGCTTGCGGCTTCTATCTTCCATTACCGAGAGTATACCATCGCTCAGGTCAAATCATACCTAAAGGAAAAGGGTGTTGTCGTAAGGCTCTAGCGCTAAGGCAGCTATATGGAAGCACCAAATCCCAAGCACCAAATTTCAAATAAATCCCAATTACTTAAATTCGAAACAGAATCGTTTTGGTCATTGGAATTTGGAGCTTATTTGAGATTTGGAATTTGTGATTTGGGATTTTAGAGGGCGCCCACCCTGCTCAAGGTTGTTAGGTACTCATTTTGAAGAAGTTCTTCCTCTTTTTTGCAACTGGCTTCGGGGTCGGTTACTCTCCCGTCGCCCCAGGGACTCTGGGAACCCTGATCGCGATCCCCATCTATTACTTTCTTTCGAAAATCCCTTCACCCCTCTATGAGATTACTCTGATCGTTTTTTTCTTCCTCTCCGTTTGGATTTCAGACAATGCCGAGAGGTTCTTTGGGAAAAAAGATGACCAGCGGATCGTCATCGATGAGATCATCGGTTTTCTCATCACCATGCTCTGGGTCCCCAAAACGCTGCGCTTTATCATCATGGGTTTTTTTCTCTTTAGGTTTTTCGATATTCTCAAACCCTTTCCCATCCGCCGTTTGGAAAAAAGATTGAAGGGAGGATACGGAGTCGTCTTGGACGATGCGATCGCAGGAGTCTACTCGAATATTATTATTCGAATCATTTTCTACTTCGCCCTCTCTCCTGGAGGGAGAGGGATAGGATGAGCCCTGCACCCCATGTGGTGCAAGGCAATACCCAGAACCTCACATGGTTCGAGGGGGGGTGAAAATAATGCGGAATCCCCTAGAGAAGGCCATCGGAGATCTCTTGAGAAAAAGGGGATGGACCCTTGCCATTGCAGAATCCTGCACCGGAGGACTGGTTTGCGATCGTATCACAGATGTATCAGGGAGTTCAGACTATTTTATGGGAGGAATGGTGACTTACAGCAACGAATCGAAGGCAGAGCATTTAGGGATTCCACTGGATTATATAAAGAAGTACGGGGCTGTGAGTCCCCAGGTGGCGAAGAAAATGGCTCAGGGAGTCCGAAGGACGTTCGATACGACTTTCGGATTATCCACCACGGGTGTGGCAGGACCAAGAGGTGGTACAAAGAGGAGTCCGGTAGGGAGAGTCTTTATTGGATTGGCCAAAGGAAGAAAGGTTTGGGTCAAGAAATTAAACTTAAAGGGGAACCGAAGAGAGATCAAAGAAAAAGCCACTGAGAAGGCCCTTCAGTTTTTTTATGAAATACTGACCGAAAGAGCTGGCCTTAGTGCCTGACGATAGCATTTTGTTCCTTAATAAGCTCGACATTTTGCCGGACGGAGGAAGGTATCTTAAAAGGCATTAAAATTTACTTGGCGCCAAAGTTATTAAACAACTTCTCCACGTCACCAAATTCCCTTCGTCAACCCTCTACTTTACCCGAATTGTTACTATACGTTGCCATCAGCGGGGGCTGGCCTTATCCGGAATTGGCTGCACCCACTGATTCAGCTTTCATGTTTCCATGCTTGTAGAGATACCAGCAGGCTATGCCACGATATGGCTTCCACCGTTCTGCAATTTGCTCTATACCATCTCTGTCGTCTTGATCAATTCTATAGATATCCGAGATAATTTTCCTGAGAGCGAGATCGTGAATGGGAAGGACATTAAGCTTTGCCAATCCAAATAGGAGAAACATGTCAACTGTCCAGTCTCCAATGCCTCTTATCCTTTTGAGGGTCGTTCGAATAGTCTCATCATTTTCGTCACTCAGGTCTGATAGTCGCAACTGTTTTTCCTCAATTGCCTTCGCAAGATCTGACAGATACTCATATTTCCGCTTGGAGACTCCAGCCTTCAGGACTTTATCACGTGACAATGTAAGAAATGATTTTTGACTTATACGACCAGAGGAGAATAGCCTACGGAACCGTCGCATGATTGTATCCGCCGCGTTCTTCGACAACTGCTGGCTGATGATGGCATCCGTCAAGAACTCAAACCCAGAGCGCCTTGGGGTGAGTGTGCATATCCCCACGGAATCAATGATCCGGGCTAACGCTTTGTCTCGTGTGTGCAGTTGGTAGGATATGTCAGCGAAATTCTCTGGTTCCGACACGATAGTTCTTTGATAATCCTGCTTGGATAACCATTCTAAATTTTTCTTCTGCCAGGATAGGATGGCGGCGTGAACTTCATTATCAGTGGGTACTGCAAGATAAATACTGAAGTCCCTGATTGGAATGTGATTGATGCTCGATGGAGGGGTTGGGTTTGTCTGTTCCGCCTCCAGACTTTCGAATAGCGTCTGTTGTACCTTGTCGTTTTTTAAAGAAGCAGTCCCTTTCTTCACATAGTCGCCCATTGGTAAAAGACCATTTTCAAACCGGCCCAAGATGGTCTTCAACGCTACTACACTGTTGTCTACGCCTATCCAATTGCGCTGCATTTCATTGGCTATAGCCAAAGTTGTTCCAGATCCAGCAAAGCAGTCCAGTACCAAGTCGCCAGGATTTGACGATGCACCTATTATGCGGCGAAGGAGATCAGGATTCTTTTCAGTTGGATATCCGGTTATTTTTATGTTTTGATTGTGGGCGTCCCTGAATTCTATCCAAATGTCCTGGACGCCAACGCCGGGGTGATCATCAAGATAGACTTTTCTCCTGGGGTTTTCGTTCTTAGACCAGAATATTTCTCCTCTAGCATCCATTTCGTCAAGGGTCTTTGGTGTATACTGCCAGTGTTTTCCAGGGGGAGGCAACATTCCGCGCCAAGTCCCACCCGTGGCTCCATTTCTTGTTCCGGGTGCATGAACTGGTACCTTCATGTATCTCCGACCAGTGTCGGGTTCAGTGTATTGGTATTCTTTGGCACTTTCCTTGGAGAGTGGTTCAACCGGTCGATTCCACACGTAGTTGTTGGTCTTAGTATAGAAAAGGATGAAGTCTGCGATGTTGCCGTAAGCCTTCCGAGTATAGTTCTTCGGGTTGCACTTCTTCCTGACAATCAAGTTACGGTAGTTAGTGGGGCCGAATATCTCGTCCATAATCAACTTCATTTCAAACACCATCTTTTCGTCCAAATGCAGGTAGATAGAGCCGAAGTCTGCCAAAACTTTATGAAGTAAGATTAGACGTTCTCTCAGGAACTCAATATATTGCTCCCCGACCATGGTATCTTCGTACGCTTTTTGTTGGGTTCGCGACAGAAATGCGCCTTGAGTGGAGAAAGGGGGATCAATGTATATGAGAGTGATTTTACCGCAGACGGTAGGGTCAGCGATGAGAGAAAGAAGAACATCAAAGTTATCTCCGTAATAGAGTCTGTTACGGGATGCGTGGTGCTGGATTTTCTGAAAGCTCTTTGCGGACGTATTCAAAATTGCGGCAATGGAACGCTTACCCTCGTATTCAAGCCGCGCCGGCTTGCAGTGATTATTCGGTTTCTTGCTCGGCACTCCTGTTGCCATCACTTAATCTCCTTCGAGAGAAGCCAATTAATTGATATTCGCTCTGGAAACATCCTGAGAGTGACAACTTTGACCAGACCTGGCCATAGATTCTCAATATAGGCATAATCGCGCCACATAGAACCCAATAATAAGCCAGGACCATTGACCTGCCCCCCGAAAATCGGTCCAGGGGATGAGTTAGAATAGGACTGAGAATAAATATAGGGGGTCAGGATGAAGAAGAAAGGGTTTAGTGCGGAGCAAGTCATCGGGAAACTGGGTAGTGGGTCAGTTTGAAAATAATAAGTCTTGACCATGCTTGAGCGGTTATGCTATTCTTTGAGGCATGGTTAAGAAAAAGAAACAAAGAGACATTGCTGAAATCGCATATCAAACGCTACAAGAAGTCACTCAGGAACAACCTACCCACAAAAATATCCAGCCTGAAAAGAATCCCGCCGCCGTTGCTCTTGGTCGTCTTGGAGGATTGAAAGGTGGACCCGCAAGAGCAAAGAAATTATCTTCAAAGAAACGCAAAGCAATAGCCCAAAAAGCCGCTAAAGCAAGATGGAATAAATAAGCATATTCATCCCTCAAAATGTATGTTCAGAAATGAACACAAATGCTTGACAAAGCAAAAGTGGATGGTTATACTTAAGGTAATCAAACCGTGAGGGGAGGGTAACCAAATATGATGCATCCAGATATTGAAAAGGCGATTGAATTGATTGAAAACAAGATTTCCGAACTTCAGCGGGCAAAGCAGACGTTGCTTGAGGCATTTGGAGAAAAATCTATAAATAGCAAGACACAACCTTTGCTCTTCCAAACCCAGAAGACCGTAAATAGAAAATTTGGTTCTACAAGAAGAGACGCCGTCTTGCAACTCCTAAAGGAACAGGGGCCGCTTCCCCGTTTTGAAATTATTAGAAAAATCGGTATTCCTCGCGGAACGCTTGCGACTATCTTAAATGACAAGAATGTTTTTACTTCAAAAAATCATAAATGGAATGTTCTTGAACCAAAAGAAAAGGGCCTTACTGATTCACAGTAAAGGCCCAATGCATCACGGAGGGCTGCCTGAGGGGTTTAAAGGGTCCGACTTATAATCGGATGTAGGTGCCAGCCTACCGATGGGTTCGAATCCCTCGCCCTCCGTCTATTCGCCCCTGTAGCTCAGTGGATAGAGCTCCCGATTGCTAATCGGGCCGTCCCCGTTTCGAATCCGGGCAGGGGCACTTTTTTTTAAAAACGGGTAGTGTCCTAATTCGAAAATATGCTCCATTAATGGATGTTTGTCAATAGGATTTTTTGAAAGCAATCTCTATGCCAATTATTTTTATTGTCCGCAAATATTTTTCTTGACAAATGCTTGAGCGCTCAAGTATAATGAAGTTATGAATACACTAAAAAAAGAGAAACAGAGGCAAGTGGTAGCAGCGCTCGTTGAAGGAAATTCTATTCGAGCAACCTGCAGAATGACAGGCGTTGCTAAAGGGACAGTCCTTAAACTCCTTGTAAGTCTTGGCAAAGCTTGCGCTGAGTATCAAGACAAAGCTCTCCGAAATCTTACTTGTAGTAAGATTCAATGCGATGAGATTTGGGCTTTTGTCTATGCCAAAGAGAAGAATCTTCCCAAGGATAAAAAGGGTCAATTTGGATATGGCGATGTTTGGACATTTACGGCTCTTGATGCGGAATCTAAGCTCGTTCCAACCTGGCATGTTGGGAATCGTGATATAGCCGATGCTACAATCTTTATGAAGGATTTGGCAGGAAGGTTAAAAAACAAGGTCCAATTGACCACTGACGGCCACAAAATGTATCTTGAAGCCGTTGAGGATGCCTTTGGAGCGGAGATTGATTTTAGTCAGCTTGTTAAGATATACGGGACTTCTCCAGAGGCAGAAAAAAGGTATAGCCCCGCAGAATGCATAGGAGCAGAGAAGCATAAAATAAACGGCAATCCTGATGAAGATAGTATATCAACCAGCTACGTTGAGAGACAAAATTTATCAATGAGGATGGGTATGAGGAGATTTACAAGACTTACCAATGGTTTTTCAAAAAAAGCACTAAACCTTTTCTATGCTGAATCTCTATACTTTATGCATTATAATTTCGTTCGGATTCATAAGACACTCAGAATGACACCGGCAATGAAAGCAGGCGTCACGGATCGCCTTTGGGATATTGAAGATATTTTGAACTTGTTGTAAATTGAGTGCATTAAATTCTAACAAGGAGGTATTTAAAATGTCATTGCTTTCAGAAGAAGAAAAAAAGAAAATAATTAAGCGTCGTGATTATATTTCTGATGGGGACGGAAAAGAACACGACATAAGAAGTCTGGTAATACATCATAAGGATCGAAATCCCCACAATAATAAGCCTCAGAATTTGAGGGTATTAA
>DASPPQ010000130.1:0-22161 GCA_035625415.1 Thermodesulfobacteriota bacterium
TTTTGAGGCCCACACGATGAATAATAGCCGCCCCCCGTGAGTTTTTCCATAAGCAAGATACTCGCCTTCTTTCCCTCGCATCACAAGGGGTGTGTCTACATCATTAAACAATACCTCCTATGCCAAGGCTGCTGAGGTCAAGAGGCTATGGAGACTCAAGAGGCTTCGGCGGGCAGGGAGTGCGCCCGCCTCGATGAGCCAACGGCAAGGCAGGTCGGCGAAGCAGGGAGTTAACAAAAAAACGAATGAATAAGTTATTGACTGATTAAGTCACCAAAAGAGGTAGCCAAAGGGTCAGTCAGGGAGTTCTTCTATCCGTATGCTTTTACCCTTTTCCAGGCTCCTCCTGGCTGCAGAGATTCGCGCCAAAAATCTGGGATCGCGCTCTAATCGGTAATCAAACCAGTCATCTTCTGACTTAAGGCCAACCAAAACACCTGCCGGTTTTCCATGCCGTGTGATGAGGACCTCCTCCTTTTCCGCCAAATCCAGGTATTCTGAAAGATGGTCCTTGACCTCGGATAGTGCAACCCTTTTCATTTCTTCTCTCCCATTTCCTCCAGCCACTCAGTGGCTTTTGACTTCGGTATGACCGCGTGGGTGAGATGACGATATGCCGTCAGCCTGATGATTACAAAGGAGCTAGAGATTCATGCGGCAAGCCCTGTCTTTCTCTTAACAGCTCTTCCACCCATTCCAAACCGAGCTCAATCAACTTACCTCGGCTGGGGCGGCCTGTTTCGGGATCGCAGCCGATCACATCATAGAGCATCTCAATCCCTTTCTGAAATTCCTCTTCCATGAAGATCCTCTTGCCGGCATTCGGCCCATCGGGTTTTGGATCGAAGAGCCGTCGGGGCAATTGATCGTCTTTAATCGTAAATCCTTCGAGACTGTTGAAGGCTCTGGCCATCATCGTGCTCCGTTCAGCGGCCTTCATTAACTCAAAAAGATTAGTATTCCAACCTGTGACTGCATTTAAGCACTGGATCATTAAATCCAGAGACATCACACCGCGGGGTGCAAATCCAAAAACGCAGAGCCCCAGGGCATCCATCATCTTCCAGAGATGATCAAGCAATATGTAAACCCTCACCTTTTCATTGGTGATTTGTGTTGGATGCATTGCCTTGTAAATTCCCAGTGGTTTGACGGATTGAAAGGACTGGAATTTTTCATCAAAGAATAAAGTATCGTGAGGGGCATTCATATGGTCAGGACCGTACGGGCAGGTAGCATAACCTATGCCCACTCCTACCTTGACACGAGGATCGTGCATGGGGAGTTCCATACCCTTAACCGCAAGATGATAGGGCTGGTCTGAAACCTTCCACCTATGTGCGAGTCGTGTAGTCCCTTCTGCCAAAAGATCGCCGAAGCCCTCCCGTTTCGCAATCATCTCCAACAATTGAATGACCAGATCCGGATCCCCGAAGCGAAGCTCCAGCCCGTACGTGTCAGCTTTTGTGATCACCCCTTTTTCAAAACATTCGCACGCAAAGGCGATGACCAATCCCGCGGAGATGGTATCCATGCAGTATCGATTGCAGATCTCATTGGCTTTGGCGATGGCTTTAAGGTCCAGAATATTAAGATTGGTTCCGAGAGCGGCAATCGTCTCATATTCGGGCCCCCCGTAGCGGGAATCAACACCATATTTTGGATGCTCGAGAGCAATGCCGCGCTTACATCGGATGGGACAGGAGTAACATCCTTTTCTTTTTTTCAGAAGAAGCTCGTTATAGGTGTCGCCGCTTACAGGTTTGGAGTCATCGAGTTTGGTTCGTCTGAAGTTGTTAATGGGTAAGGCACCCGCCTCAGACAGGATTTCGCAAAAGATGGTAGTCCCATAAACAAATAGGGTTTTCCCTTGGGAATTATCTTTGAAGGTTCTGGCATAGTCCTGGGCAGTCTTGCGCAAGAACTCATGATCAAAAAATTCGATCTTTTCTCCTCCTAAGGCTGCGACCGCCCGGACATTTTTTGAACCCATCAGGGCTCCGAATCCATCTCGACCGTTGAAATGGCCAAGATTATTTGTGATATTGGCAAAACGAACGAGATTCATTCCGGCAAGGCCGGTCTGGGCAACCCGGATCCTATGGCTTCCCATCTCCTGACGGATCGTATCTTCAGCCTCACAGGCTCCCTGCCCTGCCAGATGAGAAGCGTCCTTGATCTCGGCCTTTCCTTCGGTGATCCAGAGATAGACGGGTTTGTCTGCTCTCCCTCGAAACACGATGGCGTCAAAGCCTGCCATCTTCAGTTCTGGGCCGAAAAAGCCTGCCGCCTCTGATTCAGCCGCTGTCCCTGTCAGGGGCGATTTCCCTATCGCGGCGAATCGACAGGATGCTGCGATAGGTGAACCAGTCATCACGCCGGTGGCAAGAATCAGAAGATTATCTGGTGATAAAGGGTCGATCCGAGGTGAAACCTCTTTGATGAGGTAGTGGTAGCCAATCCCTCGTCCACCCAGATAAGTTCGGTAGAAAGTATCGTTTTTCTCTTCCACCTCAATCTTTCGATTGTTCAAATCGACCTGAAGAATCTTACCTCGATACCCATAGCCCATAGAAGTTCTCCTTAATAAACATTAGATTGTTAATAATATAATCCTCACAGCCGGAATACAAGCTCCGGCTTTATTGGAAAAAGCAAAGAGGTAAAGGAAAGCAAGAAGGCGCCGCAGAAAAGCCTTAAGGAGAAGAGAAAGATGAAGCAGGACGCGCGCGGGGACGTAATTTAAAATTGACACTTATTCGATCTTCTTTGCGCAAAGGCAGGCATATAGCGTAAGGTTCAAAGCTCCCGCCTATGCTGAACCTACGACGGGCAAGTCTGCCTACGGTTGAATTCAAGGTTCGGCGGGCAGGCATAGCGGAACAAGTATTAATCACAGACCTAAAGCAAAGAATAGAGAGAACTTCTAATAATTCCCAATTCGTCACTCCCGCCCCGTATCCAGTACGGGGTAAACTCCAGCGGGAGTCCAGTTATGTCAAGAGTTTATGGATTCCTGCTTTCGCAGGAATGACATTTTTAGAGGTAGCCTATAGTGTTGATTCGAAGATCCGGAGGCACTCCAAGCCAGTAAAAGAGAATGTTTGATAATAAAAATTAGGCCTTTATTAATTTTTGACCTTCTGAGAACCCCTTCCCAAATATTTTTAGGCTTACTTCTCGAAACTTTTGGGGTGTTACCCGTTCAATGGCGTCTCTGAGTTTATCATGGGGAAAGGGAAACCTGGGATGGCACGTGGCAAAACCGATGAGGGCAATATTGGCCGATTGAGGCGATCCATTTTCCCTTGCCAATTGATCCGCTCCAACCACATACGTTTCGATCCCTTTTTCCTTGAGGTATGTCGTGATTTCCTGGTTCATATATCCCGGATCTGAGGCATTGATAAAGCAGAGACCGCCTTGCCTGCCATTCAAGGATGGCTTGAGATAGTAAAGGGTTTTATAGGCTTCATTCTTTTCAAGGGAGAGGAGGATGTCAGCACTCCCCTTCTTGACAAGGGGACTATCGAAATTTCCAATTTTCAAATGGGTCATCACCGAGCCTCCTCGCTGGCTCATCCCGTGGTCTTCGGAACCAATGAGGGGATATCCTTCTCGAAGGGCAAAGGCCGCAAAAATCCGCGTCACCAGGAGAACACCCTGTCCACCCACACCCGAGATGATCATCTGGACATTCATCTCAATATCCTCTGGCCAAACTCGAAACCTCCGGGATGCTTCGCCCGGATTTCGTGCTTCGAATTTAATACAAATGCGTTAAATCATTTTACATGTAGCGCAAGGCTTTAGCCTTGCCTAAAGCAACCCTAAAGGGTTGCCCTACAAAATATTTAATGCGTTTGTATTAGTACTTCGTGGTGCACCGTTCAAGAAAAATCAAAATTAACTGACTTGATAGATTCCTCCCTGGCCACAGACCTGCACGCAGAGACCGCAGTCCACACAGGTCAATCGGTCGATCTTCACTCGGCCATCCTTTCCTCTTATCAGGGACGGGCACTCGAATCGTTTAAGACAGTACCCGCACCCAATACAGGCCTCCACGGCCGGCATATCGATGGCTGAGGTAGGACACTCCTGGACGCAAACGCGACAACCGGTACATTTGTTGTAATCAATGACATAGCCGCTCTCGGTCTTGGAAATCGCTCCCTCAGGACACTGGATCATACACGTGTCGCATTCGCAACAAGCCTCCTCTTGATACACAGGTAAAAGGGATTTATCCATCTCCCCGCTTTTCACCTGTGGAAGCCCCTTTTCTGGTGGAGGCGTATGCCGGATTTCCACCTTGATAGGATTCACCTTGAGCTGCTCTCTTTGATAAATGATGCAGGGATAACGGGCGATAAGAACAGCCGTTCCACCATCTCGTTGCTGAGTGTATTTGTACGCTTTTTCGGCTTCCTGGATCATCCCCTTGATATCATAAGGATTGACAACGCGGATGTATTTGACACCGCATCCCTTCACCAGCTCTTCAAGAGAAAGGGATTGACCAGCATGACCGTCAGCCGTGGCTCCGGATTCAGGAGTCGGTTGCATGCCTGTCATGGCTGTAATGGAGTTGTCGAGAATCACGAGGATGAAACGGGAGCCATTATAGACAGCGTTCAGGAGACCTGGAGCACCGGAATGATAGAAAGTCGAATCTCCGATGGTGGCAATGATGGGAATGTCTTTACCATCTTGATGGTAAGCCTGGTAGAGGCCACTGGCAAAGGTGATGGCAGCCCCCATGTCGTGACAGGTATCGACTGACTCCAAATTCATTCCCAGGGTATAGCAACCAATATCACTGGGAAAAATCCCGTTAGGGAAAGCTTTCTTAAGGGCATAAAAAGAAGCCCGATGAGGACATCCGGAGCAAAGGGTTGGCCGACGAATAGGCAAACCAATCCCAGCCACTAATTTCTCAAGAGACACTGTAGAAGGAATTTCCCTTACAGGAATGGAAAACTCTTTGCACAGATCGGAGATCACTTGGGTAATGGCTTCGGGAAGCATTTCTCCCTCGTTCGGGATTCTTCCATCTAATCTTCCAGTGATTTTCGACTTGTCCCGTATTTGAAGCTCGATGACCGGTTCGGTCTCTTCGAGGATCAAAACATGACCACACTTCTCAATGAAATGCTCCACGATCCCAGCGGGAAAAGGGAAAGGAGTTCCGATCTTAAGAATGGGGATCCCTCCTCGGACGCCCATTTCAGTCAGGACATCCCGAGCAATCGCGTAGCCGATCCCCCCGGCAATAATCCCCAGAACAGCCTTTCCACGATCATGCTCAGTAAAATTGAGAGAGGTCATGGAATTAAACTCTTCGGCAATCTCTTGGAGCTTCCTGTTAAGCTGTTTATGGAGGAGAAATCGATATCTGGGTGTTGCGCTCCACCGCTGCGGATCGTGTGGAAAGTTGGCTTTCCTTGCAATCTTGATAATGGGGTTGAAAGTGATCGCTTGCTGGGCATGGGAGACCCTCAACACAGGACGGAGGATAACGGGAATCTGATATTTTTCGGAAAGCTCAAAGGCGATCGGTAACATCTGTTGGGCTTCTCTTGGATTGGCTGGATCGAAAACCGGAATCTTTGCAAACATCGCCATAAAGCGAGTATCCTGTTCGGTCTGGGAGGAAAAGGGTCCGGGATCGTCGCAACTGATGATCACAAAACCACCTATTGTTCCAATGTAGGCGGCACTCATCAGAGGATCCGTTGCGACATTGAGCCCCACTTGCTTCATGGCCACAGCAGCTCGCTTCCCCGTGTAGGAAGCCACCAACGCGTTTTCGAAAGCCACCTTTTCGTTGGTGGACCACTCAACATAAATGTCCAGGTTATCTTCCTTCTTGAAATGGACCACGGCAGGAAGGATTTCCGAACTCGGAGTTCCTGGATAAGCTGCAAAAAATTGACATCCGCTTTCCACGATCCCCCTAGCAATCACTTCGTTTCCAAGTAAAACCCTTTTTTCTTCCTCCGACATCGTGAACCTCCCCCCGCCCCTTCCCTCCCCTCGAGGGGGAGGGTGAAGGAGGGGTGCATATTTCTTTCCCATTCAATCTTAACTGATACGATGAAGGACCTCAATTCCTTTCTGAAGCGTTTCATCTGATGCAGCAAATGAGATCCTGACATGGGTATTTTTCTTGGAAAAGACGCTACCGGGCACAATAAAGAGATTCTGTTGGATAGCTCTTTCTACAAAGGCCTCCGCGTTTCCGCCCGGGATCTCCGGAAAGATATAAAAAGCGCCTTGTGGTTTTTGGACATTAAATTTTCCCTTTAGCCCGTTGTAGATCAAATCTCTTTTCTTTTTATAACCTCTAATATGATCATCCACATTGAAGTCCAAGGCCTTCGTCGCTGCTTTCTGGGCAAAGGAAGTAACGCTGGAGAAGGTATATTGTTGAAGGGTGACCATCTGTTGGAGGATCTCCTTCGGACCAGCCGCATAACCCAATCTCCACCCGGTCATTCCCCAACCCTTTGAGAATCCCCCAAACGTTAATGTGTTCTCATAGAATTGTCCGAGACAGGGGCAGGAAGGGGCATCGAAAACAAAGTTATCGTAGATGTCATCGGAGAGAATTAAAAGATTTCTTTCACGGGCGATCCTGACCACCCTCATCAAGTCTTCCTTTGGAAAGATCGCCCCAGTTGGATTATTCGGACTGTTGATGATAATCAACTTCGTCTTTTTCGATAATTTCTTAACGAATTCTTCCTCCTTCAGTCGGAAATCAGGATAGGTATCGACGAAGACAGGAACCCCTCCCATCAGAAGAACCTGATACTCATACATCACAAAAAATGGATCGGGGATGATGACTTCATCACCCGGGTTGATGAGGGCAAGGCTGGCAAGGAGAAGACCACCGGTCACTCCCGCTGTGACCATAACCTCTTCGAAATGGACCCCTTTCTTCTTTAAATGGGAAGCGATCTTTTCCCTCAATTCAGGGATACCCTGCGTGGGAGTATATTTGTTGAACCCCTTTTTGATCCATGCAATGCCTTCCTCTTTGAGAGGATCCGGAATATCGAAGTCGGGTTCTCCGATGCTGAGATTGATGGGATTCTTCATCTGACGCGCCAGATCGAAGATTCGCCTCACCCCTGAGGGCTTAATATTTCTTAACCGATCAGAGATCAGCATCCGGTCACTCTCCTTCTTCATTTATCCTCTTGGCCTTTTCGATGAGTTCGAGAATGGTATCAAGCCTTGTCTTGCTCGGGGATGTCAAAGCACATTGAATTTGGTCCATCGAATAATGCTTGCCCAAGAATTTCGATATGTCTATTCTAAATTCCCAGCAAACCATAATCTTTCGGCATGGAAGATCTTCGTTAAAGGTCCGACAATACCGGAAGGGGACTTCGCCGCCTAACTGAGGGCAGCGGATGATGAGGGCATCATGTTCTTCAATCATGGGTGCTCCGGTAGACTTTGAGGAATTTGGTACAAGCTCGCTCAATAAAAAATCCTGCAGGCCCAGAAGGGCCCGCAGGATTCCATCACTGATTTATCCAACGACTTTACCCATCTTCATAATCTTGGGTTTCGGCCATCCTTCAATATCCTTCAGGGATTTCCTCATCTCTTCCTCTGGTAACGGATAGTCAATGAGTTTTCCGCTGAAATAAGATTCATAACCACCGAGATCCATGATGCCATGGCCGCTCCAAATAAGTAGGATCACTTTCTGTTTTCCCTCTTCCTTAGCCTTTTTTGCTTCTTCAACCACTACAGATATGGCATGACTGGTCTCGGGTGCGGGGATGAAACCTTCGGTTCTGGCCCAGAGGACCGCATTGGCATAACACTCCAGTTGATTATATGCCCGGGGCTCCAAGAGTCCGTCATTGATCAATTGGCTGACGAGGGGAGCCATCCCATGATAGCGAAGTCCTCCCGCATGGATGGGCGCCGGGATAAAGGAATGTCCGAGACTGTGCATCGGAACCATGGGTGCCATTCCTACGTTATCCCCAAAGTCATAGACAAATGGTGCTCTCGTCATGGTGGGGCAAGAAGTTGGTTCTGCGGGAATGATAGTAATCTTGGCACCATTGATCTTATCCAGGACGAAAGGAAAGGCAAGACCAGAAAAGTTGCTTCCTCCACCCGCACACCCGGTGACGATATCGACCTTTTTCTCTCCGAATTTCTCCAACTGCTTCTTGGCCTCGAGACCGATGATGGTCTGGTGCATGAGGACATGGTTCAAGACACTTCCAAGAGAATATCGGGTGTCTTTTGATGTGACGGCATCTTCAACCGCCTCGCTGATGGCAATCCCGAGACTTCCAGGAGAATCCGGGTGCGCCTCCAGAATCTTTCTCCCCGCCTGGGTGTCTTTGCTCGGGCTGGGAACACAGTTGGCTCCCCAGGTATTCATCATCAAACGGCGATAAGGTTTTTGGTCATAGCTGATCCTGACCATATAGACCTTACACTCCAGGCCAAAAAGACAGCAAGCAAAACTAAGCGCGCTTCCCCATTGCCCTGCACCGGTCTCCGTCGCAATCCGTTTAATCCCAAAAACCTTGTTGTAATAAGCCTGTGCAACCGCTGTATTCGGCTTATGGCTTCCCGGAGGGCTCACCCCTTCATCCTTGTAATAAATTCTGGCAGGTGTTCCCAGGACTTTTTCTAATGCATAAGCCCGACGAAGAGGAGTAGGCCTCCAGATGAGGAGTTTCTCCATCACTTCCTGGGGAATGTCAATCCACCGATCCTTGGTGTTGACTTCCTGTTCTATTAGATTCATGGGGAAGACAGGGGCAAGGTCTTGGGGACCGATCGGTTGCCTTGTTCCCGGGTGGAGGGGTGGTTGCAGGGGGGTGGGTAAGTCTGCCTGAATATTGTACCATTGCTTGGGAATTTCATCTTCTCTAAGAAAAACTTTAAACTCCTTCATAATCTCCTCCTTTCATTCTGACAGGAATTCAATAAAACAGCCGATAACCTTTATTCTATGATCACCTCCTCCTCCCCTTCCGCCTTTTGATCTCAATCTTTGCTTCTTAAAGACTAAATTTCCACATATCAAACAAGCGACGGCGTTGTCAAGGTATTTTTAGCTGCTTAAAACACATTATAAGTTATTAAGGATGGGTGGGCAACCCTTAATCATGTCTGGCTTCAGTCACATCGTTACCAATACGTCAGGGCAAATATCCAATTCCCTCCACTTGCCTTTTTTCTGGATGATGGTTCTCATAGAATTCTTTGTATTCATCGAGTGAATCGTAGGGCCCATGAATTCCAGTGATTTCCCTATACGGAGTTCCATAATCCATGACATAAAGCTTGCCATCCTTCTTAAACGAGCATACGTAACGGTTAAACACACTCGGCCGAACGACAATCACCACGGTTTGTGCTTTGTAAGACGAATTAATTTGATTAAGGGTCCTTTTTGAAAACTCGGCAGCATCAATATAGATCCCGGACTTAAGTTGAAAGGTCTCCTCAGCAGTCCTCGGGGTAGGTAATGTCCCCTCAAATTTTTTATATCTTTCCGCATCAAAAGAAAAATCCTTCTCCATCCACGTCACTAAGTCTTGGTAAGTTTCCCATTCAGAGATTGTTGTAGCATAGGTCTTCGCCGGAGAAGGTCTCACCGTGGCCACCCTCTGTGGAGGGATCTTTTCAGGAGGAGGTTTGGCTGGAGAAACTTTCTCCGCCTGAGCTTCCTTTGAATAGATTCTTACTTTGGCGGGGGCGCAGGCTAGAGCGACAAGGCCATAAGTGAGCAATGCCAAAATGATCACAGTAACTTTGAAATAATCCTTTTTCTTCATCATTTTACTTTTCTCTTCGCTCCACGATTTGTCATGTAAATTTATCCATGAACTGGTTAGAAAAGATTTTCTTCAAAATAAAAAAGCTAACTCTTTCAAGCTGGCTATGCTACACTCCTTTAGGGCAAGTGCTTGAAGATTACTGATTGAAGGAACGGATCGACAAATGAAGTATGTTTGCCGATCCGTTCGTCTATTTCTCCTTCAACTCCTCCCACTTGTAATCGATTATTTCAAGAAGTACATTGTTCACCTTCTTCGGATGAATGAAGGCAAATTCACAATCCCTGAACGGCCTGGTTTTCTCTCCTCCCGGAGCGGGAATCAAGGGGTAATCCTTCGACTCCAGCTCCTTTATGGCTTCTCTCGTATTATCCACATTGAAGCTGATGATCATCACCCCTTCGCCGTTTTTTTCTATCCATTTCGCCACCGGACCATCGGGGGTAGTCGATTCCATGAGCTCAAATCCTATTCCACCCAACCAGTACCGAGCGACCCGGATCTTTTCAGGCTCATCGATATAAGGATCGTCCGGTTCCGATCTCCCCATGATGGGCTCCCATATTTTCCTCGCCACATCCAGGTCCTTGACTGCTATGCATATATGGTCGATTTTATTGGTTTTCACTGTTTTCCCACTTCTAGAAAAAGGCAGGAGTTCCCACTCTCATGCCCGAGAAGGTGACCTTCTCGAAAGGAATGCGCCTCGCTCTACGAGGGCAGGCCCAGTCGCACTGATTGCAGTCTCTTATCTTGATGTTGCCCCCGGCTGGGCGAATGACACGCTTGTGTAGGCCTCAGTTGTTGATTTCCGATTGAAGTCAATACCGTTTCTTAGCACTGTCAATCAAATTAAGTCCTAACTTATACAAGTAATTTTGTTCCTATGGGACTAAATTCAAAATATTATCTAACCCACTCCGGATCGGCTTTTGCCTCTTCTGCCTCTTTTGCGATCTTATCCAACATTCTCTTGGCTTCATCCATTTGAGCCTGATACGTTGCCATTTCCCCATTTAAAACTTTTAGCGTTGAAGAGAGCATTTGATACTGAGTTAAACTCATCTTCCCGAAGTTGGACGGATCCAATCCTTCTGCCCGTTTCATATATTCTCCACGTACCCTCTCATAATTTTCAGTCGCTTCCTGAAGCTGCTCCTTCCACGGACGCACCCTTCCCTCCCAATAGGCCTGATTCTGACCATAAATATCCGTTGTTCCCTCTTCCCTGTTTCGAAGAGGAGTCCCAGAGGGAGCAGGGGACGAAGCTTCTGGTTTTCGAATACCCTCCCACTTCTCAACCTCAACTCGATCACGATATGCAGGAGGGACTCCATCCAGATCATCACTAAAGTGAATTACACCTTTTTCATCCGTCCATTTGTAGACGGTCTGAGCATAGACAAGTGAGATAAAAATTAGGAGGACAAAAATGTAAATCATCCTTCGCATATCGGCTGCCTCCAACCTAATTTATAAGTTAGTGGTGAGAAATTACCTCATAGATTCGAGGTCCAGACGCAAACTATATAGTTGAACTGGTTGTTCCGGTGTTTATCACGTTGTGAAAGGTTCCTGCTGGAACAATAACCGATTCGCCGTCATGGACGACATGCTCCTCTTTATCAGTGAAATATACGAAAAGCAGAGTTAGATGTCAAGCATAGAAGACGAAGATATAGAGGAAGGTTTTAACCCAATATCCAAGATAACGGTTACCCAATGCTTGCTTTGCGGGCAATTCTTTGCCAGGACTCGTTATTTAGACGTATAATTTTATCTGTCGATTACCACTTAACCTTCCCCTAAAAAAGTGGACACATGATTAAGTTTCACCTAACTGCTTCCGGAGCCCCTTGATATCCGCTTCCTCCGGCCTGATACGGCCTTTCTTTACTGGAAATCATTACTCCAATCCAGTATAATTGATGAATCGTTGGGTTCTTATCTCGCAGGAAAAAAATCTCCCACCCGGGAGAGAGAAATAAAATGAAGAAAATATTTTCTTTTAAACTTATCCTACCTTTAATCTTCATATTTCTGGCCTTGTCATGTACCCTTGGTCATCTGAAACATGAAGTAACCATAGACGATGAACTAACACAGCTCATCTTTAATGCTCCATCTGCTGAATCGTATCCTGATGCTGGTATCATTAACCTATTAGATGAGGACACCGTGGAAGTTTCTGAGGATGGGAGATGTAAAGAGACCCTCCATGTAGTTTTCAAAATATTAAAAGATAGGGGCAAAGATAACGGTGATATTGAGATTGGTTATAACTCCGGCACAGAAACTGCGTCAATCATCTACGCAAGGACGATCACCCCAGAAGGGAAGATCATCCCCTTAAATGAAAATGCTGTAAAGGTAGTCACACCTTTTACCAATTATCCTTCCTATAATGACTACAAGGTTCTTACTTTTTCAATGCCGGGAGTGAGCGTCGGCTCGATCATCGATTATAAGATTGTGCAAGAGAAACAAAAGCCCGAAATTGAAGGAAAGTTTTCAGATGAATTCTATTTTCAGACGTTCGACCCCACTTACCTCTGCAGATATAAGGTCATTACCCACAGAGATACGGATTTGAAATACCTCGTATTGAATCCCCTTCCAGGTATCCAATCATCTCCAAATATTATTCACAAAGGGAATAAAAAGATTTATCTTTGGGAGTATAAAAATATCCCTCAAATAATTGAAGAAACTCCTATGCCCCCTACGGATGAGGTGGCCTTTCGTATATTGGTAACTACGATGAATTCGTGGGAGGAGTTTTCCAATTGGTGGAGGAAAAAGATTGCAGGGAAGACTGAGCCAGATGAGATAATAAAGAGGAAAGTGGCTGAATTGACCAAAGATCTCTCGACTTCCAGAGAGAAGATGGAAGCTATCTTTGATTATGTAAAGGGGGAGATCAGGTACGTCTCTATTGATCTCGGAAAATCAGGCTATGAACCAGAAAATGCCAAAAAGGTGTTTGAAAACAAATATGGTGATTGTAAGGATAAGAGTACCCTTTTGATTAGCATGCTAAGGGCGGCAGGAATTCCTGCTTACTACGTATTAATTCCTACCAGCAGTGTGGGAAATTTGATCAAGGACTTCCCGTATCCATTTCAATTCAATCATTGCATTGCGGCTATAAAAACGGAAGGTAAATACAATTTTTTTGATCCTGTAGCTGAAAACTATCGTTTCAATTATCTCCCCAGTAGTGATCGAGAACGAGATGTTGTCATCTTTGATAACAAAAAAACTGTTTTCGCCAGAACTCCCTTGGCCAAACCGGAAGAAAATGGATATTATAGCCAATCTCATATAAAAATAGGGTTGGATGGATCTATAGAAGCTGAAGTCAAGAATTTTAGTTTCGGCGGCGAAGAAGCATCTCTCCGCTCGTTTTTCATAAAGAGTAGCCCAACGAAGATTAAAGAGTCTTTGGAGGAGAGAGTAGGTAAAATATCCGCAGGGGCGAAACTTTTGACGTATACGCACTCGGACCCTTTAAATTTCAAAGGGAGGTTTGAGGTAACGATTAAATACAATGCGAAGGATTATTGCAGAAAGGCGGGGGATATTTTGATATTCGATGTGCCTGAAATACAGAAAAGTTGTCCTGCGACAGGTAAAAAGGACCTGAAATACCCCATCGAAATCTGGAATACTTCTTATAAGAAGGATGAGGTAGAGTTTAACATACCGGAGGGTTACGAAGTGTATCATTTACCAGAACCGATGGAGATAAAAAATCAGTACTTTCAATTTCACTCGAACTATCGGCAAGAAGGTGAGAGGATATTTTATTACGGAGATTTAACAAGCAAGGTCATAAGGATTACTCCCGAGGAGTATGCTTCTTATCAAAAATTCTGTGTGGCGATGGAAAAGAGCTTTAACAGGAGTGTGTTGTTCAAGAAGAAAGGCAACAGATAAATCCGAATAGGGATTTGACCCCATGCGGAGGGAGTGGTTGAGGAAGAAGTCATCCGAAAGTTTTTAAGACTCCATTAAAGGAGAAAGAGGTTCAAATGGCAGGCCAAAAAGGAGGGAACAAACGGGATGGTTAAGTTGAGACAAACTCACCAAACTAAGAAACCCGTTACAGTGATTAGATAGAGAATAGCCAGAAAGAACCTTCCTCCTTTTCTCCTCCATTTTTATCCCTCCATTCATCCCAGACTAATCTTCGGTTAAACAATCAGGGATAGTTCAGACTAATGGAGTCTCATTCCATGAGACTTATGAAGCAGGATTGTAGGAGGGAAATGGGAAGTGTGTGCGCGTTCGCGTATGAATGTCTTACGATGACAAAAGACCATAACGATAAGGCAAAGAAGAATGCCCCAGTGCGATATTGGCTGCTTTCCTTTTGTTTTTTATCGGCCCATGGGTTATTCTGTTATGTATGACAGATAGATTTGAGGTGTTAGATGACTCAATCAAACGACGTTGACCATAAGGGCTTCACAAAAAAGGTCTCCATGATCGGCAGAAGATCGTTCCTGAAGTGGGGGGCCATGGTTATCGGCGGTCTGGTCCTGTTGGCTTTGGGCTTGTGGCCAAAGAAAAGCAAAAGGCCCAAGGTTTTTCCCCCGGTCGTGGAAAAGTCTAAAAGTAATCGCAAAAAGCTTATTTTTGTCGCTATCGATGGGCTTCACCCTAATTACCTTGAGCTCGATGCCAAAGGGCTTCTGCCGGGAACCGATGGAAATTGGCTTATGCCCAATCTGAGGGCCTTTTTAAAAAAGTCCATGTGGTATAAAAAGGCCAAAGCCTTTTTGCCGGCGGCTACAGATATGAATCACCTTAACGCCCTCGCCGGAACATCTTCGGCACAAACGGGGATCATCGGTGTCTGGGCGCAACCGACCGGCTGGGATGCAAACGGAAAGGCCATCATACAACATAGCAGCATGTCTTTTGCAAGGGATGATAGAGGCAGGCCGGTCGATACCCTTTTCCATGCCTGGAAACGCCGATGGCCCGATTCAAAGACCCTTCTTATCACAGGAAAGGAGTGGGTGGGGGAGATGTTTCTTGGTGATAAGACCAGGCAAGTGGTCAGTATGACGGTGACCGGGACGAATTATCCCGAGTACCTTGAAGCTCCAAAGAGGCAAAGCTTCGCCCGCCCCGAAACAGACCCGGATAAAGCCTGTCAGCCGGTGTCGGGTCACCTGGGTTTCTTCGACGGTCCTTTAGGGCTGAGCGATATCATGACCAGACGCTACACGGGCCAGGGAGGTTCCCTGACCCAATTCATGGAAAAGAGAAGCGGCCATTTTCCCCATGATCGATGGATCGTTGATTCAGCGCTGGAAATATTCAAACGGGAAGATCCGGATATGGCTTATATCCTTCTCGCCCAGTGCGACGACGGAGGGCACTGCATTGGAAGCGCTTGGGACCCTTCCGAATTCAAAAACATAACCCCGGCCTATGAAGCGCCACAAGGATGTCAGAACAAGCCAGAATATCAATTGGCCAGCAGCAGGAATAAGCTCCTTTTTAAAGAAGCGGCCTTGAATGTCATCCGCGATGTGGACATCCAATTCGGCCGTCTTATGGAAGGTTTGGAAGAGCAGCGACTGACAGAGCAAACCAGCATTATTCTACTGAGCGACCATTCTTCGGTGAATCATATTTATTCTCAGGACTTTTCCTCTACGGATGTCATGGGTCTCCTTGAAAAAGCCGGATTGGTGGAGAAAAAAAATATTTATGCCTTCAGTGTAAGCAGCTACGGTGCCTTGTATTGGCGCGATCATAAAGAGACGATTCCCAAAGCCAGGGCCTTGCTTGAGGCCCATAGGACTTTGAACCACCAGACGGGTCAAACGGAATGTCCTTGGTGGGTACTGGACCGCCATGATATGAAAAACGGCATCGAAGGAGTCTGTCTGCCGGGAGAGCTCTACCATAATTACTATATCGATGTGGACCGTGAAAAATCCATGATGTGGCCCGACTTCATCATCTTGGGGAAAAACGGCTGGCAAATACCGGTTTACAACGGGCAAGTTCCTAATGTGGGCTACAAGGTCCCTACCTGGGCGCCGCCCTGGCGCATTTACAATGGAGGTCACGGTTCGATCGATACGCTTCCTATTGTAGCCGCGATCTCCGTGCCGGGAAGAAGGACGGGAATAAAGGAAAGCGCCATACGCATCTCCGAACTCGGGGTTACGGCGGCTTCTCTATTTGGTTTGAAGATCAATAGTACTACTATCGGTGCGGACCTGAGCAAAGATCTCCTCTGAGATAGACGCTTTTCAGCTCACCGGAGAAGATAGCAATATTTGTAATCAAAATTTGGAATCCATGGCTGATTCGCCTGGGGGTGGGTATTTTAAATTTGCCACATGGAGAAACAAACCTTTTTCCAGGGGTGGGGAAACTCTGTGGAACGAAGAACATTTATGATCCCACTCACGAGAGGAGCAGACAGCCATGAAAAAATCCGTTTTAAACGATAAGTGGATCTTGGTTATAGACCACCACCCAGCGGTCTTGATGGCTCTAGAAAGAAATCCTGAGAGTCGCCCCGAACTGTCATGTTGACAAAGCCACTCGTTACAAAAGACCAGGATGGATCACCTTCGTGGCACGTCATCGAATGTAAGGATACTTTCCCCATTCTTGCCAGTCTAAACCGGTCCTCTTCTCCCAGTCGGATTCAACGGAGCCACCGAAAAACTCTCCCAATTTTTGGAAGAGATTCTTCCATTGGCTCCTGAGATCGAGTTTTTCCTTTACCACCAGGTCACAGATTCGGTTAAAAAAGTGGAAAAAAATGCGGGAAAGGAAACAGCGGAAGAGGGAGTGAGTAGAAGAAGTGCAAAAGAAAGAGTAAGAATTTTGAAATTGGTGCTAATTCAATGGATTGTATTCGATCTACTGTTAGGCTTTATCCTTCTTCTGACCTGCTCGGCGATTCATGTCAAACGTCCCAGAGAGAATAGAGTAATCTATTTGCAGTTGAATAGATCAGAAATCTAGTCCTCCGAGGATTACAGGAGAAGTCACCAAAAAGCTTGACAATGTCCTTAGGATTAAACCCATTATAATAATGTGTGAAAATCAGGATTAGAGCTAACAAAAATTTGAAGAAAAAAAGAAGGCCCCCATAGCTCTTTCTTCAGAAACCTTTTCTTTCAGTTTACCGGTGTCCTCCGCCGCCACCACCATGGCCGCCTCCTCCATAACCTCCTCCATGGCCTCCAGAGCCGCCACCACAACGAAGGCCGCCGACAGAACTTCCCCCGCCCCTAGAAGGCACACTGAGAGACCTTCTTGTTGGCGCAGTGAGGCTTCTGCTGCTACTAAAAGACCTGCCTGAGCCAGTCCATGGGCGCTGGTAGCTTCGATATTGTCTACCCATATTGCTAGGTTGGCTGAATGTCCTGCTGTTCGCACTTCGGTTGAAGATTGAGGTAGCGCCTTTTCTGGCCTCCGGGGATGCAAACCCACGGGAACCTGTTCCCCCAAGGGTGCGTGCTGCTGTTCCGGTCGTCCTCGTTGTCGGATCAACCCTAAGAAAGGCGTGAGTCCTTGGGTCAAAGAAGTGATTGCTGATCAAATGATGACCACGGTGGATATGAAAATCGTGAAGAATGAAAAAGCCGGGGAAGAAGAAACCGGAACACCAGAATGGGTACGGGACCCATCCGTACAGGTAGTAGTAGTCCCAGGGCGGGGGATAGTAAGTGACAACCGGTGGACCTTCATTGTAGTAATAGTTGCTGACTACTTCAGACTCCTCGTAATCTCGCGGTGGTTCAATAGGATTTTGCCTTTCGTCCACTTTGACTGGCAACCCTTGTTGAACAGCAAGATCCTGAAATGCCTTGACCGCCTCATCCCTGTTCATCCCCAATTTGCCGGCATCCACCGCTGAACCGACAGCATTCTGCAACTCTCCGATAATATCAGGCGTCACCGGATAATCGGCAATCCATCCGTTTTTCGGCCCGATGCCGACCGAAGTCAAAATCGTCTCGGCCTCCACCTCGCTTTTAGGTTGCCCCATCTTGAGTGATTCAGCCAGTTTGACCGCAAACTCTCCCTCACGAATCAGGGTCTGAGAAATTGGAGGGACTTGCGTTCCCGTTTCCCCTGGCTGTGCATCAACCGCCCTCTTTCCGGGAGGAGTTTGCGAAGGGATGGAGGATCCCATTTTGGCCGTCCTCACTTCTTCAACCTTATTACGATAATCGGGAGGAATTTTGCTATCGTCGTCCGTGAAGTTCACCACCCCCTTTTCATCGACCCATCTGTAAATAGTCGCCGATGCAGAGGAAGCAAAAATAAGTATGAATAAAATAAAAATGAACTTCTTCATCTTTTTCCTCCATTTTAATCAAAAATGCATCCTGTCTTCCCCCAAGTTAAATTCAAATCTCTGGGTTGCTTCATTGCAGCTCATTGGCCCAGACTAATAAATACCCCTCTAATTTCTTAGACGTATTATCCAGGTTACTTATTCAACATTCCTCTTTCTTGCCTAATTATACCCAACAAAAAAACCCCTTCTGAGTGAGAATGCAGCAAACAAAAAAGCCGAGTCTGCCCTTGGTTCATCCTTCGGCAGCTCGGCCATCTTCTTCCTAAAAGATCCGCCGCTTTCCTTCCCTACCTCACGGAGGGTTTGGCTTTATCGAGTGAGCCTTCATGCCTATTATCTAAGCAAATCTTGGATTTGCCAAACAAACAATTACTTGTTTATTCTCTCAGGGTTGTTTCTCCTTTCCGGCAGCACCCAGATCAGTTCATAACCTTTTGGGTCGCGCCAGTAGCAAGGTTCGTAACTTACCATGCCTAATCCCCTGCTCACTTTTTGGACTTCTTCCTCAACACGTTTTAAATAGCATTTTCGATGCTGAGTCTCGGCTATCATGATAAGCTCCCATAACCACTCTATCTTTCTAAGACTTCAATATTTTAAGAGAAGTCAAAAGGGGAAGAAGCCAGAGAGGCAGAATCGCCTTGAGACGTTTGGAGCAAGGCAAATTTGCTGCCAGCCAGATTTTCTTTAAGGGTTCTAAGATCGAAGCCCTATTATATTTGGACGGTTTGCCTCTGTTTTTAGGTTTAGGCTTGGCAAAGCGCTTGAAACGATTCAGTAGTCGGATCGCATGTTTTCGGTGGTAACCACAGTTTAAGCGGAATTCGTTGAGGATCATGGTTTTTTCTTTTAACGATGCTCTTTGGTATCTTAAGTAAATGGCCTCAAGATATTCCATTCTGGCACGTGGACTCATGACAAATCCCCTTTAAGAGGGAAATTGTCGGGTAACATGAATTATGAGTCAACGATACCTCTTGCTAATCTAAACGGGTAACATTTAATGTGAGGCAATTCGCAGGGCCTGGACCGTTGACAATCATTTCTCCAACGCCTATAATTACTCTAATAAAAAAGGAGGAAGACATGTTCACCGTTATGCTGTTGAAGCGGTGGGGAATTCTATCCATCTTTGTTGTGCTTGGATGGATGCCTGTCCTCAATGCTGCGACAGGTGGCCCCTCTACCCAGGGGACCGTCAATACGCTTCTGACGGCGATTGCCACAAACAATTATGACGCTTTTATCGCCAATGGCACACCATCCCTCAAATCGATAATCACAAAAGAGACATTTAGGCAGGCCAGTGCCGGGTTGTCTACCCGGCTGAAAAAAGGATATGAGCTGCAATACCTCGGCAGTTTCAAACACCAAGGTGTGGAGACTTTTTTGTGGAAGATCATTTACAAAGATGGCGACGACATGCTCGCTGAGCTGGAGTTACTGAACGATAAGGTTGCCTTCTTCTGGTTTCCGCCGCCACCTCCACCGCCGGGTTTCACTCCGAGGGCCACCCGTTCCGCTCCTCCTGGCCCTCCTGGTTCTCACTAGTATAGTGCGTCCAACACTTCTTTGCATAAGTTCAGAAGCTATCATTCCTGCGAAGGCAGGAATCCAGTTGAAATCATTGGACTCCGGGTCAAGCCCGAAATGACATTCAAAGTAAAGGGACTTCTGACGCAGTACACTAGCGTCAGGTTGGTTGCCTCTATATTAAGGATAGCGTTAGCAAACCAGTTCTGTGAATTCAAAATTAGAACTTTAGCACCGTGATCCGTTTTTGGATGAATCCGCATAGACCCATACACCCAATTTTTCATTTTGACAACTTTTTTAATTTGTCTAGAGGACATGTCCGCACTTCTTGACCACCTTCGAAAGAATGAAAAGAAGAATGCGTCCCCACTCAGAGACCACCTCACTTTCCTCAACTGAGAACCATCCTGATCAGTAGGTTTATTGCGTGCTCGGCCGGCACCGACGCTGGGTTTGTTAGGAGGCGTGGTGGGAGCGAGGTTGAGGTGGGGTAGAAGAGGCCAGAGTAAAAAAAGTGCGGGGGATTCTGTGATAGGTCTTTCTCCTTTCTAGGTTCGTCAAGAGTCCCCCACCACCACTCAGAATTTTAGACATTCTTAATATTTTCGTTAAGTTGTTTCCTCGTGCACTGTCTTATAGTTCTTGCTTTTTTCTCATTAAAGTGGAAATTGTGGCGCAAAATAAAAGGTTATTCCCGTCCGATTAATTATCATATCTTCCTTCACTATGAAGCTCAAATTGTGACAGATACGACAAAAATGGACCGCGTCGTTTACATCCGAAGATAATACGAACAGTGAAGAGACAAAAGAAGAGGATCGGATGATCCTCTTCTTAAGTTAGTTTACCCTTACTCTTATCTGCGGCCTCCGCCGCCCCCGTGACCACCAGAGAAGCCGCCAAACGAATGGCCGGTGCTAAAACTTCCACGGCTTGAAGGGGCGCTGAAAGACCTATTAAAACTATGGAACGAACGACTACCGTCTACGGTATTGCCACGGTTGTTAGTGACAAATCCCTGTCTCCCTTGCGTTCTGCCAAAGGAAGAGACGTGGTTACCCGTCATCCCTTGATTCCCTCGTGCAAACGTTGTTCTTCCTATACTGCGGCTAAAGATTGAAGAGGCAGCGTTTCTTGCCGCCGTAGAGCGGAACGTCGTTGTATGTAAACTCCTTGTCCAACTGTGGTTCACCGGATTCACCCAGCCAAAGGCATGAGTCCTGGGATCGAAGAAATGATTGGTGATCCGGAAATGATGGTGATGAAAGCCCCCGACGATAATGTCAAAATCGTTCAGGACGAAGAATCCCGGGAAGAAGAACCCGGCACACCAGAACGGGTAAGGAACCCAGCCGTACAGGTAGTAATAATCCCAGGGCGGGGGATAGTAAGTGACAACCGGTGGACCTTCGTCATAGTAATAATTGTTGATTTCCTGGGGCTGAACGTATTCGCTACTTGTTGGGGGTTGACTTTCTGCGTACTGGCCAGACCCAGGCGAGATCGCTAAGCCGAACTGAGTTGTCAGCCCCTGGAGGGCTTTTAAGGCATCATCCTTTGCCATCGGAAGCTTCTTCGCATCTGCTGCAGTCGTGACGGAGTCTTGCAGCTCGCCAATGATATTAGGTGTCACAGGGTAGTCAGCAATCCATCCGTTCTTTGGCATGATCCCCGCCGAGGTCAACATGTCCTCCGCTTGAGCCTCGTTCTTAGGCGCTCCTAACTTGAGTGCGGTTGCGAGTTTAAGGGCGAACTGACCTTCGGGGACGAGTGTCTGTGATACCGGTGGGGCCCCTGCCGATTCCTGGGCCGATTGTCCGTAAATTGAAAACGGTATCATAAGCAAGGCAAATGACATCATAATAATTAGTAGTTTCTTCATTTGAACTCCCTCCCTTCTAACTTAACAGATTTTTCCGTCTCTAATATAAGCTTAAAACACTTGTTTACATATATCAAGGTATGCGAAGCTCTCCGAGAGCAAGTATGAAATGGCCAACTTTTAAGGACTTTACAAATAGAAACAGCTGTTTTAAACTGAGATTAGAGATACAGAAGAAGGAGGTTTCAAATGGAATATGACGCCAGTCCAAATCCCGACTGCCGAGAACGAATTTTAGAGGCGGCGGGAGAGATTTTCGCCGATTGTGGGTTTCGAGGTGCTACGGTTAGAAGAATCTGCGAGCGCGCCAAAGTGAACGTAGCGGCTATCAATTATTACTTCGGCGGAAAGGAGAAGCTTTACACCGAAGTCTTGAGACACTGGCATGATTTCGCCATAAAAAAGTACCCTTTTCTTCTCGGGGTGGGTGAAGATGCACCCGTCGAAGAGCAGTTGCGTGCTTTTATCCGGTCGTTTCTGTTTCGTCTCCTCGACAAAGGAAAGCCTGCATGGTTTGGAAAACTGATGACGAGGGAAATGACAGAGCCGACCCGTAG
>DASPPQ010000131.1:0-7416 GCA_035625415.1 Thermodesulfobacteriota bacterium
CCGGTGGCCGTCACAATCAAGTCCACCGCTCCCCTCTCGACCTTCACCAAACGAAATTTTCGGTTCGATCCATTCTGGCCGATCAACCGATAGAGAAGAAATCCTCCCGCCAAGATAATAATGATCCCCCCTATCGCTATCCGATATTTCATCTTTCGACTTCCCATCTCACTTTTCCTTCCCCTTCTTCCTAAACAAAAGACGAACCGGGACCCCTTCGAAACCGAAGGTTTCCCTCATCTGGTTAAGTAAATAACGTTGATAAGAAAAATGAATGCCCTCTGGTTTATTGGTATAGATCACAAAGGTCGGAGGAGCCGTGGAGACCTGAGTGATATAATTCAGCTTCACGCTTCGATTCTTATAAAGCGGCGGAGGAAACTTTTCAACCCACTTTCCAAAATACTTATTCAACGGAGAGGTCAGAATTCGCTTTTTGGTCTGATCTGACACCCGATCTACCACATCCAGGACTTTGCTCACCCTTTGGCCTGTCAGGGCGGAGATAAAGAGGATGGGAGCATAAGGGAGATACTTCAGACTTTCTCGCATGTCCCTTTCGTACTGAACCATGGTTTGAGAATCCTTTTCAACCAGATCCCATTTGTTCACGGCGAGAATGCATCCCTTGCCCTTCTCGTGGACGAACCCGCCGATGCGTGCATCCTGATCCGTCACTCCTTCTCTCGAATCTAATAATAATAGGGCGACATCCGATCGATCAATCGTTCGAAGGGCTTCCACGATACTGTACTTTTCGAGCCGTAGGCTGATCCGGCTCTTCCTCCGGATACCTGCTGTATCAACCAGGACGTATCTCCTGCCATCCCTCTCCAAAAGCGTATCAATCGCATCCCGGGTTGTGCCGGGCGCTTCATCCACAAGCACCCTCTTATATCCTAATAAGCGGTTAATCAGTGAGGATTTCCCGACATTCGGCCGTCCCACCACAGCTATTTTCGTTACGTCTCTACCCCATTCTGTCTCGGTCGAACCCGGAAGAGCTTTGATCACCTCGTCCATCAATCCCTTCACACCATATCCATGTTCTGCCGAAATTGAATAAATTGTTTCTACGCCCAAGCCATAAAATTCAAGGGCCCTCTCCTCGTGCTTTGGCCCATCGATTTTATTGACGACATAAAACACAGGTTTATTCAATTCTCTAAGAATATTAGCGATTTCTTTATCTGAAGGAGTCAAACCTTCCTTCCCATCCATCGAAAAGAGGATTACATCGGCTTCCTCCATGGCCAACTGGCACTGCTCGCGCATCTGGATAAAAAGACGATCCTTTGAAACAGGCTCAAACCCACCGGTATCAATCAACGTGAAGCCACTTTCCTCCCACTCCACATCCGCATAATTCCGATCCCTTGTCACTCCGGGCTCATCCCAAACGATCGCTTTCTTCCCCCCAGCAATCCGATTAAAGAGGGTAGATTTTCCAACGTTAGGTCTTCCGACAATGGCGATAACGGGCTTCATACCAATTTTCCTGTAGAAAATTATTATAAAATGCCGGTAAAGTCTACACAATTTTCGAAAAAACTTCTCTTTCGAACACGGATATGATAAATTAGTTCCAGCGGGGCCGCTGAAGATATCGAATGATCCAATCAAGCTTTCAGGAGGATAAATGGCTAAACTAATCAGAAAAACTATAACTTATTCATCTATCCTACTTTTATTTCTGCTATTGCACGGAACAGGGGTAGCTTTATCCCAGCCCAAGGCCGTTGAAGAAAAAGGTCCAGATATCAGGCTGGGAGAGATAACCTTTGCGGTCAGGGAATTTCAGTCCACGCCATCCCCGCTCACAATGCTGGAGATTCATATCGAAGTTCTTAACCGCAGTCACACGTCTACCGCGCCGGCGAATTCCATAAAAGTAGTCCTAGCTCCAAAAGAGATAAAGTACCCCGGAGGCGCTTCTACGCCTGGATTTAATCCAACCCAGGAGGAAACAACCCTTACCGCTCCCCTGCCCCCCAGTACGAGCCGTATATTGATTATCGGCTTCTCACTCCCGGAGACAAAACCTGAATCAATCACTTTCGAAATTCAAATGACTTCTCCGGAAGGAGAAAAGAAAATAGTGGAATGGGAGGGCACCGGGAATTAAATGAGAGCAATGGCCTCTATCTCTATACCGGCATCCCTGGGGAGTTTAGCTACGCAGACCGTCGATCTTGCAGGTGGTGAAGACGGGAAATAGGTGGCATATACTTCATTCATCTGATTGAAGTTTTCCATATCTGTTAAGAAGATGGTGATCTTGACCACGTTATCCATCCCTAACTTTTGAGATTCTAATACCCCTTTTATATTTTCTAAGACCTGCCGAGTTTGTTGCCGGATATCTCCTTTCACCAATTCCCCTGTTTTTGGATCAAGCGGTATCTGCCCGGAGAGAAAGAGAAAATTCCCTGCCCGGATGGCCTGGGAATACGGACCAATCGCCTTAGGTGCCTTATCGGTTTGAACTACTTTCTTTCCCATTCTCAAATCCTCCTCATTAAAACGCCCGTGGCTCTTTCCATTATTCCAATCTTCCACCACTCCATCATCGCAGTGGAAACCATTTCACTATTCCAATAATTTGATTACCTCTGAGGCATCTCTCAAAATGTAGTCCGCCTCTGCTATCTCAAACTCTTCTTTCTTCGTCCTTCCCGTCAGTACGCCGACTGTCTTCATACCTACACTTCTTCCTGCCTGAACGTCAAGCATATGATCCCCAACCATCACCGCCTCCTGGCCTGAAATCTTTAACCGTTTCATCACATAGGTCAAGTGGTCCGGGTGAGGCTTGACCTTCTTTACCGAATTTCTCGAAACGAAGACATCGCAGAAATCATTGATATCGGGAAAAACCTTTCGAACAGCATCCTCACAGTTTCGTGTAATAATCCCAATTTTAATTCCTTTTCTTATTAACTTTTTTAAAGTTGCCTTAGTCCCAGGGATCAGCCTGCCCTCTTCCGCCGCTTCCATCTCTTCTTCATGAAGAATATGATGGGATCCCTGATAAAATGCCTCTGCGCCGGAAGGGTTCTTTTCCCACAGGGTTTGATAGACCTCGTCCGTGATCTCAAGCAGGTACTTCTCTTGAACCGTTTCAGGCCGGATTCCATACTCGCTCATTAAATCGAATATCCGCTTTCTCATAAGAGAAAAATCGATATTGAGAACAGCCAGCGTCCCATCGAAATCGAAGATGACTGCTTTGATTCTTTCAAGTCGGTTCTTTCCCTCTGATGCGCTCATAGATTTTAGTCAATCCCTGCAATTGGAATAATTTTCTTCTGCGTATTCGATTAATTCTACTTTTCTCGGACGTACAGAACATGAATACCTTACGAAAAACATTTCTGTCAATGATTATTCACTAACACGCTATTGAAGAAGTCAACGTTAACCGGCAAGTGCCCCGTCCCACCAAGGCGGGATAGGGTGGAGTCCAGCCTTATCGCGCCCCCATTGATTGGGGACGATGAAAGATATCTCCTTGATCATAGGCGATAGATTTGATATGAAGTTGATAGGGAGGGAGTGGAGAAAAATGGCATCGCTCAAAGAGAGAATCCGGATTGCTTCGGGTGAGGGGACGGCTGACCTTCTGATTAAGAACGGGAGAGTCGTGAATGTCTTCTCGGGTCAGATTGAAAGAAAAGATGTGGCCATCTTCGGAGGCGTGATCGTTGGTTTCGGAGGTTATCGAGCCAGAAGGATCATCGATATGAAAGGCGATTTCCTCTGCCCAGGGTTAATTGACGGCCATGTCCACATTGAATCGAGCATGGTGACCATTCCGGAATTTGCCCGAGCGGTGGTACCCAAAGGAACGACCTCTGTCGTCATCGATCCTCATGAGATTGCCAATGTTCTCGGTCAAGCGGGCATTCGCTTTATGGCCGAATCGACGAAAGATGTTCCTCTCAATGTTTATGTGATGCTCCCTTCGTGTGTCCCGGCTACGTCTATGGAGACATCTGGAGCGATCCTTAAGGCAGCCGACTTAGCGCCTCTGTTTAAAGAACCCTGGGTCATTGGATTGGCCGAGATGATGAACTACCCAGGAGTCATTTTTATGGATCCGGAAGTCCTCAAAAAAATTGAGATGGCAAGGGGAAAGCGAATCGATGGCCACGCCCCGATGCTTTCCGGAAAGGGGCTTTATGCATACCTCACTTCAGGGATTCGATCCGACCACGAATGCTCCACTCCCAAAGAGGCCAAGGAGAAATTGAAGAACGGTATGTGGATCATGGTCAGAGAAGGAACCACAGCAAGAAACCTTAGGGATCTGATTCCCCTCGTCACCCCCAAGAATTCGAGACGATTTCTTTTTGTCACCGATGACCGCCACCCTAAAGAACTCCTTGAAGAGGGCCACATCGATTCCATGATCAGGCAGGCGATCCGATGGGGAACAGATCCCATCTTAGCAATACAAATGGCAACACTCAATCCTGCGGAATATTTCAGGCTGGATGACCTCGGAGCCATTGCTCCAGGTTATCGGGCAGATATCGTTAGTTTCGATCACCTGGGACGATTTCAAATTAACAAGGTCTTTAAAAATGGGAAATTGGTTGCTGAGGATGGCAAATTGCTCCTTCCTCCCATCCGAAGAGTGAAGGGACCCAAGGCGATGGGATCCGTCCGAATCAAGCCTCTTAAAAAAGATGCCTTCCTTCTGCGAAGTGACCAGTCCCTTGCCAAAACCATTCAGCTCATGCCTGGTCAAATCGTCACAAAAAAAGTAACAAAGAAAATCCCATTGAAAGATGGAGTGGCCCATCCCGATATCAAAGAGGATATCCTTAAGATTGCCGCCGTTGAACGACATAAAGCCACAGGGAATATCGGAATTGGCTTTGTTCAAGGGTTTGGCCTAAAGAGAGGGGCCATTGGGTCGTCCGTCGCCCATGATTCACACAATCTCGTCATCGTGGGGACCAACGATCCGGATATTTCGAAAGCGGTGGAAGTTATTCAAGCGATGAGAGGCGGATTAGTCGCTGTTTTGGATAAAAAAGTTTTAGCGTCCCTTCCCTTGCCCATTGCGGGTCTGATGTCTGAAGCCCCGGTTGCTCAAGTCCATCTCCGGTTGGAAACACTCCATCGTGCCGCAAAAGCCCTTGGGTGCAAAATCCCGGACCCCTTCATGACGCTCTCCTTCTTATCGCTGCCCGTGATTCCTGAGTTGAAAATCACTGATAAAGGTCTGGTTGACGTAAACCAGTTCAAATTTGTTCCGCTGTTTGGAGAGAATGAGTAGAAAGTGTTGTGAGTAGTGAATGGTGTTAGTGAAACTTCTGGCAAAGAGCTCGTTACGAATCACCAGCACGAGTCACGAGCACGTATTTATAGGAGCTCACTATGGATTGGGACAAACTTTTGGAGGAAGCGATCCGTCATCTTCAGGAATATATCCGTATTCAAACGGTCAACCCACCCGGGAATGAAATAGAGGGAACAACGTTTCTTAAAAGAATTTTCGACGCGGAGAATATTCCATCCCGGGTTTTCGAGCCCTCTCCAGGCCGGGGGAGCCTCCTCGCCACCTTGAAGGGGAACGGGAAAAAGAAACCCATCCTCCTCCTGAACCATATCGATGTCGTCCCGGTTGAAAAGGAGCACTGGTCAGTTGATCCTTTTGCGGGAATCGTCCGAGACGGGCATCTCTACGGCCGTGGAGCACTCGACGATAAATCTATGGGGATTGTGGAGATGATGGCCCTCTTAGTCCTCAAGCGGGAGAAGGTTCCTCTAAAAAGAGATGTTCTCTTTTTCGCAGCGGCTGATGAAGAGACAGGAGGAGGCTGGGGAGTTGACTGGGCCATAGAAAATGTTCGTTCCCTGGGAGAAGCGGAGTACGCCCTCAATGAAGGGGGAGCGATCATTCTCAATGAGGATGGAACAGCGGATCAGTACGGGATCTCAAACGGCCAGAAGGTTCTCTTCCAGCTTGTGGTGAAGGCTAAGGGAACCTCAGGCCATGGTTCAATGCCTCATTCCGACAATCCCAATGTGAAACTTGTAAAGGCTCTCGAAAGGCTTGCAAAATGGGAAACCCCTTACATCATCCTTCCTACGGTAAAGGAATATTTTCTGAAGATTGCTCCTAAACAGCCCCCTGCCGAAAGAAAATTTTTCGAGGATATTGAGAAGGGGCTCAGCGACCGGGCCTTTTCAAGACGCTTGACATCCAACCCGATCTATAACGCCATCGTGAGAGATACCATCTCCCTCACCATTCTTCAGGGCGGAAGCAAAATCAATGTGATCCCTTCGGAGTCAACAGCCTCTATCGATTGTCGCCTCATCCCTGGTTCTTCGAAAGAAGATTTCTTGAAGGAGGTCAAAAGACGGTTAGGAAATGAAGTTGAGGTGGGGGTCGTTTCGGAAAGTCACTCTCTTCCTTCTTCTCCTTTGGATACGGATCTTTTCCAGGCGATTCAAAGATTCGCTGTCCAGAACGATCCGGGTTGTCCTGTCGTTCCTTTGCTGCTTTCAGGGGCTACGGACAGCCGCTTTCTCAGAGAAAAAGGCGTCATCACGTATGACTTTTGCCCGTTTCGGTTGACTGAGAACGAATTGAAAACGGAACACGGAAATAATGAACGAATTGCCTTAGAAAATCTGAAATTCGGGATGAAGATGCTAGTGGAAGTTATTAAAGAGGTGGCTACTTAATCTCCATTTTTAATTTTGCCGTACACCATCTCGGCCTAGCCCCCTGTGGCTTCCCTGCGGTGTGTCACCAAATCTCCTAATCACTTGTGACTAGGTTTTTTAGCCCAAAGAATAATACCTTTCTCAATGGCATCGATCATCAAGTCAATATCTTCATTCCCGGTCCTTACGCTCTTAATACATATGGATTGATACTTTGGAAGGCAATCCAAAGGTTGTGTTCTTTTTCTTTTTAGAAGCGACAGTATTTTCTTTCCCCTTTTCGTGATGAGTTCCATCAAGCTTTCAGCACCTCCTGCGCCAAGACGATAGTCTAATAATTCTGTCAACAAAAGATCGGAATTACGACTAATCTCATTCAGATCGTATATACGATCCATAGTGTGATATTCTCGTATCCTTTCACTGTGTACCTGAGCCTCCAAAACGGCAAGAAAGTATTGATCAAATTTGACTGTTTGGTTTCTTTCTGCTCAACCTAAACTTGTAAGAAAAACAACTGCAACAAGAGTAATAATTTTAAAGGATAACGTAGAGTGTTCCTCCTTTGGTGTCCGGTGTCATGTCTTGACGGGCTGTTGCTCAAAAGCCTGATTCTAAATCATCTGAAAACTTAAGTTTCAATGAACGATAGCTGAAGGTAATAAGGACCAGATACCATTATTCGACCCATTTTTGAGTTCATGAGTTCGTTAAAATGTAAAAGAGACC
>DASPPQ010000132.1:0-6484 GCA_035625415.1 Thermodesulfobacteriota bacterium
TGACCAAGCTTGCCCCGTGCTTGACACGGGGGAATCCAATGATTTCAACTGGATTCCTGCCCAGGCTTCGCCGAGGCGAGCTTTTGCAGGAATGACAGCTTCTGAACTTATGTAAAGAAGTGTTGGACGCACTACACTAGCATAGTCTGTTGTCCATAAAATATAAGAAAGTACCGCTTTGTAAAGGTTGGGAAGCACACCCAGCCGCCTTCTCAGTCCAGTATCTCCGGCTACATATTTGATCCGCCGGAGACATCCACCATCGCTCCGGTCATGAAACTCGCTTCGTCCGACGCCAGGAAGGCGACGACATTGGCAACTTCCTCGGGTTGTCCGATCCGCCCCAAGGGAGTGTGGCCGAGAATCACATTTTTGTATTTCTCGGGCATTTTGGCGATGGTGGGAGTCAAAATTAGTCCCGGCACCACCACGTTGACATTGATCTGATAACGTCCGAGCTCTCTGGCGACGCTCTTTGTCAGACCCATGATCCCTGCTTTCGCAGCACTATAACTGATCGCCGCTATTCCTCCGCTTTTCCCGTAGATGGAAGAGATATTTACGATCTTCCCGTAGCGGTTCTCGATCATATGAGGAGCAACGGCCAGAATGCAGTTCAGGGCTCCCTTCAGGTGGACGCCCAATACCGCATCCCAGTCCTCCTCCCTCACCTTCAGAAGCGTCGCTCCCCGGTCAAACCCGGCGTTGTTGACCAGGATATCGATTCTCTTCCAGGCATCCAATACCAGACCCACCATGGTTTGAACCGACCTTTGATCTGCGACATCCACGGGAACGAACATGGCCTTTTTCCCCAGAGCCTCAACCTCCTCCGCCGTTTTCGTACCGGTCCCCGGATTCATCTCGGCGATAACCACGTCCGCTCCTTCTCGGGCCATCTTCAATGCAATGCTGCGACCGATTCCCTGCCCTGCTCCGGTAACGATCGCCCTCTTGTCCTTGAGCCTCATCTTTTTACTTAGAAGAACGAAGATATTTCTTGAGTGATCGAAATTTCAAAAATTCTAACAGATGGGCTAATGGCCGTCAATCTGTTTGTTATTCTTGCCATCTCCCAAGTTTTTTTGAAGTCTTACGAAACGTTGAAGGGTTTGTTGGTAGGAGGGGATGAGGGAAAACGGGGAGGCCAAAGAAGGCCTCCCCTCGAGATCAGCTATCTTTCCAGGCAGGTTTTCGCTTATCTAAGAAGGCTTTAAGTCCTTCGATGGCGTCGTTGGTTTTCATCAAACGATCCAAATAGATTTTCTCAATGATTTTGAGTCCCCTATCCATATCATCATTCAGACCGGCAAGAGTGGCCTCCTTCGTCAATTTCAAAACAGTCCCGCTCAACTTCTTAAACTTTTCGACAAATCTGCTCACTTCTTCAGCGAGGGAGGCTTCAGGAACGATCTTGTTGATCATCCCCAAGGTCAACGCCTCTTGAGCGCTGATGACATCGCCGGAGAGAATCAGTTCCAGGGCCTTCTTTCGTCCTATCATTCTCGGGAAAGCCAGAGCGGCAATGGGGGGAAAGACCCCAACCTGGATCTCAGGTTGTCCGAACTTTGCCTTCTCCGTTGCTATAACCATGTCGCAATAAACAGCTAATTCACACCCTCCCCCGAGCGCTGAACCGTTCACCACTGAAATGGAAGGAACCTTCAGACCGTCCATCAGGCGGAACATCTTATGAAAGACTTCAATCATCTTATAAACCAGATCGCCGAGATGTTCTCCCACATCCACGCCGGCAGAAAATGCCTTTCCGGCGCCCTGAATAACCAGAAGCTTCAGGGCCTTCTCTTTTAAGAGGCTCTCAAAGTAGCTATTGATCTCCTCCATCATCTCGATATTGAGGACATTGAGGGGAGGCCGGTTCAGTGTAAGCGTGGCCACTCCCTCTTCGAGCTCTGTCTGAATATGCTTATATACCATTGGAATCACCTCCCCTTACCGTGACACGTAAATTCTGAATGGTGATGCGCAAATGTAGATTTGCCAAGGATAAACCGCTGAAAAAAGATACCCTTTGGGCCGGAGATCATTCTTAGCCCAAAGGGTATCCGCCTCACCAACCATTCTGGTCCTACTTCTGAGGTTTGCCTAACACTTCCTCAAAGAATTTTTCATCCAGGATCTTGCTTTCTGCAATATTCTGACGGTACTTGATGAAGTCGATCACATCCTGGCCGGTGATCTTCTTGGTATTGAAGGCCCCAAACCCGAGGAATGCCTCGCCCATCATGTTGGCCGCCAGCCAGTGCCTGTTGTAGTTTTTCGAGTAATCCCAGAAAAATTTCTTTTTGGCCCGGATCGAGTCAATCGACTTAATCAGGCAGCCGGGAAACAGATTGGTGAACGTCCAAACGATCTTATCCACCTCGGCATCGAGCAAAGAGAAATCATAGTCATTGTTCTTCAGTTTGTTGTTCACCCATTCTCGTGCCTTTTTGAATTCCTCACCTGCCTTAAATTCCCCGTAGACAATCTCGCCGTTCTCAACGTACTTATCAGTGATGACCTGCGGGTTGCGCACCCAACTCCCTTTCTCGTCCTTGAGGACGGGAACACACTTGGAGATGAGTGTCTTCATCTTCATCTTGTAAGCGCTCCACATCTCGCAGCTCACGCAGTTCCACATGGCGTCTTCCATTCCCAGGAACCACGGCAGAAAATCAGAAGAGCCGCCATCCGGAGCAGAGCCATGCCGGGGACCCGCCTGTCCGTAGATGGCCAGATCCGAAGAGATCGCCAGGTCACAGGCCATCCCAATCTCTTGGCCCCCTGCCACCCTCATCCCATTCACACGGCAGATGACGGGTTTCTTACACATCAGGATCGCGTCCACCATATTGTTAAACAACTCCATATAGGCTCCGTACTCCTCCGGACGCCTACTGTAATATTCGGAGTATTCCTTCGTGTTCCCACCGGTGCAGAACGCATTGGGACCGGTTCCAGTAAAGATGGTACAAACAACGGAGCGGTCTGTTGAAGAATTCTCCATGCCGGCAATGACGCCCTTCACCATTTCCGTGGTATAGGAGTTATACTGCGCGGGATTATTCAGCGTCACCCATGCGACGTATATGCCGGGGACCACGTTCCCCTTCGGATCTTTCAAAGGTCTCTTTTCATAGATCGTGGAAGGAGCCTTTGTTCCCCAGTGTTCTGCCCCATATCGATCATGATTCTTCTCCTCACTCTCTCTTGGAACCCAATCTATTGACATACACAAACCTCCTTTCTCTTTTAATAGTTTCTATTTGGCCCGTGATTTCTTCGATGGATCCAGATGGTACCATCTCATTCTAAAAGTCGGGCGTCAGAACAATTCTCTTCTCAGGAGAGCCCGCTTTGTGAACCTCATCAAACACGGATTGAATCTGGCTCATCGGTCTTGTCTCGACAAAGGGACCGATGTCGATCTTCTTCGAGAGGACCATGTTCAGGACGATCGGATAGTATTCCGGCAGACATCCCCAAGTCCCGATGATCTCCGCGTCAAAGGCCATCAACCGGGAGATACTATATTCATTCCTGGCCATCCCAAATCCGACCACAACCAGCTTGCCCGTGAAGGAAAGGAGTTCCAGAGCGATCTCCTGTCCTCCCTTGGTACCGGTCACCTCGAAGATCTTCCAGCCAAAACCCGCTTCCAAACCATTCTTCTTGCAGATCTCCCGGAATTCGTTTCGGATATCCTTGATGGCCTTGTCTTGGGAGCTGATCACAAAGTCTGCCCCGTATTTCAGGGCCCTTTGTAACTTCTGCGGATTCCTCGCAATGCCGATGACCGTCTTTGCACCCAGGGCTTTCGCTGTCTGGGCCATATACACACCGACTCCGCCAGTGACGCCAATGATGATGACATTGTCCCCTGGCTGGAGGTCCGCTCTCTTCATTGCTTGATAAGGAGTGGTGGCCGCATCGGCGACAACCGCCAATTGCTCCAAAGGAATACTGCCACGATTTCTCACCTCACAGAGATCAACTGATGGAACGGGGATATAGCTCGAAAATCCTCCATAAACGCCCAGACTGTTTCCCGGCATCTTCTGGACCAGACAACGATTTCCTCTACCGGTTTTGCAAAGGATACACTGACGGCAGGGCATCACCGCAGGAACAACCACTTCCTTCCCGACCCACTTTTCGTCGCCCGCTACAACCGTTCCGCTGATCTCGTGCCCGAGGGTTAAGGGTGGTTTCTGTACCGTCGGCACCCCATCATAAAAGTAACCCAGGTCTGTATGACAGACGCCGCACCCGGCCACCTTAACCAGTACCTCTCCTAGCGCTAACGTTGGAACGGGAATCGTGGTCTTTCCCAGCTTGCCAGGCTTCACCTCCCCCGTCTCCTTATCTTTGATCGTGGGTTGAACCATTTGCCATGTTTCGATCTTTTCAGGTATTGTTGCCATTTATTTCACCCCTTTCTTTAAATGAATGGATTTGAAATCTTTATCCGCATTCCTCCTTTCCCAATGTATCATTGAAGATTTTAGGTTTAAGTTTTGCATTTCCAACTCTTAACGCCACACTCCGAAAAACCCTGAACCTGGAACTTTCCCTGAATCAGGTCATCCCGAGGCCCCCATCCACACAGAAAAGTTGACCGGTAATATAGTTCGACTCTTCCGATGCCAGGAAGACGAAGGTTGGAGCGACCTCTTCCGGCTCCGCAAATCGGCCCAGCAAGATCCTGCCCGTATAAATCCCCATCAGCTTTGGGTCTGCTTTAACCTTCTCAAACATCTCAGTACTTACATATCCCGGCTGGACCACATTTACCGTAATTCCATAACCAGCCAGTTCTCGTGCAGCCGACTTGGTCAAAGCGACGATCCCTCCTTTTGCTGAACTGTAGTTGATCTGCCCTTTGGTTCCCCACAACCCCGCTGAAGAAGTCATATTGATAATTTTCCCGTATTTCTTCTCCATCATATATTTTGACGCCGCCTGGATACATAAGAAGGGTCCTTTGAGGTGAATATCGAGCACCTCATCCCACTGTTCCTCCGTCATTTTATGGAGCATGTTTGGTTTCGATACCCCTGCATTGTTCACCAGGATGTCGATCTTTCCGAGGCCGTCAACAGCCGTCTGGATAATTTTTTCTGCATCGGCCTTCACTGCAACATTCGCCTTGACGGCAATAGCCTTCCTCCCTATTTTCTTGATCATCTCGACCACTTCTTGAGCGGGTTGATCCTTACTCGCATAATTGACAACGACGTCGGCACCCTCCTTTGCATAGGCAAGACAGACCGCTCTGCCGATGCCTCTTCCTCCACCCGTAACCACCGCAACCTTACCTTCGAGCCTCCCCATCAGATCCTCCTTCTTTCATTCGCCCCTCACCCTTCCCCTCTCCCTCCCTCTGACAGGGAGAGAAGAAGGGTGAGGGGGCCATCACGGGTTCTTTCCCTTGACTTTCGCTTTATCCCTCGCTTGATACCCCTTTAATCCCCTGCATAGAATATCAATGATAATGCCCGAAAGCTCCTTGGGAGTCATGGATCCTTTCGGATCATACCAGAAATAGATCCCGTTACACGTTCCAAACAGAATAAAGGTGAGCACTTTTAACTCGTCTTCCGAAATCTGGCCACCAAAGAAGTCCGAAAGGACGTCGCTCACAATTCGATAATATTGCCTTTGCTGTTCCCCGATGATTTTGAAATATTCCGAAGGCAGCAAGTGCCCTTCGTGAATCGTTGTTTTGGCCTCCGCAATATATTTCGTATAAAATTCGATATGGCGGGAGATGATAAATTGAATTTTGGCAACATTCTCCTCGATCTTCCCCAATTCCTGCTCCAGATCTTTCAGGAGGAGACCCATGAAGTTGGTAGAAATGAAATAGAGCATTTCGTTCTTGCTGGAGAAATAGTGGTAAATGCCTCCCTTGCTCAGTTTGGCTGCCGCCGAAATATCGTTCATGCTCGTCTCTAAAAAGCCTTTCTCGTTAAATAGCTTGGCGGCGGCTTTGGCGATGCTGGTCATTTTGCGCAGTTCCTTTGTGGTGGACTGTTTCAGGTTTTTTTCCATGGAGACGGGCTCAAAGCGTGCCGAAATAGGAAAACCGACCGTTTGGTTTAAATCCGACTGGTCGGTTGAAAAATAGCATAGCCATCCCCCCCTTGTCAAGAAGAAAGTTCTCGGGAAAAGGTCTTCGTCTGTAAGGTATCAATACAGCTGGAAGGAACCTGAAAAGGGATGCAGGATAAAAGCTGAGGCTGGAACACGATGCGTCAAAGGAAGGGTTGAAAGGAGACCTTCACGGGTCGTCGGAGAACGGGCGGATATACGCCACCGAGTGAATTAATCAAGTTTTAGTTCTAAGTTGATCATATCCCCTCCCCTTGTGAATCCCATCGCACGGTAGAACTTGAGCAAATCCCAATCGCTCCAATTCACCAGGGTATAGACGACCCTCACCCCGATCGCTTTGAAATTTCGGATAAATTCTTGACTC
>DASPPQ010000133.1:0-4323 GCA_035625415.1 Thermodesulfobacteriota bacterium
AGATTCTTGGGTGAGATGCAGAAAAAAAATGACCTCACAGAATGCACCACAATCAACGATCTCATAATTGCGAGGGGTCCTGAGACCCCCGAAAATCACCCATTAACTATGCTGGAGGGTTTTTCGACAGTCTCGGAAGGAGTCACCATCAAATTTGACAATGTCTGCATAGTCAAATCCTGATTTTCACAGTTTTATTTTTCGAAGGGTTGAACAACATTCACACGACGAGCCACGGCATTACTCCGTTCTATCCTTTCGTCTCGAAGATATTCAACATAACACTGCAAAACAGATTCACCGTAACGAGGGACTAGTGGTACGTCAAAGTACGCAAACGATCCATATACTACGTTCTTTACGTCAACGTTAACGCAGTACGGACCATCCCCATACCAATAGAAACAGGCTCTGCGAATCTCAGGATTGCCGTCTGCTTCAAAATTGACACGGATCCAGAATTGCACATTCGTCAGGAGTCTTGCGGGTTCGTAGATCTGCATGTCTAATAGTCTGAGTTCTCCCTTCTTTACCGCACAAGCAGAACTCCCCAACAAAATAACGACACTCATTAGAATAGGAGCGAGAATCCTCTTCATCTCCCACCTCCTATCAGACCTGATTGCCTTTGACTTTAGCGAAATTCTCTGGCGGAGTCAACAGGAATTTGAAGAGATGTTTTGAGGGCATACTCTTCAAAAAAACAGAAGACGGAGGAACATGGTTGAAGATAATACTGTTCCTCCTATCCTCCATCTGTGTGCGAATAATTTGCTAAAAATGAGAAGTTATGTTGCGTGTAGATGATTTCCTAGGTCCATTATATTGACCATTCATAATTGAGGATTTCCACCTGAAACATTGCACAAATAAGGTCCATAAGGATCAGAAGAGTACGGGAAGAAACATTCCATCATGGCCCCCTTTTTGCCCATGAAATAGGCAGACAGACCCACCATCGATCAATAGGAGAACCGCAGAAGAGTGAAGATTTCTTTTGAAAGTCATTGGATCATTTTCCCTTCCTTCCAACATAGCCGCCCTCCTTAGAAGATGCTTTCTGAAGACTCCACTCCATAATCATCAGAAGATTCTCCAAAGAGAGGGGATCTCAATTTTTCCGAATGTGCCCATTGAGTTATTGAAAAAGCGAAGTGATGGTTTGGGGAACTTATTTGTAAGTCCCCGCTCAGAAAGCAGAAATGGAGGGAGAGTTATTTGCGAGTATCGGAGAGGGTAGCACAAAAACCCTCCGTACTCGTTGAGCATTGCACCTACTACTTTACAGCTCAGTCCTACTCTGAGACTTGGTGATTATGGACAGAAATCATCAATCACTTTAGTCCAGAAGGACTTGGAGTAGCTGAAAAGACGATAGAGAAGTTTCTTACACGTGCAGTCCGGCTTTATGAGCAAGAGCAGGAGGAGCCTTTTGGCTCCCCCTTGCTTGGATTGATGGCTCCGATCCCTGCCTGCACCCGCTCCTTGACTTCATCGCGAAGCGCCTCGTAGTAATCGATGGTCTGCTGCGTCCCCCGGAGGGTGACGATCAGCGCGAGGTGAAAAAAGCAATCGAAGGCCGTGATGGGGATGGGCTTGCTGACCGCCAGGTCGAGAACCTGCTGCCAGAGCTGCTGTCCCAGGTAGGAAATACGGCTGACTTCCTTCATCCGGTCCCGGTCCGTCTTCCGGCCGGTGGCGCGACGGAGCAGCAATAGGATTGCAGGTGGAAATCGGCCATGCTGATATGCTGTTTTGTGCCAAAAAGCCTCATGGGATGCGCCCCCGCAGCCATAATGATTTCTTCGGGTGTATAAGAGCAGGTGTATCCAATTATTTTTTCCCCCGATACCTTTTTCAGCTGCCTAGCATAATCGGCAGGGTCCGAAACGGCCTGGCGGTATTCTTCCAGATGGTTCATTACTTCCCTCCCGTATATTTTCCCGCTTTGCGGAGCTTTTCAATCTCCTGTTTTTCCAGTTCGGTATAAGCAATTTTGCCAACTTTCGTCAGCGGAAGGCTGTCAAGAAATTCAACCTCTCTGGGACACGACCATTTTATTAGATATTTTTGGCAGTAGCTGATTAGCTCCTGAGCTAACTCCGGACTGGCCTTTGGCTTGTCTTTTAAAACGACAAAAGCTTTGACACGTTCTACCTGCGCTTCATCGGGCACTCCAATCACACAAGCAGCTTGTACATCAGGGTGTTTATCTAAAACAGCTTCTACTTGAACGGGGTAAACATTCATCCCTGATGATTTAATCATTCTTTTAAGCCTCAGTTTAAAATAGAAGTACCCATCCTGATCCATCGTAAAAATGTCTCCGGTGTGAAGCCATTTAAGACCATCTTCATGTATTTTAATAACTTCTGCTGTCTCTTCAGGCTGGTCAAGATAGCCCAACATGACGGCAGGACCGCTGAGACATAATTCTCCTTCTTCGCCAACAGGAACTTCTTTTATTGTTTCTATAGCCACAATTTTAGCCAGCATATCCGGGAAAGGAATACCTACACTCCCTTCGCGGTATCCGTTCATCGGGGTGGACATAATCCCGGTGACCGCCTCCGTGAGCCCGTAGCCTTCCACCAGCTGCACGTCGCCTCCCTGTCTTTTCACGATCTCCTCGAATCTATCCTTCACGCTACGGGGCAGTGAATCGGCCCCGCTGGACGTGGTTTTCAGGCAGCTCAGGTCCGCGGTCTGGAAGACCTCGTTCTTGGTGAGGGCATCGTACAGGGTCGGCACCCCGGCGATGATATTCGGACGTTTTTTCTTTATGAGGTCCGCCACGATCTCGGGCGTAAACCGGGGCACCATAATGCTCTTGCCTCCACCCATAAACGCTGCATTGCAGCAGATTCCAAGGCCGAAGCCGTGGAAAATCGGGAGAATGGCCAAAATCGAGGACTCTTCAGCCATCATTGTCCCCCCACCCCAGTTGGCGACCATCAGTCCCTCGCTGATGAAGTTGTAATTGGAAAGCATAATCCCTTTAGGAAAACCGGTCGTGCCGCCGCTGTAAAGGATGACCGCCATCTCGTCGGTATGCATGTCCGCCTTAGGTGCTACAGGGAGAGACGCTGTCATCAAGTCCTTCCACCACCGGATCGCAGGTACGCCCGTGCTGGCCGGCTTTTCGGCCATTGGTTGTCCCTTAGTCAGCTGATCAAAAATCTCGGTTAGAATTAGGAGCTCCAGCGGCGTCTTCTCGGGCAGGTTCATAAAGCTCTGCTGGAGGAGATCGACCGTCAGCGCGATACGGCTGCGGCTCACGTTGAGGTAATAAGCAATTTCGGCAGGAGTCGACAAGGGGTGGATCATGCTGGCCACAACCCCGAGCTTGTTGGCGGCATAAAAACAGATCACGCCTTGGGGAGAGGTCGGCATGGAGATCGTGATCCGGTCTCCTTTTCTCAGCCCGAGCGAGGCGAGAGCATTGGCGCAGATATCGATGTCCTCCGCAAACTGCTTGTAAGTCGAGGTGTAATCAAAAAAGTCATAAGCGATGCGATCCGGATATTTTTCGACGGTCTGCATCAGAGCCTCGTACATGGTCACCCGGGGATAGTCGATTGATTGCGGTGCAGCACCATAATGCTTCAACCAAGGTTTTTTTTCATACATAGTTATTGCCTCCAAGTTTCAAACTCTTGCAAGAGTTGATTAACCAACACTTGCAATTTCTAAGCTCTGTGCATCCTATCCAAATCCCTGATACATGATCCAAGTCACATATTTTAGTTAAAATATAATGGGAAGGGAAAACTTTGTCATTAACAGTTGTTAATCTGCTTTTTTAATCTAGATCGACTGCGTACAAGCTCCATGTCTTTCTTGATCTTGAGTCGTTAATAAACAAGAATTTTGACTCGTTGTCCGTGAGTAGATTCTCGCCGTGCAAGCCCATCGTAGGAACGGTCATATAATCGTATGAAAAGCAGTAGCTGCACAGCGATAAAAATATTAGTAGTGTGAGGCATGTCGTTTTAAGCATCATCCACCCTCCTGAGTGTCTCATATTATGGCATCACTCCGTTTGCTCCCCTATAGCAATTATTAGACTCCAATTTGAAAACCGTAAGAATCCTATCCATTCAAGTACGTTTTGTCAATGAAAATTCGAGGTTGAGGATTTCGGTGTGAAATATTGTATAGACAAGATCTGTAAGGGTCCAACGATTACAGGAGAGACTGTCGAAAAAGTCCCCAGGCAGATTCTTGGGTGAGATGCAGAAAAAAAATGACCTCACAGAATGCACCACAATCAACGATCTCATAATTGCGAGGGGTCCTGAGACCCCCGAAAATCACCCATTA
>DASPPQ010000134.1:0-27986 GCA_035625415.1 Thermodesulfobacteriota bacterium
TGCCAGTGACATTAAGAGAGAAACAGGCATCGAGGTTACTCCTCAGTATTGGCTTGAGTATGAGACCAAGGCTGAACTGATGCGATGGCATGAAAACTGGCATTGTGTGGTCGATTCGCTGGGGCTCTGCAAACTGGAAGGAATCGCCCTCAAACCACTCTTGCCGCGTCATTTTCAACGGATGTTAACAGCAGCCACCGGATGGGAAGTCACTGTAGAGGGACTGGCTCACATTGGAGAAAGGATCTGGAATGTGGAACGACTTTTCAATGTCAGAGAAGGCAAGAGAAGGGAAGACGATCTGCCCCCACGCCGTCTCCTGGAGGAACCCATTTCAACGGGACCCGCTCGGGGGCAGCGGCTAGACAGGGAAAAGTATGAGCAGATGCTTACCAGGTACTACTTGTTGCGGGGGTGGGACCCCGAAACAGGAGTTCCAACTGTGCAAAAGCTCCATGCATTGGGGTTGGAGTTGCCTAAAGATATTCATTAGAGTAAATCCGCCCATGGGAAATATGCAGAGCAGGTTAATTGTTCCTGGGGTTGGCAATTCACATAGCAGGTGAAAGAAATAACCGCAGGGGACCTGGCGAAACTGCTTTTCACGAAGGCTCAGTCTCTGCTATAACGTCGTCCTTTTTAAATCTCTGAAAAGTTATCATTTGAAGATCATACCTTCAGCTTTCTCAACCCGATAGCCGGAGAGGATTCTGGCAAGATATATTGCCCTGGACCTCGTAAACAAAATCCACTCTTGTGCACATGAATGAATAGCTTATTCGCGCCCTTCGCAGGCGGTAAACATTATCCAAGGGGGGTTGACAGATTCCTTAGATCTGTTTAGATTAACTTCGGAAGAATCTATTTAGGCTCCCAAGGAGATCGCGATGCTTTCGAAGCCCACTTCATTTTTTATTTGCTTTCTTATTTCTTTCCTTTGCTTTCTAGGATCGTTTTCGCTTACCTGGGCTGATTCATTGGAAGAACTCAAGGAAGCCCTCCAGGCCGACGATATTGAGGTGGCATGGAGGGCTGTCGACGCAATCCCGCAGAAAGTATCTCCCCAACAGAGAGAAGAGACCGTAAAGGTTCTTATGAGGGCTCTAAAGAAGGAATGGGCTCGCTGTGCTGGCGATATTCGCCAGTCGATTGCCATTCAATTAGCCGCCATCAATGCCAAGGAAGCTGTCCCTGCCTTTTTGGAACTTATCAGGGAAAAGAAGAATATTGACCATGAATGCGCCGAATGAGGCTGTTGTTTTAACCCGGTGTCCGTGTATGACACCTTTACCGAGCTTGAGCTGGACTTTTTCTGTGAAAACGGTGTGCTAAAGGCTCTATATTCTTTAGCAACATTCAGTTACGCGAAGGAAATATCCGAGCTGGTGGAAACGGCGACAGCTTACCGACCTCTACTTCTGATTATTCTGGGTAAGATTGGGCATCCTCGTTACGCTTATTTCATCGCCAAATTTGCAGATAAGGAACCGCTTGCAGTCGCCCAAGCATTGGGAGAGATCAAACAGCCGTCAGGCATACCAGTTCTTTTGCGTCTGTTGGAATCCTCCAATGAATCAGTGCGATGGACAGCGTGCCAATCGTTGGTTCTGATCAAAGGAGACCGCGTGGTGGACAGCGTCAAGCTTAGACTCCGCTATCCAAACCAAGATGTCGTTGTTATAGCTGCCAGGACTTTAGCTGTTTTGGGGGTTGGTGATGGACTGCCCGTGCTGAGGAATCTATCCCAGAAGGCCGAGAGTCTTCGGACTCGAAGCCTAGCCATTGCGTATCTTGGGCAACTGAAGGACCTCGAATCTAGAGCAATATTCATTGCTGGATTAAAACACAAAAGTCCGATGATTCGGGCCTATTCGATCTATGCCCTGGGATTCGTGGGTAAGGCCAGTGATATAGCTATGATCGAAGCTAGTCTTATCGAAGCCAAGAAAATGACTGCCGCTATCCCTGAAGATCGAGAAGCTTTGGATCTGATCGATGAAACCGCAAGGGTAACGCTGCAGGAAATACGAAGAAAAACCGGACAAGAAGATGGCAGGCGTTAGGTCGAGATCCTCGTCAGCGACCGTCATTCCGGGTTCTCTTAACCCAAATCTTCATAGGTGGAATCTCTGGCGAGTACTTCCTCGTGGTTTTTCAAAATCTCGCCTCCATGCAACATTTTAAATAGTAATAGTCGGACGGAATCCGGAGGACGGGTGTCTTTTTCAAACCGAAGCCTCTTGCGAAGGCGTGATCCTGGCAAGATATCGGGCCATCGGAGGCGCGAACTTCTCACTCCTGTCGTGTGTGTTACTGAAATCCACGAGTGGACATTTCGGCGATCCATGTTTGGTTTCAATTGGTAATCATCGGAGGGATTTTTATTCTTGACATAGAACTTCCTTCTTTTATATTGTTAATTCATCCTAAAAGCCAGTTCTTATCAAAAGGAGTGCACTATGAAGAGAAGCATCTGGATCATCGTTGCAGTAGTGTCCGGTTTTTTTACAGGGATTTCCTTTGCAGCACCAAACATGGAGGATGGTCTCTGGGAGATTACAAGCACGGTCGATATGCCTGGCATGCCCTCGAAATCCTTCACCAACACTACCTGTTTAACCAAGGAAAAAGCTGTGCCTCAAACCGCTCAGTCAGGATGTACGGTCACGGACATGAAGACCCAGGGCAACACCGTCACCTGGACAGTGGTCTGCAGGGAGGGAATGAGCACGAGCAAGGGCAAGGTCACCTATGCAGGGACCACCATGGAAGGCGTTACCGAAACAACGGTGAAGACCAATGAAAAAACCATGACGATGAAGAGCACTATGAAGGGCAAACGCATCGGTCCCTGTAAATAGGCTTTAGTGCAAACGTATTATTTTCTCTCCATCATTCTGTAGCTGGCATCGGAAAAGAAGTAACGAAATCTGCACATTTTTATCAATGTTCGTTGCCTTTCAGTGGTACCTTAGAGTGAAACTTTAGAGGTCGAAGAAACAATCCCTTTTTCTAACTCTTCCTGAACTCCTCAAAAACGTATAGACCCCATTCATGCAATGTTTCAGGTGGAAATCCTTAATTATGAATAGTCAGAATAATAGACCTGAGGAATTATCTACATGCAATATAACATCTCTTTTTTAACAAATTATTCCAACCCAGGAAGTCCCGAAATTGTGATAACAATCCGATTACAATGGGCGATCCCCGTACAGGAAGCTCGTGACATTATTGAATTATCATTGACAAAGATCAACTAAATGGGTAGGATTCTTGCAAATAACAGATTGCAGTATAATCATTGTTAGCCTCAAAAGGAGAAACACGATGACCGTGATCAAACAAAAAATCGTACCGCACCTGTGGTTCGACAAAGAAGCAAGAGAAGCAGCAAACTTCTATTGCTCTGTCTTTCCCGAATCAAGAATCACGAGCATCACTACGCTGCACGATACGCCATCGGGCGACTGCGATGTTGTCTCGTTTACGCTTTCCGGTCAGCCGTTTATGGCTATCAGCGCCGGACCTTTATTCAAGTTCAACGAGTCCATTTCCTTCATGGTATATTGCGACACACAAGAAGAAATAGACTACTATTGGGAAAAGCTTTCCACAGTTCCAGAGGCAGAACAATGCGGCTGGCTTAAGGACAAGTATGGTCTCTCATGGCAGATTGTACCCACTGTCATGGATAAAATGATGCAGGATCAGAATCCTGAGAGATTGGCCCGAGTTACCCAAGCATTTCTCAAGATGAAGAAATTTGATCTTGCTGCGCTGCAAAGGGCATATGATGGGAAGTAAGTGAGAAAATACGAAATCATGGCTAACAACTCAATCCAGCTGGCGGCTGCGCCGCCGCTGTTTTCCGCGTTAGGCAGCATGAGCATCTCGTTCACGAACACAAAGGAGAAAGGAAAAAATATCGGAAAAAAAATACCAGGACATTTCAGCGTCCTATTTGTTGCCGGGTTTGGTCCCATTGTCCAAGACCTCACGGAATCTCACAAGTTCTATCTGGATGCTCTCGGTTTGTCCTTCCAGCAGGAGGGAGATTATCTATACACAGACAAATTAGAAGGCGTCAAGCATCTTGCTCTGTGGCCGCTTTCTCAGGCGGCACAATCCTGTTTTGGGTCGGGTAGGTGGCCGTCTGACCTTCCTGTTCCTCAAGCCTGGTTGGAATTCGACGTTGATGACATTAAGCAAGCCACCACGGAACAAAAAAAGAGAGGATATACACTGCTGACGAAAGCGAAAAAGGAACCGTGGGGGCAGATTGTTACTCGTCTGCTCAGCCCTGAGGGTATATTGGTCGCGATCACTGTTACGCCGGCGATGCGTAAGTAGTCACAATTTTATGCTGCCTACGCAACGCTACACGTTGTGTTGGACCTCCTCCATTTCATAATAGACTGCGTAGGCTTTCGTGAACGACATACAGCGTCAGACCAGTAAGAGGTAGAAGCGTCATGTACCTTGACTTGATCGTCCAGATCGCAGCGATGGTTCTGTGGCTTGCGGCGGAAGCGTACCTGATCCTAAGGGACCGTGCACATGGAAAAGGAAAGAGGGAGATAGATCGAAGAACAAGAAACTTCAACACTATCGCAACCGTGGTGACGTTGGTGCTGGCCCCGATAGCGAACTGGGCTCCAGTGCTTCGGTTTGACGTTCCCGGAGCTACAGTGGTGTTCTGGCTCGGGATCGTAGTGATGTTACTTGGGTTATTTCTACGGCACTGGTCGATCATCGTTCTCGGGAGGTACTTTCGAACGACCATAGAACTTGAGAAGGGTCAGAAGGTAATTCAGAAGGGTCCGTATAAGTACGTAAGGCACCCGTCGTACGCTGGGATTGTTGTTTTCTTTGTAGGATATGGCCTCCTCTCGAAGAATTGGCTTTCGTTGTTGGCTGCAGCTTGTCTACCAACGGTCTCGCTCGTTTACCGGATACGGATTGAGGAAGTAGCTTTAGCGGAAGGCCTTGGGGCAGAATACGCAGCATATCAAAGGAAGACGAAGAAACTGATCCCAGGAATATGGTAACAGGAGCGGAAAGCCCGGGGGGAGGGTGACGCTCGAACAAATCGTTGAAGCTGATGCCCTGCGTCTTGCCCTTAGAGTGCCAACTTCAGCCAGCCACCAACTGCGAGTGCAGGCTGATTCGGGGCCCCAGCTTAACCCTATGTTATCCTCTCTTTCAACTCGTAATCCTTGACTCCTGAGTGTAGCCGTCACCAATGACTTGCAGGTGAAGCCCGCAACCCGCTTTCCGAAGACTCCTTTCTGTAATCTTGTTTTTCGATTCCCGCCCTTCTGTGCAACATTTCAAACCAAAATCGTCAAGAGTGGTCAGTCTCCCCTTAGAATTTTTCCCTTGATATTCCATGCACATGAGAGTATGGTGTATTTATAGTATTTCCTACCTGTCTCTAATTAACCTTACAACCTAACATCTAACCTTCTGGGGTGGAGTATGAGGAGGGGCTTCCAGAGGATGCCAATACATAGGCTTTCAATATATTCACGTAGTCGCCTGTTTGTCAAAAAAGAGGTTAAAAAATGGTTATCACAGCTATGGAGGCATTCCCGCTCTTAATCGAACAACAACTGGCAAGAAAGGAGAAATAAAATGAAAAAAAAAGCAGTGACGAGAAAGTCAAGTGGTAAATATCAAAAACTCTTTGAACCCATTACGGTGGGCAAGCTAACCATTAAGAACCGTATCTCCATGGCACCCTTAGGAATAATTGCAATGGCTGATCCCTGCGGAGGCTTCACCGAAAACGCCCAGGAATATTATGTTGAGCGTGCAAAAGGCGGCACGGGCTTGATTATTACCGGCATAACAAACGTCAATTATAACGAGATGCCAGCTCTGCTCATGCCTTGTGCATCATCCAACCCTCTGATGTTTATGAAATCATGCGCTCCGATGAACGAAAGAATTCATGCATATGATTCCAGAATTTTTCTGCAGCTTACCGGAGGATTCGGCAGAGTGGCGATTCCACATCTAATGAAAAACGCCATTGCCCCTTCTGACCAGGAGAACAGATGGGATCCTTCCATTCACCAAAAGGCGATGACTATTGACGAAATCAAGGAATTGATTGCTTCTTTTGTGACCTGCGCTGTTGTCGCCAAGGAGTCGAAGTTTGACGGTGTCGAGATTCATGCAGTTCACGAGGGTTATCTGCTGGACCAGTTCGCTATCGCTCTATACAATAAGAGAACCGACGAATATGGAGGAGATTTGCAGGGTCGTCTTAAAATCACCACGGACATTGTCAAAGGCATCAAGGTTGCCTGCGGCGAGGACTTCCCTGTATCTCTGCGTTACAGCCTAAAAAGCTTTGTCAAGGGCATTCGCCGTGGCGCATTGCCAGGTGAAAATTTTGTGGAACTGGGTAAGGATATTGCCGAAGGTATTGAAGCCGCCAAAATTTTGGTCAATGCCGGTTACAACATGCTAAACGTTGATGCCGGCACATATGATTCATGGTACTGGAATCATCCGCCAATGTATTTCGAAAAAGGTATGTACCGTGAATTCGGTAAAATCTTAAAGCAAAATGTCAGTGTTCCAATCATACTTGCCGGCAGAATGGACAATCCGGAAATGGCTTGCGAGTCCCTGGGTATTTGCTGCGACATCATCGGCTATGGCAGATCCCTGTTGGCAGATCCTTATCTGCCGGAAAAAATCAGGACCGAAAAGCTGGAAGATATCCGGCCTTGTCTTTCCTGTCATCAAGGTTGCCTGGGCAGGATCGCCCAAGGGTTACCGCTTTCTTGCGCGGTCAATCCGGCTTGCGGCAGGGAAAAATCTTTCGCGATTACGGAAGCTATCGATAAGAAAAATGTATTGATTATCGGCGGTGGTCTTGCCGGAATGGAAACGGCAAGGATCTGTGCCATTCGCGGGCACAAGGTCACTCTTATGGAAAAGAACGACAAACTCGGCGGCAACATTATCCCCGGATCTGTACCGGATTTCAAGAAGGACGACCGTGCTCTTCTGAAATGGTACACTTTACAACTTAAAAAACTGCCCGTAAAAATCAAACTCAAATGTACTGTCGATCGTGAAATGATCGAAAAATCCAAGGCGGATGTTGTTGTTTTTGCCACGGGCTCCACGCCGATAAAATTGGAGTTTGGCGGTAAAAACCACGTTTGCACGGCGATTGAACTTCTCAGTGGCAAAAAGAAAGCCGGTAAGAATGTTGTTGTTGTGGGTGGTGGCTTGAGCGGCTGCGAAACAGCATTGTGGCTGCGTCAGCAAGGCAAGAATGTGACCATTGTGGAGGCATTGCCGGAGATACTTGGCGGTGGAGCAGACATGTGCTTTGCAAATTACGATATGCTTAAAGACTTGCTGGTCTTTAACAAGATCGACGTATTCCGCAGCTCCACCGTAAAAGCGGTAAACGATGTTTCAGTCACGGTAAAAACTCCGACGGGCGAAAAAGAAATTAAGGCGGATACGGTCATGGTTGCTGTGGGTTATCATTCTCAAAAAGACCTCTATGACACTATGAAAGATTCCAATAAGATTGTTTACAACATAGGCGATTCCCGTAAAGTGCATAACATTATGGATGCGATATGGGGCGCTAACCAACTCGCCAGAGAACTGTAATCCGATGGGAGAAGTGATGAACTGGATATTTGTATTGGATGATACTGTGTTGTTGTTCATGAGGGACTGGAAGCGCCAAAAGAATGTCATGCTTGTAAACACACGCAACCGTATTACGAGGTTTTAGCGGAAAATTATTAAATTTGAAGAGAGAAGATTTTAATAATAGCTCTTGCATTTTTAGCTTAATGTTGCCGAAAAGCAGGCGCTCAGCCTTGTTGGCCTCGTACCCGACGGATCACGACAGGATTTTGAAGCCACGTTGGGTGACTCCGGGGGTGTGAGTATCTGCTATCGATGGGTCCTTTTTAGAAGCTCTAAAATTTACGGTTTGAACATGATATTGTGCGATTTCTAGCGAGAAAAGGAGTGAGGCTTTGCGGTCCTCACCCCCTTCCAATTCCCTAACTATAAAGATTGTCAATCCACCTCATCGCCTCAACGTCGCTTACTGTCCCAAGATATCTCTGTGTCGTAGAGAGGTTTGCATGTCTTAGAATTACCTTGCTGACAATCTCAATGGGGACCCCTGACCGAGAAGCATAAGTTGCTGCATGTCTCCGAAGATCATGGCGCCGCAAGTGGATACCGACTACCTTCCCTGCTTTGTTTACAACTCTCCTCGCTGCTGTGTAAGATATTCGGAAGATCCGCTGGTCAGACCCAATTCCCTTGGCATTAATATATTCCTTGAGACGGTCGGCAACCTTCTGCGGAATAAAGACAATCTCCCGTTCCTTTCCGCTTTTAGGGCTTCTAAGAGTGAGCTTTCTATCCTCGATATCGTTGGGAGTTAATTGCAATACCGCACTGATCCTCATTCCACCCCGAGCCATCAATTCAAGCATCAAGCGGTTTCTGGGTTTGATGGTGCGAAAGATGACCTCATCCACCGTCTCCTTTTCGAGAATAGTCCAGCGGGTGAGTCCCGGAGATCGATAGAACTTTTTCAGCATGGGAGTGTTACAGGGACTTCTGAAATTAGAATCGAGGTTTTGGCTGACGAAATTAAAGAAAGAGGTGAGTTGGGAGTACCGGGTTCTTTTGGTTGTCTGTTTGGTGTCCCGATTGATTTGGGTCAGGAACGAGAGAATTTCTTCCGGGGTTAAGGAGTTGAGATCTCTTTCGCCAAATTGGGCGGTTAGTTTGGAAAGGATCGATTGGTAGGTTTTGACGGTGTTTTTTTTGAATGAAGTTTCTGATACTCTAGCCAACGATGGATACCTTGAGAGACTTTCATGGTGCACCTCCTTGGTTGAATTTCCCTCAATGTTATCATTTGACTATCAAATCCACAATTAATTCTCCGAAAAATTAGGGCTTTGTCTTGGCAAGCTATATAACGGATTACTGCTAAGGGGATGCATGGACTTTCTATTCGAACGATAGTCCTTTGAAAACAGTTCTTTTAGATTGTTCGATCGCTTGTTTCATCTCCAAAACATAGTCAGGCTCAATCCCATCTTTCCAGCGAGGAAACCCTCCCATCCAAACATATTTGATCAGCTCTTGGAAAGAATTCGTGTTAAAGAGATAATCACCGATATCGATTTGATTACCAGTTGCAGGAATTAACAATCGGATGATTATCTTTTGCCCATATTCCTGGATCAGTTTCTCGACCCGAATATGGGTTTTGAACCCCTCGGGGTTCTGTTTAAACTTTTCTCTTTCCTGCGGAAAAGGAAAGAGTTTATAGACCTCCCCGAGAAAGCCCCTTAAATCAACTCCGTGAATGGCACCCATTAGATTCCCTATATCCCTATGGCCCTCGATCAGATAAATATCCAACGAAGATTCATAGGTTTCATTTGAAGGAACTCGTGCACTTTCAGAAATATGTCGGCAAAACTCCTGAGCAAAGAAGAAGTAATGTTCAAGAAGGATCATGTCGGTTTCGATATTAAAGAAACCAAAGGCAATCTTCCCATGATTCAGTGTGTCAAATTCAAGAGGCATAAAATTATCTTATCATAAGTCTCCCCCTTTATCATTTTGAAATGGGGCATGTTCACTAGAAGTTATTATTTGAAGATCATACCTTCCGCTTTTTCAATTTGATGGCCGGGCAGGGTTCTGGCAAGCTATCAAGCAAACCCATGGACCAAATCCTGAGAGATATCGACATAGAATTGTAGAGCAAGGTCGAGGCAAAGGCATCGACGTCAGATTCGATCCGCGCAGGGGTTAACGCTCCGCCCGAGTCTTGGGGACGGTGAGCATAATCGATATGATCGCCACGACAGCCATCAATATGTTGAATATCAGAGCAATGATGGCAGCCTCTCGAACATGAAGGTTGTCCTGGCGCCCCTGGAAGGTAATGACACCTTCCAACCAGTGTGCGCTGTCAACGCTGGCGCTTAGTGCTGTGAAGATCGCCGCCGAAATGGCGACTCCAAACGCAGCGCCTAGAGAGGATGCCATCTTATAGATACCTGAGCCGGAGCCCGCTTGCGTTTCTGGCAAGTTGGAGAGCGCCGCGTCGGTCGATGGTGTTGCATAGAATGCCAGCCCGACCCCAAATAGTGTATAGCCAATGATCGCCAAGATTTTATAATTCGACAGCATCACGTTCGCGGGCGCGAGAAACAGGATAGCTAGGGCGGTAATAAGACAACCCCAGATCATTGGCCGGCGCGCGCCAAAACGCTGCAAGAGCCTCTCTCCAACACGGATGAAAGCAATGATCGCAACGGCATAGCCAAGGGTCAGCATACCGGCCGCTTGCGCGGTCATATGGCCTCCAATTTGCACCAATTGAAGCGACACAATCAGTGTACCGGACACGCCATTGAGCAGAAAGTTGGAAATGGTCGCACCGGTAAATGTCGGTTCTTTGAACAGCGTGAAATCGACGAACGCGGCGGATGTGTGCGCTTCGATGCAGAAGAACAGAATTCCGAAGATCACCGTGACGGCGATGAGAACGAGCGCATAGGGACTCGTCCATCCGAGCCTATTGCCTTGTGTCACGACGATTTGCAAGGCCACAATCGTGATCATGAAGGTGATGACGCCAGCAAAGTCGAATTTGTAGTCTCTCTTGCCCTCGGCTCTGCTTTCAGCGGTGCCGTGCATCAGGATGAGGCCGATGAAAGCGACCACGACAGAAGCAAAAAAGATGTAACGCCATCCAAGGTGCTGAGTGACCAGTCCGCCGAACAGAGAACAGAGACCCGAACCTCCCCAAGAACCGATCGACCAGAGACTGACTGCGCGCTGGCGCTGGGCTCCGACCCAATAGGTTTTCACTAGCGCCAGACTTGCAGGCATGATACACGCGCCTGAAAGGCCCTGCAGGGCTCGACCCGTCAACAGGAACGCGGACGCCATTGCGCCGGCGGGCGCCAAGCCGACGAGCAGCGAGCCGAGGATGCTAAGATAAAACCCAATGTTGACGATTTTGACGCGGCCGACACGATCCGCAAATCCGCCCATGACCACGATGAATATTCCGGAGAACAAGGCGGTGATCGCAACCGAAATATTCATGGTGCTCGCATCGAGATCGAGTTCTTTACCCATGTCGGGAGCGATATTCAGGGTCGTCTGTGCGAACAGCCAGAAGGTGATAACACCGAGAATAATCCCGCAGAGCAGTTTGTCGTTGCCGTGAAGTTTCGTCGCTGTGGTGGACTCCGTGGGATGTCCGTGCGACGAATCGCGTTTTCGTTCAGCCGCCCTTGCTGGATTCGCGCCGCTCGAATCCATCATCCTCCCTCCCTTTGCCCCGTTTGGCGATGGGAGCGCTCCACCGTCGATAAATCGCCATCAACCGAAGGAAGACGCACGCAGCAGCGCCGAGCAGCATCGCATAGAACGGCGGAAACTTGGCAACATGCCCGATAGCTACGATCGCCCCGGCGCTGAGCGCCGCTATCGCATAAAGGTCGCCCTTTAGGACGAAGGGAACATCGCCGGCGAGAACGTCTCGCGTCATTCCACCGCCAATCCCCGTCAGCATGCCCATGATCGCCGCCATCAATGGATTGATGCCGTGGTCTATCGCCTTCTGCGCGCCAATCACTGCAAACAAGCCAAGCCCGAGGGCGTCCAGAAGCAATATCTGGCGTCGCAGAGAAGCGACCTTTGAATACCAATAAAAGGTGACAAGGCCGCCGATGATTGCAATACAAAAATAATGAATTTCCGTGATCGCTACCGGGGGAATTGCGCCGATCAGTACGTCGCGCATAAGGCCGCCGACGACAGCAACCACGAACGATAAAAATAGAACTCCAAACAAGTCGAAGCGTTTTTGCACGCCCAGCAATCCACCGCTCAGCGCAAATGCAAAGGTTCCCAACCAGTCCATTATCTCCACCGGGCTCGTCAGCATTGTACTAGCCATGCTCATAATCGGTCCTCACTGATTACGCGCCTGTCTCATGTAGTTCCATCGGTCACGACCTATTCTGCGCCGGCAACCACGCCCTCGTCGCGACGACGAGCGTCTCAATGCCTGTTCGCAAAGTGGGATGGATGACGGGCGCAAACTTCGGGCTGTGGTTGACAGGAAGCTCATTTAGCCGATTGGCCTCTTTGGCTTTCGCATAGATATCCGGGTCCGTGCCTCCGACGAACCAGAACACCGACGGTACGCGCCAGGCAGTGCCGAAGCAGCCGAAATCCTCGCTCGCCGGCGCAGGCCCGGTGTGCTTCACCCGATCAGCAGAAAAAAAGCTGCGAAATGCCTCGGCGATGCGGTTACTCGCGGTTTCATCATTCATATTGAGCGGGTAGCGGTCGAGTGGCGTGATCTCCGGCTTGCGCGGCGCACCCGAGGCTTGGGCCTCGGCATTGACAATCCGCTCAATCGCCTCAAGCACGTGCTTGCGCACGCCCGCGTCAAACGTCCGCACATTGAGCTTGATGATGGCATCGTCGGGGATGACGTTCTCCTTCGTGCCGGCCTGCAATACGCCGATGGTGACCACCGCCGCGTCCATTGCGGCAACCTCGCGGGACACGATGGTCTGAAGCCGCAGGACTACGGACGCCGCCATGACGACGGGATCGATACTGGCTTGCGGCATCGAGCCATGCGCGCCGCGCCCGAGCAGGCGAATTTGCAAGCTGTCCGCAGCAGAGGTAATCGGTCCGGCACTTCCGGTCACGGTACCGGCGGGACCGACCATGACGTGCTGGCCAAGTACGATATCCGGCCTAGGGAAGCGGTTTAAGAGGCCGTCGTCAATCATAGCCTGCGCACCTTCCGCGGCCTCTTCTCCGGGCTGAAAGACCGCCATCAAAGTGCCGCGCCATGTCGAGCGTGCCTCGGCCAACAATTTTGAGGCACCCACAAGCCAAGTAACATGCATGTCGTGGCCACACATATGCGCGACTGGCACCGTCTTGCCTTCTCGATCAGTAGCCGTCGCTTTGCTGGCATACGGCAGACCTGTCGCCTCTTCGACAGGCAGCGCATCCATATCGGCTCGCAGCATCACCGTCGGCCCATCACCGTTGCGGAGTACGCCCACGACACCGGTTTTGCCGACACCGGTTTTTACTTCATAGCCGGCGGCACGAAGACGGTCCGCCGCCAAACCTGCCGTACGCGTCTCCTGCATCGAGAGTTCGGGATGTGAGTGCACATCCTTGTAGAGAGCTTCCAGATCCGGGAGTATGTTATCGAGTTTGCTCAACACCGGGTCGGAAGAACTTGCCAGAGTTTTGCTCATGATTCAGATCCTCCTTTCCTTTACTAGATGCGAGCCGACAGGTGATCTGACCTTCCCCACGAATAGTGGGCGCGTCGGTCTGATCTCCCCCCACGAATCATACCAATACTTGTGTGAGTAAAATGAGCTGAAACAAACTCTGCCTACTGTTTCATGGGCCAGCTGAGTCTTTCCACCTCTCTTTTTGATCGCCCCCTGATACCATTGCCATGTCACCTTGTTTCTGCAGGAGCGGTGATGTCGGTCCCTGGTATTCCTCCGCTCCCTCGCTTCACAATTTTTATGTTAAGGGAAATGACCTGCAACCAAAATGCGGTAAACCTTGTATTTTTGTCTAAAAAAGGCTGTATTTTGCGTAGACCATTCGATGTCTAATCCCGACTATTTAGAGTGAAGGGAGCTAACACTCGTTTTTTCTTGGTAAGTTGCGTCAGAACCAGACCTCCCTTTTCCGAAGGATCAATTTCTGCTATCTATCCGCTATTTCCTGTACCTCGAAAAAGTTACGATTCGATTTCCATTTATGCAATTTAAACTATCCGAAAGAAGCCTGGAAATTCGATTCCCCCGAAGCCATGATGCACACTTTCGTCACTCAGTAATTGTTGACGGTGAGGCCCTGGAAGGTCTGGAGGTCAGTATAAGGAGAACTCGTTAACCCGGAGGCAATCTGACGGCGTCTGTCAGATGAAGGATCGTTCAGGATAATATTTTTTCGAACTCATAGGTATCTAATACAAACGCATTAAATATTTTGTAGGGCAATCCTTTAGGGTTGCTTTAAGCAAGGCTAAAGCCTTGCGCTACGTGTAAAATGATTTAACGCGTTTGTATTAGTAAAACGCAAGGCTGGCGAAGGTGACAACAGACTGGGTCTCCGGTGTAAAGGCCTGGTCATACTTGAGAAGTTTGCCTTCCCTGGCTTCGAGAATTTTGAGCATTGAATAGATGGCCGGATAGCCACAGATCTTTCTCCGGTCTTTCTCCCTCGAGATGGACGAGAAAAAACCTTCTCCATCTATCTTCTCCGCATATCCCAACATCTCACGGTCTTGTTGAGAGGTTACTCTCAATCCATATTCACTCACGCCTTCTCGGTCCCCGAATTGAAGGCCCCTATGTGCAAGGTCCGCACTGGCAATGTAACACACCTCTCGCCCGAGAGATGAGACAGCTTCCTTCAATCCCTCGATGAACTGCCGGACGGGTTCGAGCTCTATCGGCGAAACTCCCTTTTCAATCGCCTCATGGAATGATCCGGTCAGGACGGGGAGGATTCTCAGTGAATCGGGCTCCGGGTAAAGGTACCGGAGAAAAACACACTGAAACTCTATGGAGTGCTCGCTTCGATGGACACTTTCATCTTTAAAGAGGTCATCAGGGCAGCGGGATTGGATCGCATCAACCAGTTCCTTGTCCACATTCAGCGTACCAAGAGGCGTGACAAAATCTTTCCGGGTCAGGCAAAAAGGATTTTCCATCGGGGTGTGGGCTGTCCCAAAGATGATGAAACAGGGGGAAGCATTCCTCTCCCATATTTCCCGGTGGCCGAAGGCATAACAGTGCCCTCCCCTCTGAAAATCGATGTGAGGCGCAACCACCCCTTTTAAACCTTTCGCACTCTTTTTCTCTCCAAGAGACCCCGGACCGTTCGTCCCATTAAAGTAACCTTCAAGCTGAGTCCTTAGTCTGCCGGGATCTGCTTCATAACTCTTCCCGGCAAAAACCGCTTCACGGAACGAAGCCTTTTTAAACGCTTCTTCTTTCTGTCTCAATGCCTCTTCAAACCGCACCCCTTCGAGAAAGAGGTTTTCATCCAATTGACCGATGATCTCCTGTAAATTTTCGGTATAAAGAAACTCTCCAAACTTTCTCATATACTTCGCCTGAATATCGAGGATCGAATGTTGGCCGTCGAAGAGGGAAACGATAAAATAGAGCGGGAGCGGCAAAAAAAGCGCCTTTTCACTGATGTTCTGCGGATCCTGAAGGCATAGAAGCGTTTGTCCGGAACTTTGGACTGGAAAGGCATTGATGTTTCTGAGCTTGGGATAATCCACGAAGGAGCCTCAGACAAATACCGTGATTGCAGGCAAGCAACAAGAAAGGGGCAAAAAATTTTAGGCTTCTAACTCACCGGAGGGGTAAAGGCTTCTCTTTCCGCGCTCCGCGGCTCTGTATGTTTCAGCGCCAGGTCGATGGCCTCGTCCATCCTCTGGATATATTTGAAATTCATCTGATTCCGAATATTCTCAGGAATCTCCTCCAGGTCTTTTTCATTCTTCTTCGGAAGGATGATCGTCTTAATCCCGGCTCGCATTCCAGCCAGGACCTTTTCTTTGATCCCCCCCACAGGAAGGACCAAACCCCTTAAAGTGATCTCTCCAGTCATGGCGACATCGCTCCGGACAGGTTTGTTAGTCAACAGGGAGGTAAGCGCCACGAACATGGTGATCCCGGCCGAAGGCCCGTCCTTTGGAATGGCACCTGCCGGGACATGAATGTGGATATCATTCTTCTCAAAAAAGTCCTCCTCAATCCCGAGTTCCTTCGATTTGGATCGAACGTAGGCCAATGCGGCCTGTGCGGACTCTTTCATCACATCTCCCAATTGCCCGGTCAAGGTCAGCCCTTTCTCCCCTCTCATCTTCGTCGCTTCCACAAAGATAATGTCCCCTCCCGTAGGCGTCCAGGCCAAGCCTGTCGCCACACCGGGATTAGAGGTACGCTCTGCCACTTCCTGGAAGAATTTGACCGGCCCCAAAAATCGATGCAAGTCGTCCGGACCGATGACTACCTTCTCTTTGATTCCCCGGGCGACATCCTTGGCCACCCCTCGACAGACGGTCGCTATCTCTCTCTCCAAATTTCTGACCCCTGCCTCTCGGGTGTAAGAAGTGATAATGGTCTGAAGTGCCGCATCCTGAAATTCGATGAACTCTGAACTCAACCCGTGCTCGCTGATCTGTTTCGGAATTAAAAACTCTTTGGCGATCATCATCTTCTGATCCTCGCTATAGCCCGGCAGCTCGAGGGTTTCCATTCGATCCCGGAGAGCGGGGGGAATGGTATCAAGGACATTGGCGGTGGTGATAAACATCACCTTCGAAAGATCGAAATTAACATCGATATAGTGATCGGAGAAGGAAAAATTCTGTTCTGGGTCCAAAACCTCGAGAAGGGCCGAGGAGGGATCTCCACGAAAGTCCATCCCGATCTTATCGACTTCGTCGAGCATGAAGATCGGGTTATTCGATCCGGCTTTTTTGATCCCCTGAATGATACGACCGGGCAGAGCCCCGACATAAGTCCGGCGATGTCCTCGAATCTCCGCTTCGTCCCGGACGCCGCCCAACGAGATCCGTATGAATTTACGCCCCATCGTCCTGGCAATGGACTTTCCAAGCGAGGTCTTTCCAACCCCTGGAGGGCCGACGAAACAAAGGATAGGTCCCTTCATGTCCGCTTTCAGTTTTCTGACCGCCAGGTATTCCAGAATCCTTTTCTTCACCTTTTCCAAATCATAATGGTCTTCGTCCAGCGTCTTTTGGGCATTATCAATGTCGAGATTGTCCTCGGTGGTTTCAGACCAGGGGAGTTCTGCCAGCCAGTCCAGATAGGTTCTGGCGACGGTATACTCCGCCGAGGCAGGAGGGATCTTGGCCAGGCGGTCCAGCTCTTTTTCTGCAGCTGCCAGGGCCTCGGGTGGCATCTTAGCCTTCTTAATCTTCTCTTTCAGCTCCTTGATCTCTGTGGAATGTTCGTCCAACTCTCCCAACTCTTTTTTAATCGCCTTGAGTTGTTCCCGGAGATAGTACTCCCTTTGAGTTCGATCCATATCCTCCTTGACCTGCGATTGGATCTTATTGCCCAGCTCCAGTACCTGGACCTCTTTGTTGAGAAAGAGATGAACCTTGGTCAACCGTTCTCGAATATCGAAAGTCTCCAGAATTCCCTGTTTCTCGGTGGTTGAGATATTGAGGTTCGAGGCGATCAGGTCCGCGAGGATGGCGGGCGACTTGATATTAGAAACCATGGTGCCCAGCTCACTGGTCAGATAAGGAGCCAGCTCCACGGCCCTTTGGAAGAGGTTCTTCAAATTCATCATGAGGGCATCGATCTCCACTCCCTGTACCAACCCCTCATCGATCACTTCAACCTTCGCTTTGTAATAGGGTTCCCTCTGAAAGTATTCCTTCACTTTCATCCTGGAGACCCCCTGGACGATGACGCGTTGGCTCCCGTCCAGCTCCCGGATCATTCTCAAAATCAATGCCGCAACACCCACCGAATAAAGGTCGGTTTCTTTAGGGTCCTCGATTTCAGATCTCTTTTGAGTGATGACTCCGATGATACGGTCGGAATCCATTGCATCATCGATCAACTTGACTGACTTTTTTCTGCCGACCATGATGGGCAGTATCAAATCTGGGTAAAGCACTGTCCCCCTTAAAGGAAGCACAGGTAGCTCATCAGGGATAACGACTTTGTCATCCTTACCCTTCTCTTCCCGGTCAGCACCCCCCCTTGGTAGAAATATCATTGGGCCCTCCTAAAAAACTTGGTTATTTAGACCTATCGGTTTAAGTTAATCATTGTAGTCTCGACTGTCAATGTAGCCTATATTCCAGTTCTACCAAAGTATTTTATACAAGAATTATGCCAACCCGACCCTTCCTTCAAAAAGAGAGTGGGGGGCTATCCAGCCGCATCCCGGCTATCCCTGCTAAGGTTTCCCGCAAATATTACAAACTCCTCTCTCGTTGATGGTGCCGACGCAATTTCCGTCACTGCATAATTTTCGGTCGGACAAATCGGTCTCCACCGCCTCTGCCGGGATCGGAGTCCCACACCAGCAGCAATGACGACTCTTTTCCGGGATTTCTCCTCCGCACTCCGGGCAAAGAATAAAAGGCAATGTCACGCCGCACTGGGGGCAATTCATTCATTCCTCCTCAACCTGGAGACTTCTTACAAAACGGTCGATATCCCGCTTGTTGCGTCTCAGCTCATAGAGAAGCTTCTTGGTCTCTCCATCCGGGAAGAGACGATTTAAGTCATAACCCCTTTCGGGGAAAAGAGCGTTGAGATCGATCCCCCGCCTCTTCTCCTCTTCCGGGCCAATCGTCTTGGGTTCTTCTTCCTTCTCTTCCATAAAACCTTCCTCCTATATAGGACGACCATCCCGTTTTGTCAACTTATTCCATTGCGGAGTCCGGAATGGTAAATCAAAAGATCTTATTCCGCAATCGGTAATCCCCATTCCGCAGTTAAGGGCGCGCCGAACTGCATCTGATAAAGCCTGAAATAAATGCCTTTTTGGGCCATTAGCTCCGTATGGGTTCCGGTTTCCCGCACCCTTCCCTTGTGGAGAACGATGATCCGGTCGGCATGCCGGATCGTGGAGAGCCTGTGGGCGATGACAACGGACGTCCTTCCCTTAAGTAACCGTGCCAGTCCTTCTTGGATGAGCCGCTCGGTTTCAGGATCGACGTGAGAAGTCGCCTCGTCGAGGACAAGGATCTTTGGATTCATCGACAAAGCCCTTGCAAAAGCCAATAACTGTCTCTCCCCCGCAGATAACGCCTCCCCTCCCTCCCCCACTTTGGTACGATATCCGTGGGGTAACCGAAGAATGAACTTCTCTGCGTTCACCACTTGCGCGACCTCTCTCACCCTTTCGGCGTCGATCTGGCGATTCCCCAAATGAATATTCTCGACGATATCTCCAGCGAAGAGAAATGTATCCTGCATCACCAGCCCAATTTGTGCCCGAAGTTGAGCGATATCCCTCTCGCGAATATCGATCCCATCGATCAGAATCGCGCCCTTCTGCGCTTCGTAGAATTGCTCGATCAGGTGCAGCAAAGAGGTCTTCCCGGCTCCGGTGGCACCCACAATCGCCACGGTCTCTCCCTCGCCAATAGAAAAAGAAACGTCCTTGAGAACTTGATCCTCTCCATTGTAGGAAAAGGAGACATGGCGGAATTCGATGTCGCCCCTGATTTCTTCTCTTCTGGTAGAGAGAGGCCCGGCCTTGAGTCGCACTGGCCTCGAAATCTTCTGCTCCTGGTCGAGCAAGGAAAAAATCCTCTCGAGGGAGGCCATCGCTGATTGAAGGATATTATATTTCTCCGAAAGGTCTCGGATGGGCTGGAAGAACATCCGAATATAGGAGAGAAAGGCGACCAGGACGCCGAGGGTGATCCGCTCTTGAATCACCTCCCCCCCTCCGTACCAGAGGAGAAGGCCGATCGCTCCCGAACTTAGGATTTCAACGAGGGGGACAAAGAAGGCGTAAATGGAAACCTGTCTCATATTCGCCAAATAATATCCCTCGTTGATTTTTTCGAATCGTCGCTGGTTCTCTTTTTCCCTTTGAAAGAGTTGAACCACTTTGATGCCCGAGAAATTTTCGTGGAAGAAAGAGTTCATCTGGGCAATCTTCACGCGGATCTCCCGAAACGCATCCCTGGCTCGGCGGCTGAAGAAGAGGGAAGCGGCAAGGATGAAGGGAATAACAGAAAGGGAGACCAGGGCGAGTCCCCGGTTGAGCTGAAGAAGAAGAATGATGATCCCGATCACCAGAAGAATGTCTTTCAAAAGGTTGATGAAGACAGAGGCAAACATCTCGTGGACGTTCTGGATATCGTTCGTCAAACGGGTGACTAACCGTCCCACCGGATTCTTATCGAAGAAGGAGACCTGGAGTCCCTGGAGGTGGGAGAAAACTTTCATCCTCAGGTCATGCATCATCTTTTGACCTGCCAACTCCATGGCATAGACCTGAGAAAAATTTAGTCCGAAGTTGACGGCAAGAATAAGAACAACGAGGAGGGCGATGCGGAAAACCCCCTCGACATCCTTCCACCTCAGGACGAGGAGGTCCTCTTTCTTTAATCCTTTCATACGATCGAAGGAGATGAACCAGTGGGAACCGCTCCTTTCAAAAGAGGAGGGATATTTTTTCAAGAGATCCTGTTCTTCCGGTTTCTCGGGGACAAACACGTAATACCGGTTTTCCGTTATGAGACCATACTTCTGAAAATGAGTGATCTCCTTCCGGTCCATCGATTGCAATACGTCCGGCGGGAGAAGAAACCTCCCGGGTTCTCTCATCGGAATGAACCTCTGCCCATATTGACTCCGGAACCGGTGCTCCTCTGGAGAACCATCACCTCGCATAACCACTTCTCTTGCTCCCACAACGATGTAGCGATCGATCGCTTCTTTCGTGAGATAAGGAATCAGAAGATCCAACCCTGCCATGACCAAAACGAAAAGGAGGGAGAGAGCCATCAGGCTCCAGTAGGGCCTTAAAAAGACTCCTAACCTGGCCATGAGCCTCAGGTCGTAGGGTTTCCCTAATTTGCCTTCTTCCATGTAGCCAAAATCGGTGTACATAACCTGGTTACCCTAAAACTCAAATGTCAAATTTCAAATGACAAATCAAATCCAAATGCAAAATTCCAAGAGCTTCTGAGAATTTGTGCTTCGACCTTCATTTGACAATTGGAATTTGAGATTTGACCTTCATTTGGACGTGGAACTTTGACATTTGACATTCAAATCATCCCTTTTCCAGCTCTTCTTCCAATTGCCTCTGCCAATAGAGGGCATTGTAAATTCCACCCCTTGAAAGAAGCGTTTTATGGTCCCCCATTTCTGCCACCCTTCCCTCCTCAAGAACCACGATCCGATCGGCCCTTCGCAGGGGAGCGATGCGATGGGTGATCAGGATGCTCGTCTTCCCCTTAGTGAACTTCTCCAATCCCTCCAGAATTCGTTCTTCCGTCTGGATATCCACCGAGGAGAGGGCATCATCCAGGATGAAGATGGGTGGATCCATGAGAACGGCTCGCGCAATCGCAATCCTCTGCCTCTGTCCGCCGGATAGGGTAATCCCTTTCTCCCCGACCATGGTGTGGAGGTCCTCCGGAAATGCCATCATCTCATCGTAAATCTGCGCAAGCCGTGCCGCCTCTTCGATCTCTTTGTCTGAGGCATCGAGCTTTCCAAAGGCGATGTTCTCACGGATCGTATCTGAAAAGAGGAAGGTGTCCTGCGGCACGTACCCAATGGATCTCCTTAACACCTCAAGAGGGATCTCATGAATTTCAACCCCATCGAAGAAGAGCTGCCCCTCGGAAGATTCCAAAATCCTTGCCACCAGATTGCAAAAGATGGTTTTCCCTGCTCCGGTCCTTCCAACGACCACCAATCTCTCTCCCTTCTCAACAACGATATGAATATCCCGAAGGAGAGGATCGCCGCCGTCTCCTGCAGAAAAGCTGAGACCTCTTATCTCAATTCTTCCCTCCAATAGACCTGGTCGAATGACGCCTAAAGCATCATGGATTTCCGGTGCTTCCGAAAAAATTCTATTCAAGCGATCCATGGAAGCGCTGCCCCGCTGGATCATATTGACCGCCCAACCCAAAGCCATCATCGGCCATGCGAGCAATCCGAGATAACTCATGAAGGCTACGAAATCACCCGTTGAGATCGACTGTAGGATCGTCAACTTCCCGCCCAGGTAAAGGACGATGGCCATGGAGAGGTTGGAGAAAAAAAGGATGATGGGGAAGAACATTCCCCACACTTTGACCACGTTCAAATTTCTCTGAATATAATCCCGGCTCAGTTGAGAGAGTTTCTCCCTTTCCTTCTCCTCCAAAACGTAAGCTTTGATCACTCGGATACCTGCAACGGCTTCCCTGACTTTTTCGGTAAGTGAGGAGAAGGTCTTCTGAACAATTTCAAAACGGTGGTGGATCGCCTGACTGAAGAAGAGAGTGATCAGTGTGATCAATGGCATGGGAAGCACGGCAAAAAGGGTGAGCTTGGGGTGGATATAAATCATAAAAGCGATCGTCAGCACACCTAGGATAATCGTGTCCACCAAAAAGACGGCCCCCATCGACATGGCCATCCGGACCGCCTCGATGTCGTTGGTCGCATGGGCCATCAGGTCGCCCACCTTGGTGCGGGAGAAATACGAAGCGGAGAGGGTTTGAAGGTGAATGAAGAGGCGGTCTCTGAGTGTCTTTTCGATCCGGCGCGCCGCTCCCAACAAGAAATACCTCCAGACATATCGAAGGCTGCCAATGCCCATGGCAAGGAGGAGGACTTCCAACCCATAGACAAGAAGGCGAGACGGAGATACCGTCCCCAGGGTGAGGTCGTCGATGGCATATTTGATGACTCTTGGAATGAAGAGCTGAAGGACATCGACGATCAGCAGAGATACGAGTCCGATCAAGATCTGCCGTCGGTTTACAATCAAATCATTCTTAAGAGTTGCAAAGGCTTTCATTCTTCTCCTCTATCCTCTGATCACTCAACTTTAATAAACCCGTCTTCCTAAAGTCAATGATATTGAAAGCAAATGTGACGATAGAAAAGAGGACACTGGACGAGTTTGCTCCTGCAATATGCGGGAGAAAAAGGATGAAAAAGAGGAAAATTAGAACAAAGATGCCCGTTCCTAAACCGATTGGAGAGGCCCTTTGGAAGGTTCATCCAAACTGTAAGAAGCTTTAAAAAAATCAAAAAACAGAAAAATAATAGATCAGGCCGGCTTGATTACCTTGGTTGCCTGAGGCCCTTTTGGGCCTGTGGCAATCTCGAATTCCACCTCCTCGCCTGCACGAAGAGACTTAAAGCCGTCTCCCGTAATCCCCGAATAGTGAACAAACACATCATCGCCGCCGGGTTGCTCGATGAATCCATATCCCTTCTTTGTGTCAAACCACTTCACTACTCCTTTTGCCAAGATCATTGCCCTCCTTTTTCAAAAGGTCTTCACAGAGGCATTTGATATCACTAATCAATTTGGATGTCAAGATTTTTGTGTCGACCTTCTCTTGGTTGCCAGGTAGACCCCAAGGAGAATCATGCCTCCGCCCATAAGGGAAACCCGCTGGACTTGCTCGTTTATGAGGAAGTATGCCCCAATCAATGTTACAAAGGGCTCGAGATAGAGGTACATTCCAACGATCTTCAAATCCTTCTTCTCCAGAGCAGAATACCAAAAAAGGTAAGCCAGGCCAGAGCAGAAGACTCCCAAGAAGAGAATGCCCATCCATGCAGATAGAGATAGATGGGGAAGGATATTCCATTGCCATTTCAGAAAGGTAAAAGGGAATGTGGTGAGGGACCCTACAATCATGACCGGTGTGATCGCTGTAAGTGCCGGAAACCGTGAAAGAAACCCTCTTCCTCCAACGGTGAAGGCTGTCCAGGTCAATGCACTGAAGAGAACAAGGAAATCACCCAAGGTGGAACCAAAATGAAACAAAGAAAAGGAAAATACCCCTTTTGAGATGACCAGAAAAACGCCCAAAAACCCGATGAATATCCCGATCCCTGTCCTCACCCTAATTGCCTCTTTCAGGAAAAGACGGGCTGAAATGGTGATAAAGATGGGTATCACGGCAACGATCCAGCCTGTGTTGATTGCAGTAGTATAGAGCAGTCCGAACGCCTGAAGAAGTGTATGCCCGGACATTCCTGCGATGGCTAACAAAAAAATGAGAAACCAATCTTTGGGAGAGAATGTCCTGAGAAACCATTTATCTTTCCGGAGCTGAAAAACGAAGAGAAGAAACCCTCCTATTCCAAACCGGAGGGTCAAAAGGGTAAATGGGTGAACTTCTTTCAGAGCTACTTTTGTCGCGATGAAAGAAAATCCCCAGAAAATGACAGCCCACAACGCCAGCCAAGACAAGGCCTTTCTCCTCTTTCTCTAAAAAATATCTTTTTTTACCACAAATGAATAAGATTTTCATCGGTATTCTCGTTACTTATAGAATCGTCATCCTTTTGACTTAGATCAAGGATAAATATTCAAGGGTGAGTTATTTTATAATTAGAATAACCCCCAGGAGGTAACACGATGGCGACAAGAAAGATTGTGAAGATTGATGAGGAGAAATGTACCGGTTGCGGTCTTTGTATCCCTAACTGCGCTGAAGGAGCCCTTCAGATTATTGATGGGAAAGCAAGGTTGGTAAGTGAGAAGTTCTGCGATGGCCTGGGTGCCTGTCTCGGGCATTGCCCAGAAGATGCCATCATGGTTATCGAAAAAGAAGCAGAAGATTTCGATGAAAAGGAAGTTGAGGTTCATCTTCGTAAACAGAACCAAGTTCAACCCAAACTTCAACCTGCTCCGGTATTTGCGGGATGCCCTTCTTCAAGGGCAATGCACTTTAAAGCGCCTTCGGCGGAAGGAGCTGCAAGTTCCACTGCCTCTTCTGTTTCCCAGTTGACTCAATGGCCTGTCCAGTTGAAGTTAGTGCCGGTCAACGCACCCTACTTTCAGGATGCTGACCTTCTGATCGCAGCTGACTGCGTCCCGTTCGCCTATCCCGATTTCCATCGAGATTTTCTCAAAGGGAAAGCAGTGGTTGTCGGTTGTCCGAAATTAGATGATGTCCGATTCTATAAGGAAAAGCTGACAGAGATCTTTAAGGCAAATTCAATCAAAAGCATCACGGTCCCTTATATGGAAGTCCCCTGCTGCTTCGGATTGGTCAAGGCCACGGAGGACGCAGTTGCCGCATCGGGTAAGAATATCCCTTTAAAGAAGGTGAAGATCGGAATCCGGGGAGATACTAAACCCGAGGCAGAAGAAAGGACCTTTAGCCACTCTCGAACGTTCGCGCATTCGCATTAATTTCCAATTGAGTGAGGAGATACGGAGACAAGGGTTTGAGGAAAAAAACAATGACAGAATGCAGATTGAAAATTGAAGTACAAGAAATTCTGAAATCCACAATCCAAAAGCCGCAATTTAAGGACCGATTGATTCATCCCTCAAGATGGGTTAATTTTATTCCATGCTACTTCCATTCCAAGTCACTAAGAACATCACCCTCTTGGGGAGTGAATTTTTCAACCTCTACCTTGTAAAGGGCGAAACCTATGCCATCATCGAAGGGGGTGTCAGCGGCATTACCTATCCATTCTTAGAACAATTAAGCCAATTGAATGTCCCTCCCGAAGCCATCTCCCACCTTATCATTCTCCATTCTCATTTCGATCACATGATGGTCTTCCCTACTCTCAAGGGAAGATATCCTTGGATGAAAATTGTCACCTCTGATTTGAATCGAGCGATTTTTACGAGCGAAAGGATCGTTGCCAAGATTTTTGATGCCGACCGGAAGATCACACTTGCTCTTGAGGAGAAAGGAGTGATTTCAGAGGCTCCAAACCTTCAACCTGCTCCAGCTTTTCCATTGGATATCACTGTTCATGAGGGATCGGTCCTTGATCTGGGTAAAGGGATGAAAATGAAATTTTTTGAGATTCCCGGCCACTGTCCTGACTGCGTAGGCCCTTTTCTGGAGGACGAAGGAGCCTTTTTCTCTTCCGATGGGGCGGGTTTTTATATTCCACCCAATTTCTTCCGACCCAATTATTGGTACAGATTGGACGAGGCCGAAAAATCACTCGATAAGATTAAGGAAATCGATCCCGAGATTCTTTGCCGGGGGCATTATGGAGCCGCGATAGGAAAAGAAATTGTTAGGAAACATCTCCAGATGGCCAGACAATGTATTGAGGACTTTAAGGCCTTTGTCTTGGAAAAGATTAACAGTGGTTGGTCGGTTGAAAAAATCTCTCAGGACGTGAACGTACGATTCTCGAAAGGGTTTCTGGAACTTTTCCCGGCCGAAGACAATTATCGCCTGTGGAGCTTATTAGTTCAGAGAACCCTTGAACATTTTGGAATTGAGACGGAAGAAAGGTGATAAGACAATCCCAAATGTCAAAGCCCGAAGTCCAAATGGAATAAAACCAATATCAAATGTCTAAACTCCAAATCCAGACTCCCCTACATGGGCAGGCAGGGCTTTAGAAATTTGATATTTGAATCTTCATTTGAGATTTGAACTCTGACATTTGGAATTGATTTTTAATGCCTTAACTTTTTCTAGAAGTTTTTACCTGGAAACCGGTAATGAGTTGTTCGAGTTTTTTCCCGCCACATTTTGGGCATTTCGCCTTTCCGGCATCGTGCTCACTCATGCTAAGGATGACAGTGAATTTCTTTTTGCATTTCGGGCATCGATAGTCGTAAGTAGGCATCCCTTCTCCCTCCTTTCCCCCGAAAATAGATTAACTCTAATATAGAAATTTGGAAGGAAGCTGTCAATACCCAACTTTTCTTCAAACCGTATTGAAGCCCTTCTTCTGCTCCAGCCTTTGTCTTCTCTGTTGGAGAAGTTCAAAATCCTTTTGTTGATGGGATGCGGCAAGAGCTAACGCCTTATCTACATAGGCCATCGCCCTATCCCAATCTTTGAGTCGATGTTCATGATATTTCGCCAGCTCAATGTAAGGGAAAGCATCCTTCTTATGAGGCCAGCCAATCATCTCCTCCCAGAGAGATCGGGCCCTTTCGCCCTGACCCGTCTTCTTAAAAGCCCTGGAGAGCCATTTCATCACTTCCCAAGAAAGATCGTCATCACACCGTTTGAGAGCAATTTCAAAGCAAGGGATGGCCTTCTCCCGCTGACCATGCTCCCAAAAGAGTCTTCCTAAGGCAAAATGTTCGATCCCTTTTCTGGGTCGGGCTGCTTGGGGATCATGATAGACAAGGTGAATCCGCCCGGCCAGGGCAACCATGGAGAGGATATCCATTTGGTTATGATAGAAGACCAGCTGAATCTTACTCGCATCCCCGGTCTGGATATATTCGAAATAAAGATAGGGAATCCATTCCGACGGAATGTCATCCGTTCTTTCTACCCCCAAAAGCTTCGATTCGAGAGTGACCAGTCGACAGTTCTCATAAGCCCCTTTCCAGATCCTCCTGGACGGGTAGAGAAGATCGAAATTAGGCATCTCTCTTATGTTTGACCCGATACGCGAGAGGATGAATCGAGTCTCGAGGAGCGGGATATCATAATGCCGTCCGTTGAAGGTGACCAAGAATTGAAAAGAATCAATGATCTTTTTGATCAGGGAGAGTGAAGCCCTTTCCTCGGAATAGTCTCTCATAAAAAACTGGTGGATCAAAAATTTATCCTCCTGGAAGAAACCCAACCCCACCATAAAGGCAAAGGTTCCAGTCCCTCCGCTCAGACCGGTCGTTTCGGTGTCGAGAAATAGAGCCTTTCGGAAATCCAATTCCTTAAGCCGTTCGTCTTTCGAAAGAAGATGAGCCGGGTAAGTTGGGATGCCGAGTATGTCCGCCAAGGTTATCTCTCCATACCGATAGTGAGGGGGGAAGTGTTCTTTCGTGAGGAAAGTCTCGCCTTCGGGAGTCGAAACGACCTCTCCTTTAACCAATTGTTCGATAGGAACAACCGCCTTTTTCCGGTAAGCCTTTTTCGGTTCGAGGAGTCGATCCAGCCTCTGCCTTAAATCCCCCCCTCCCTTCCCCTCCCCCTCGAGGGGGGAGGGTTGGGTGGGGGTGAGCTTTGAAATCGAGGTAAGTCTGTCCAATCTTTCTTTGAGGTCCATCGCGAACCCAAGGGTTCGAGGGGTCAAAGATTCAAATGGCCGAGCGAACTTCACTAGAACCCCTGAACCCTCGAATCCTAGTGTAGTGCGTCCAACACTTCTTTACATAAGTTCAGAAGCTGTCATTCCTGCAAAAGCAGGAATCCAGTTGAAATCATTGGATTCCCCCGTGTC
>DASPPQ010000135.1:0-18303 GCA_035625415.1 Thermodesulfobacteriota bacterium
GTGATGCCCGGGGACAATGTGGCGTTGACGGTGGAGTTGATTACGCCGATTGCGATGGAGAAGGAGTTGCGGTTTGCGATACGGGAGGGAGGTCGTACGGTGGGGGCAGGCGTCATCAGTGACGTCCTCGAATAAAGGAGAGGGGCTCGACATGACAACCCAGAAGATCAGAGTTTGTTTAAAATCTTATGACCATAAGCTCCTCGACAAATCGACTGTCGAGATCGTTGATACGGTTCGTCGAACAGGAGCCAGCGTAGCAGGGCCTATCCCTCTTCCCACAAGAATCAACAAATATTGCGTCCTGAGATCCCCTCATGTGGACAAAAAATCGAGAGAGCAGTTCGAGATTCGGACCCATAAGCGCCTTCTTGATATTTTAGAACCGACCCAACAAACAGTCGATGCCTTGATGAAACTGGATCTGGCAGCGGGAATCGACGTAGAAATCAAGTTATAAATTCCTTTGTTCTTCCTTTTATAGAGGGAAGTGGGGGGATTGGGGACAGAAGAGAATGAAAAGGACCTTGGGAATCATCGGGAGAAAACTGGGGATGACTCAGGTTTTTCTGGACGACGGCTCTGTCATCCCGGTGACCGTCGTCGAAGTCGGCCCTTGCTCAGTGATTCAGAAGAAAATAAAAGAGAACGACGGCTATGACGCCCTTCAACTCGGTTTCCTCCCGAAGAACAGCAAGAGGGTGAACAAACCCCTCACCGGACATTTCAAGAAAGCGGGAACAGGGGTTTTTTATTCTCTCAAGGAATTCCGTGTAGAGGATTTCGGAGGGTATGAGGTCGGTCAGGTAGTAAACGTGAATCTTTTTAAACCCGGAGATGTAGTGGATGTCACCGGTCTTAGCAAGGGGAAAGGGTTTGCAGGCGTGATCAAACGCCATAAATTTCACGGTTCCCCCGGCTCTCATGGAACGCATGAATATTTCCGTCACGGAGGCTCCGTCGGTTCTGCCACTTTTCCTCATCATACCTTTAAGGGTTTGAAGATGCCAGGGCAACATGGAAATCGGAAGGTGACTCTTCAGAATATCAAGGTCGTAGATGTCAAAGAGGATCAGAACCTCCTCCTTCTCAAGGGAGGCATCCCGGGAAGCCAGACGGGATGGGTCCTCATTCGAAGCGCTACGAAGAGGAAAGGATCTGCTGCCCCATCGGCTTAAGAAAGGGAAAGGGATGACCACGTTAGCCGTCTATGACATCGGAAATCAAAAGGTGAGCGATATCGAATTGGATGACCAGATCTTCGGCGCCAAGATCAATCCGGCGCTTTTCTACGATGTCGTTCGAAGGGATTTGGCTTCCCAGAGAAAAGGGACGGCCGCCACAAAGAACAGGACCCTGGTCCGAGGGGGAGGGGCAAAACCCTGGAGGCAAAAGGGAACGGGAAGAGCCCGGGCAGGGTCCCGAAGATCTCCCTTATGGAGAGGGGGAGGAACGATCTTCGGCCCCATGCCGAGAAGTTATTCCTTCTCTCTTCCTAAAAAAGTAAAGAGAGCGGCTCTCAAAGCGGCTCTCAGCCTGAAGCGTCAGGAGGGGAAACTGATCCTTCTAAATGATTTTCCGCTGGAAGGATTTAAGACCCGTCAGGTTCTTGAAGTCCTGAGAAGATTTCAAGTTGAGGACGTCCTCATTGTCACGGATGAAAAACACCTTCGTTTAGAGAGGTCCGCCCGGAATATCCCGGGAATTGAGACCCTCCGCTATGAAGGTTTAAATGTTTACGATATCTTGAATCATGAGCACCTGATTTTACTCCGTCCAACGGTCGAGAAGATTGAAGGGATACTCGCATCATGAAGGAAGCGCAGAAAATCATCCAACGGCCCATGATTACTGAAAAAAGCACCCGGCAGAAAGAAGAAGGCCGTCAATACGTTTTCGAGGTTCACCGAGACGCGAACAAGATTGAGATTCAGTCAGCCGTTCAACGTCTTTTTAAAGTAAAAGTCCTTCGGGTGAGAACCTCCAACGTCTTGGGGAAGGTAAAACGCTTGGGAAGAAGATCCGGTAAGAGGCCCGACTGGAAAAAGGCGATTGTCACCCTAAAAGAAGGGGATCGTATCGATTTCTTCGAAGGAGCCTAAAAGAGAATAAATTTCAAAATTCAAACGTCAAATGTCAAGGGAATGTCAAAGTTCAAAGCTAAAAAGTTTGGACGTTTGAAATTTGGATTTCATTTGTCATTTGAGCTTTGACATTTGGAATTTTGAAGGGGTTGAAGGATGGCCATTAAAAAATTCAGACCTACCTCTCCTGGAAAGCGGTTTCAGACCACCTCCGAGTTCGAGGAAATCACCTCTGTAACACCGGAGAGGAGTCTTCTCCGTCCTTTAAAAAGGACGGGCGGGAAAAACTGTTATGGAAGAATCACCGCCTGGCATCGGGGAGGAGGTCACAAGAGAAAATATCGGGTGATTGACTTCAAACGAGACAAAAGGGAGATCCCGGCGAACGTGGCTTCCATCGAATACGATCCAAATCGATCTGCCCGGATCGCTCTGCTTCACTATAATGACGGCGAAAAGCGATATATCCTCGCCCCTTCTCAACTTCATGTGGGCGAGCAGGTGATCGCAGGCCCAACCGCAGATATTAAACCCGGCAATGCCCTGCCCCTCAGAAATATCCCAACAGGTACATTGATTCACAATATCGAGTTAAAAGTGGGAAAAGGAGGTCAAATTATCCGGAGCGCAGGAGCCTCCGGCCAATTGATGGCAAAGGAAGGAAAGTATGCTCACGTGAAACTCCCCTCGGGTGAAGTCCGGCTGATTCTTCAAGATTGTTATGCCACCATCGGCCAGGTGAGCAACCTCGAACATGAAATTATCTCCTTGGGAAAGGCCGGGAGGAATCGCTGGTTTGGGTGGAGGCCTACTGTCCGCGGGGTGGCCATGAATCCCATTGACCATCCTTTAGGCGGCGGCGAGGGAAAGAGTTCAGGAGGCAGACATCCTTGTACACCATGGGGCGTGCCGGAGAGGAAGACTCGGAAAAATAAGACGACTGATAAATACATTATAAAGAGGAGAGATTGATGGCCCGTTCAATCAAAAAGGGGCCTTTTGCAGATTCCCATTTGATGAAAAAGGTGGAAGAGGCCCGAAGGACGAGGGAAGGAAAAGTGATCAAAACCTGGTCGAGGCGGTCCACGATTGTCCCTGAAATGGTGGCGTTGACCTTTGCTGTCCATAACGGGAAAAAGTTTATCCCGGTTTTTGTGACAGAGGAAATGGTCGGCCACAAATTGGGGGAATTCTCGCCGACTCGGACCTTCCACGGCCATTCCGGAGACCGAAAAACCAAAGTTAAAGGGAAGACGACTCCATAGCAGGTGAACGACGAGATGGAAGTGAAAGCAAAATTAAAATTTGTGCGGGTCGCTCCTCGAAAAGCACAATTGGTGGCCGATCTGATCCGCGGCAAAGGGTCAGAAGAGGCCTTAAATATCCTGACGTTTACGAAGAAAGGGGCAGCGAGGATCGTTATCAAATTGTTAAAATCGGCCATTGCCAATGCCACCCAAAAGAAGAACATCGACGTCGATCGTCTTTACATCAAAAAGATTACTGTGGATCAGGGGCCGACCATGAAACGTTTTCAACCGAGAGCCTTGGGCCGTGCGACCACAATCCGGAAGAGAACAAGCCATATCGATATCGTTCTGGATGAAAAGTGAGCGAGTATCATCCGCCGAACGCTCCTCCTGTCCAGACACATGCTCGGCAGGAAGGTTGGCGTAAGGCGATAAGGGAGGACAAACCTTGGGACAGAAAGTACATCCAATTAGTTTTCGATTAGGGCTGATTAAGTCCTGGGATTCCCGATGGTATGCGGAAAAAGATTATCCTCAACTCCTCGTCGAAGATATTCGAATCCGTGACTACCTGAAGAAAAAACTCTATCATGCCGGAGTCTCCAAGATCGAGATTGAACGGGCTGCCAGCAAGGCTAAAAAGGCCAAGGTCAGCATCTACACCGCCCGGCCCGGCATCATCATCGGGAAAAAGGGAGCAGAGGTGGAGAACCTGAAGAAGGAACTCCAAAAGATGACTGACAAAGAGATATTTATCAACATCCAGGAAGTCAAGAGGGCCGAGATCGATGCACAGCTGGTGGCTGAGAATGTAGCCCTCCAGTTGGTGAGACGAGTTGGTTTTCGAAGGGCAATGAAGAAGGCCGTGACCTCCGCACTCAAACTGGGTGCGAAGGGGATCAGGATTGCTTGTGCAGGAAGATTGGGAGGGGCAGAAATGGCCCGTAGAGAATGGTATCGAGAAGGCCGGGTGCCGCTTCACACGCTCAGGGCGGATATCGATTTCGGCCTCGCCGAGGCGAAGACCACTTATGGGATTATTGGTGTAAAGGTCTGGATCTTCAAGGGAGAGGTCTTCCCAACAAGAGAAGGAGAAGAGCGCGTTGCATAAGAAGTAAGTAGTAATGAGGACGAAGGACTGAGTTAGAGATTTTACTCAGTCCCAATCACTCAGTCCTGGGGAACTCAGTCATGTTGATGCCGAAGAAAACAAAATATCGAAAGCAGCAGAAGGGAAGGAGGAGAGGGGTTGCCTCCCGTGGAAACAGTCTCAACTTCGGTGACTTTGGACTCCAGGCCATAGAATGTGGTTGGTTGACTGCCCGCCAGATTGAGGCCGCACGAATTGCCATGACCCGATTTATCAAGCGCACCGGCCGGATCTGGATCCGCATCTTCCCAGACAAGCCGATTACTAAAAAACCTGCAGAAACCCGGATGGGAAAAGGAAAAGGCCCGCCCGAGGACTGGGTGGCCGTCATCCGGCCCGGCAGAATTCTTTATGAGATGGAAGGGGTTCCTGAAGAAAGGGCCAGGGAGGCATTCCTTCTGGCCTCTCATAAACTGCCGCTTCATACAAAGTTCATCATGAGGGGGGGGCACCTATGAAAGCAAAAGACCTTCGCCAACTGAGCGAAGGGGAGTTGCTCGTGAAGGAGAAGGAACTGGGCGAGGAACTCTTCAACCTTCGCTTTCAACATGCCACAGGTCAGTTGGAGAATGTCATGCGAATCCCTCAGGTCAAACGGGATATCGCTCGATTGAAGACGATTCTTAAGGAGAAGACTCTGAACAAAGGGAAATAAAACCAATGGGAGAGAGAGGCAAGCGAAAAACGTTAACGGGCGTAGTATCGAGCGACAAGATGGACAAGACGGTCGTGGTCATGGTCAATCGTCTCGTCCTTCACCCTGTCTATAAGAAATATATCCGGAAGAGGACGAAAGTAAAAGCCCACGACGAAAAGAATGAATGTCATATCGGAGACAAGGTTCTGTTGATCGAAACGCGTCCGTTGAGCAAAGAAAAAAGGTGGCGTGTCAAGGAGGTCCTTGAACGGGCCGCCTGATGAATTGGAAAGTTGAAAGTGGAAGGTGAAAGGTAGAGGGAAGATTTAACCACTTTCCACAAACCACCCTCTACTTTCCGGCAGGGAGTGGATCATGATTCAGATGCGGAGTCTTCTCGAAGTCGCCGATAATTCGGGAGCCAAAAGATTGGGGTGTATTAAAGTCCTCGGCGGTACCCGTCGGAAGTATGCCACCCTGGGAGACATCATTGTCGTTTCCGTTAAGGATGCCCTTCCCAATTCTAAGATTAAAAAGGGGGATGTCGCTCGTGCCGTTATTGTCCGGACGAGGAAAGAGGTAAAACGCCTCGATGGTTCTTACATCAAATTCGATGACAACTCTGCTGTCCTTATTAATCCTCAGGGGGATCCTGTTGGAACGCGAATTTTTGGTCCGGTCGCCCGGGAACTTCGGGCCAAACGGTTTATGAAGATCATCTCTTTGGCCCCGGAGGTTCTCTAGCGGCGTTGGACTTACCCTACGCCACGGGCAAGGAGGGCTGAGGAAGAAAGGGAAATTGAAATGATCGTTCCAACTTATCACATCAAGAAGAACGATTTGGTCATGGTTATCGCCGGAAAGGAAAAGGGGAAGAGTGGTCGAGTCCTGAAGGTCTTTCCCGAGAAGGAGAAGGTGCTTCTTGAAAAGCTCAATTTCGTTAAGAGACATTCTCGCCCCCACGGGAAACAGAGGCAGGGAGGGATTTTGGAAAAGGAGGCACCGCTCCATCTCTCCAACGTGATGCTCCTCTGTGAGAAATGCAATAAACCCATTCGGGTCGGGCACCGCGTCACGGAAGACGGAAAGAAGGCGCGGTTTTGCCGAAAGTGTGGGGAAGTTTTGGATAAGTAGGTGGTCGAATGGCTAAACTAAGAGAGGTCTATCAGGAGAAAGTGGTCCCTGCGCTGGTGAAGCGGTTCAACTACAAGAACCGGATGGAAGTTCCCAAGCTGGAGAAGATCGTGATCAACATGGGATTGGGGGAGGCCATCCAGAATATAAAAATTCTCGACTCCGCGGCACAAGAACTCAGCCAGATCACAGGGCAGAAACCCGTCATAACGAAAGCAAAGAAATCGATTGCCCAGTTCAAATTGAGAACGGGGATGCCGATTGGATGCATGGTTACCCTCCGGAAGGAGAGGATGTATGAATTTTTCAATCGCCTGGTCAATGTCGCTCTCCCAAGGGTGAGGGACTTCAAGGGTATCTCTGGCAAGTCCTTCGACGGGAGAGGGAATTATGCCCTTGGCATTCGTGAACAACTGATCTTTCCGGAAATTCACTACGATAAAATTGACAAGGTAAAAGGGATGAACATTGTCATTGTGACTACGGCCAAGACGGATGAAGAAGGTAAGGAGCTGTTGAAACTGCTGGGGATGCCCTTCCGCAATTAAATCCCCCCTTTGTGGGGAACGGTTTGAAACCGTTCCCACAGGGGATTGTGAATGGTTAGGAGGAAAAATTGGCAAAGCTTTCGTTGATGAACAAGGCAAAAGGGCCGCAGAAATTTAAGGTCCGAGCGTATCATCGGTGTCCTCTCTGCGGAAGGCCGAGGGCCTATTATCGAAAATTTAACATGTGCCGACTCTGTTTAAGAAAATATGCCTCCCGGGGCGAAATCCCTGGGATGATCAAATCCAGCTGGTGAAAGGTACGGGGCGTGTATGTCCATGACTGATCCAATAGCCGACATGTTTACACGAATTCGCAACGGGTCTAAGGCGAAATTCGAAAAGGTGGATATCCCTTCTTCGAAAACGAAACGGGAGATTGCGAGGATTTTAAAGGAGGAAGGGTTCGTCAAGAACTTCAAAGTCCTCATGGATGATCACCAGCATGAGATGATCCGAATCTTTCTCAAGTATGACGCCAACCGAAAGGAAGTCATTCACCTCCGACGGATCAGCAGACCAGGGCGGAGGGTCTATGTGGGAAAGGACAGTATTCCCTCTGTCATGAGCGGATTAGGGTTTTCGATCGTGTCTACCTCAAAGGGAATCCTGACGGATAAATCCGCCCGGAAGGCCGACGTGGGCGGAGAAGTCCTGTGCTACGTATGGTAAAAATTAGCAGGTGGAAGGTGGTAGGTGGTGGGTGGTACAAACCGCTCTCTGCTTTCCGCGCTCCACTGTCGGAGTAATCGATGTCTCGTATTGGAAGGATGCCCATTGCCATGCCGAAGGAAGTAAAGGTCGCCTGCGATCCCTCCAGAGTGGAGGTGACCGGCCCCAGGGGCCTTCTCACTCAGGGGCTCCCTCAGGGGATTTCGGTTTCTGTGGATGGAGGAAAGGTTGTTGTCCACCGCGCCAATGACCAGCGGACCTCGAGAGCCCTTCAAGGTTTGACGCGGAGCCTGATCGCCAATATGATCACCGGGGTTACGCAGGGATTCGAAAAAAAGCTTGAGATCGTGGGCGTGGGTTTCCGGGCTGATCTTCAGGGAAGCGCCCTCAAGCTCACCCTGGGGTTTTCGCACCCTATCCTCTATCCCGTTCCAAAGGGAATCAAAGTGGAGATAGAAAAGCAAACCCTCCTCACGGTAAAAGGGATTGACAGGCAACAGGTGGGAATCGTCGCCGCCCAACTTCGCTCGATCAAACTGCCCGAGCCCTACAAGGGAAAAGGAATACGATATCTCGGTGAACGGATCCGCAAGAAGGTCGGGAAAACCAAAGCTTAACAAAAAACCCGTCCCGCCAGGCAGGACAGGCCTGCCTATTGGTAGGCAGGGAGGAACACCTTGAAAGACAGAAAGAAATTGGCCAGATTGAAAAGGAAAAAGAGGGTGAGGAGCCGTGTCGTTGGAACTTCCGAGCGCCCTCGTCTCAATGTCTTCCGAAGCTTGAAGCATATTTACGCTCAGGCCGTTGAGGATACGTCAGGAAAAACCCTCGTCAGCGCCTCCACGATGAGCCCTGAACTGAAAGGAAGTTTTCGCTTCCCAGGAAATGTGGAGGCCGCAAAGAAAGTTGGAGAACTGATTGCCAAGAAGTGCCTGGAAAAGGGGATTCAAAAAGTGGTCTTTGATCGAAGTGGGTATCTCTATCATGGCAGGATCAAGGCCTTGGCCGAGGCTGCCAGAGCAAGTGGTTTGATCTTTTAGAGAGATTTCTGAAAAATTCAGAAATCTCTGATGACAAGGAAAAATCCGTGTAATCATTTTTTGAAATCTGAGTAATCAGATTTAACGGAGGGAGAGACATTGCCGAAAATTGACCCCAGTGCATTGGAATTGACGGATCGGGTGGTTCATATCAACCGGGTAGCCAAAGTGGTGAAGGGAGGGAGACGATTCAGCTTCAGCGCCTTGGTAGTGGTTGGAGATGCAAATGGCCATGTGGGAAGCGGGCTAGGGAAAGCCAATGAAGTCCCGGAGGCCATTCGAAAAGGGATTGAGCATGCAAAACACAACTTAATTAAGGTTCCCATTATCAACAAAACGATCCCCTATGAGGTAACAGGGAGATTTGGGGCCGCCAAGGTCCTGCTCAAGCCAGCTTCCGAGGGAACGGGGGTCATTGCGGGTGCAGCCGTCAGGGCGATTGCTGAATCCGCGGGGATCCAAAACATTTTGACAAAATCTCTCGGATCAAACAACCCTTACAATCTGATCAAAGCCACCCTTCAGGCCGTCAACCAACTGAGGACCCCCGAAGAGGTGGTTGAAAAAAGACATGAAACAGCAACGGAAAACTGAGAGACCTGACATGGAGAAAACAATTACCGTCAAATGGATCCGGAGCGCGATGAGAAGAACCCGCGATCAGAGAGAGACCATTCGGGGGCTTGGATTCAAACGGCTCCATCAAACCCTTACTTTGCCAGACCGACCCGAGATCCGGGGAATGATTCATCGCGTCATTCATTTAGTAGAAGTGGAAGAGTGATGTCAAGGGAGCGCGGATGAGATTAAACGAATTGAGACCTCCTGAAGGAGCGAGAAAAAAGGAAAAACGAGTGGGGAGAGGCATTGGGTCCGGTCATGGTAAAACTGCCTGTCGGGGGTCCAAGGGCCAGAATGCCCGCGCCGGGAGAGGAACCAAAGCGGGCTTTGAGGGAGGTCAGATGCCCCTCCAACGTCGCCTTCCAAAAAGAGGGTTTCGTTCCCCTTTTAAGAAACACTTTGCCATTGTCCATGTGGGAGATCTCAACCGCTTCCCAAAAGATACGGTGGTGGAACCCGACCTCTTGCTTCAATCCGGTCTTATAAGAGGAGAGGAGCCAGTGAAGCTTCTATCGGACGGGGAACTTCAGCATCCTCTTGTTGTCCGTGTTCATCAAGCCAGTAAAGCTGCCCTTAAGAAAGTGGAAAGTGCCTCGGGGAAGGTGGAGGTCATCGGCTCATGATTTCAGGGGCCCAGAACATCTTTAAAATACCCGAACTCAAAAGAAGGATACTGTGGACCCTCGCTTTTTTGGCGATTTATCGCATTGGCGTCCACATCCCCACCCCCGGAATTAACGGAGATGCTTTAGCCTCCTTCTTTGCCGCACAGAAAGGGACGATCTTTGGCCTCATCGATATGTTTTCAGGAGGGGCCTTGGAGAGGCTCTCCGTCTTTGCTCTAGGCATTATGCCTTACATCAGCGCCTCGATCATCCTTCAGCTTCTGACCGTGGTCATTCCCTATCTCGCCCAGCTCCAGAAAGAAGGGGAGATCGGCCGAAAAAAGATCGTCCAGTATACTCGTTACGGAACGGTTGTCCTCAGCATGATCCAGGGATTTGGGATTGCCGTCGGCTTGGAGAAGATGGCAGGGGGAGCGGGCGAGATGGTCGTTATGTTTCCTGGATGGTCCTTCCGGATGATGACCGTCATTACCCTGACTGCAGGCACGGCTTTTATCATGTGGTTGGGCGAACAGATTACAGAAAGAGGAATTGGGAACGGCATCTCCCTGATCATCTTTGCCGGGATTGTCGCCAGAATGCCCAATGCCGTGGCCAGCACCCTTGAACTTTTCAGGGTGGGCCAGATGGGAATTATCACCATCCTGTTCTTAATCCTCCTCATGGTGTTGGTGGTAGCAGTGATTATCTTCATTGAAACCGGGCAACGGAGGCTGCCCGTCCAATACGCCAAGCGAATTGTGGGAAGAAGGGTCTACGGTGGCCAGAGCACCCATCTTCCCCTCAAGTTAAACACGTCGGGTGTCATCCCCCCTATCTTCGCCTCCTCCATCTTACTGTTTCCGGCGACGATTGCAGGCTTTGCCCCAAAGCACTGGTTGGAAATCCATCCCTGGGTGAATGCCATCTTACAAAACTTGACTCGGGGTGGGCTTGTCTACAATCTTCTCTATGTGGGATTCATCTTCTTCTTCTGCTATTTTTATACGGCCGTCACCTTCAACCCAAATGATGTCGCCGATAATATGAAAAAATTTGGTGGTTATATCCCCGGCATCCGTCCTGGGCAGAAGACGGCTGAATATATTGATAAGGTGCTCACTCGGATCACTCTGGGTGGGGCGATTTATGTCTCCGCCATCTGCGTCCTGCCCACTATCCTCTATAGTCGATTCAATGTCTCTTTCTATTTTGGAGGAACATCGCTGCTGATCGTGGTCGGCGTGGCTTTGGACACTGTCCAGCAGATTGAGGCCCATATGCTCTCGAGACACTATGAGGGGTTGATGAGAAAAGGCAGATTGAAGGGGAGACGGGGGTAGTATTTTGAGGAGATAACCCCTCCTAACCTCCCCTTATCTAAGGGGAGGCAGGGTGGGGTTAAGAAGGAGTTCTTGGAGTTGTTGATGAATTCGATTCTACTTGGCCCCCCGGGGGCAGGAAAAGGGACTCAGGCCCAGAGGATTGTGGAACGGTATCACATTCCTCAGATCTCTACCGGCGATATTCTGAGGGCAGCCGTGAAGGAAAGCACGCCTTTGGGAATGAAGGCAAAGGGATTCATGGATCGGGGGCAGCTCGTTCCGGATGAAATCGTCATCGGGACCATTGAGGAGCGTCTGAAGGCGAAGGATTGTGACCCAGGTTTCATTCTCGACGGATTTCCAAGGACAATTCCTCAAGCCGAAGCGCTCCAGTCCATCCTCGCCAAGATCGGAAAGAGAATTGATCACGTCATTAGCATTGAGGTGCCATCCGAAGAATTGGTGCGCAGGCTGACGGGGAGGAGGACCTGCAAGAACTGCGGGGCGATGTTTCACCTGCTTTTCCAGCCGCCTAAAAGAGAGGGCATTTGCGATCGATGCGGGGGATCGCTCTACCAACGCGCGGACGACAACGAAGAAACGATTCGAACACGATTGAAGGAATATGAGAAGCAGACGGCTCCCCTCATCCGGTATTATCGCGGTGAAAAAAAACTTCGCTCAATTCAGGGTATGGGTGGCCCCGATCAAATTTTTGAGCAAATCGTCCGTTTATTAGATGCCACGCCCGTTTAAGGGTGCGGAGGAAGATGCGATGCCAAAGGAGGATGCGATCCAGGTGGAAGGAAAGGTCCTGGAAACCCTTCCCAATGCGATGTTCCGAGTAGAATTGGAAAACGGCCATAAGGTGCTGGCGCATATTTCTGGAAAGATGAGAATGCACTTCATCAAAATCCTCCCAGGAGACAAGGTGACAGTGGAACTATCCCCGTATGATCTGTCACGGGGAAGAATTATTTTTCGGGAGAAATAATTAATTCCCCCTCACCCCCCTTTAGCAAAGGGGGGAAGGGGGGATTTGAAAAGGTGAATTTAATTTCGTAAAAACTGGATAAAGAGAATGAAAGTCCGGGCATCGGTCAAAAAAATCTGCGACAAGTGTAAGATTGTAAAACGAAAAGGGGTGGTCCGGGTGATCTGTGAAAACCCCAAACACAAACAGAGACAAGGGTGAAATACTGGTGTGGGTGACTGGTGTTAGTGATGGTTTAAGAATCTTTATTCACTAACACTATCACTAATCACTATCACTCAACAAGGAGTAAATTTATGGCACGTATTGCAGGAGTCGATCTTCCAAAGGATAAGCGGGTGGAGATTGCGCTCACGTATATCCATGGAATTGGAAGACCCTCGTCCGATAAGATTCTCGAAAAGGCGAACATCAATAAGGACACGAAGGTGAACAAACTCACGGAAGCAGAGGTAGTTCACATCCGAGATATCATTGAGCAGGAATACAAGGTGGAGGGAGACCTCAGAAGGGATGTGGCGACCAACGTCAAACGATTGATGGATATCGGCTCCTACCGAGGGCTTCGTCATCGAAAATCTTTGCCCGTTCATGGTCAAAGGACTCACACCAATGCCAGGACTCGAAAAGGACCACGCCGGGCCATCATTGGAAAGAAGAAAGAGACAAAGGAATAGACAGGTGAAGCAAGTCCTAAATTCGAAGCACGAAATCCGAGACAAGCACGAATTTCAAAATACAAATGATCAGAAAGAAGAGTTTGGAATTTGGAAAATTGGGATTTTGAATTTGTTTCGAGTTTCGAATTTTGTATTTCGGATTTGGAAGGCGAGGAAAGCTCCATTTTAAAGCCGCAAAGGAGGGGTTATGCCCAAAGGGCAGGGAATAAAGAAAAAGAAGGTTAAGAAAAATATTCAGACTGGAATTGCTCACATCCAGGCCACGTTCAACAATACGATCATCACCATCACCGATCCGGAGGGAAATGTGGTTACCTGGTCCAGCGCCGGTACACAGGGTTTTAAGGGCTCCCGGAAAAGTACCCCTTTCGCCGCGCAGATGGCGGCAGAGGATGCTGCTAAAAAGGCCATGGAGCACGGCGTCCGGTCCATTGATGTCTATGTCAAGGGTCCTGGAGCAGGAAGGGAATCGGCACTGCGATCGCTTCAGGCTGCTGGTTTGAAAGTCCATCTCATTAAGGACGTGACGCCTATCCCCCACAATGGGTGTCGCCCTCCCAAGCGAAGAAGGGTATAAGAAAGGGGAGAGGAGACGGGCGAGGGAAAATTAAGATAGGAGGTTAGTTTTGGCAAGATATACGAAAACGAATTGTCGGCTTTGTCGAAGGGAAAATCTCAAGCTCTTCCTCAAGGGGGAGAGATGCTATACGGAGAAGTGTGGGTACGACCGGAGGAATTACGCTCCCGGACAGCATGGTCAGGCTCGGAAAAAGTTCTCAGCTTACGGAACTCAGCTTCGGGAAAAGCAGAAAGTAAAAAGGATGTATGGGATTTTGGAAAACCAATTCCGTAACATTTTTAAAGAAGCGGATCGGCAAAAGGGGATTACCGGAGAAACCCTCCTCGCTCTTTTGGAAAGGAGGTTAGACAACATCGTTTACCGCCTCGGTTTTGCCAATTCAAGAGACGAAGCACGTCAGCTCGTTCGACATAACCATTTCTTGGTCAACCAGTCCAAAGTAAACATCGCGTCCTATCTCGTGAAGCCGGGGGATGTCATCGAGCTCAGGGAGAAGAGCAAGAAAGTGGTCCGAATCTTGGAGGCTTTGGAAGGGGTGGCTCGGCGAGGTGTGCCTCAATGGTTGGAATTGGATAAAGATCAGATGAAGGGGAGTGTGAAAGGTCTGCCCGCCCGAGAGGACATCACCATTCCCATCCAAGAGAAGTTGATCGTCGAGTTGTACTCAAAGTAATTTGGAGGCGATATGCAAAAAAGTTGGAAAGACCTGATTCGACCCAAACGGTTGGAAGTAGAAAAAGAAACGCTCACACCCATTTATGGAAAATTCACGGCGGAGCCCTTTGAAAGAGGTTTCGGCATTACGATTGGAAATTCTCTTCGACGGATTCTCCTCTCTTCCTTGCAGGGGGCGGCAATCACTTCGGTTAAAATTGACGGTGTGCTCCATGAATTTTCAGCCATCCCAGGGGCAAAAGAGGATATCACCGAGATCATCCTCAATCTCAAAGAGGTAAGGTTAAAACTCCATACCGAAGGTCCCAAAACCATTCGGGTGAAGGCGGAAGGTCCAAGAGTACTGAAGGCGGGCGATATCATCACCGGCGACGCGGTGGAAATCCTCAATCCGGACCACTACATTGCCACGCTTTCTCGAGATGGGAAACTTTCCATGGAGATGGTGGTGAAGGTGGGAAGGGGTTATGTCCCCGCAGAACGAAACAAGGAGGAAAGCCAGCCGATCGGGACCGTTCCGATGGATGCCATCTTTTCTCCGATCAAAAAGGTCAATTATACGGTAACCAATGCCCGGGTGGGACAAATCACCGATTATGATAAGTTGACCATGGAGGTCTGGACCGATGGAAGCTTAAACCCGGAAGAAGCCGTCGCACATGCGGCCAAGATTTTAAAGGATCAACTCTCCATTTTCATCACCTTTGAAGAAGAGGAAGAAGCGGAAACGGCCTATTCCGAAGATGAGGAAGAAAAGGAGGCCTTTAACGAAAACCTCCTCCGAAGCGTGGATGAATTGGAACTTTCCGTCCGATCCGCCAACTGCCTGAAGCATGCGAACATCAGACTGATCGGAGATCTGGTGCAAAAAACGGAGGCCGAAATCCTGGCCACCAAGAACTTTGGCCGAAAATCGCTCAACGAGATCAAGGAAATTTTGTCCGAGATGGGGCTTGGTTTGGGAATGAAATTAGACAATTGGCCTCCCAAGAAATCGGAAGAGGAAATGGAATCTGGAGCCATTGGATAGGAGTAAGGAATGAGGCATCGTGTCGCGGGCAGAAAATTAAGCCGTCACACCCGGCACCGGGAGCTCATGTTTCGGAATATGTTGGTCTCGCTGCTTCAGCATGAACGGATAAGAACCACCCTGGCTAAGGGAAAAGAACTCCGAAGCTGGGCAGATAAAATCATCAGCTTGGGGAAACAGGGGACACTTCATGCCCGGAGAAGAGCCTTTGACCTCCTTCGGGATAGGGGAACCATTCAGAAACTGTTTGATGAGATTGCTCCGAAGTTTAAGGATCGGGAGGGAGGCTATACCCGGATCTACAGGCTGGGATGGCGACAGGGAGACGGCGCCCCTCTTTCGCTCGTCGAACTGGTCACCTTTGCCCATCCCGAAGAGAAGAAGAAGTCGACAATCACAAAAGCCAAGGAAGTTCTTGAAAAGGTAACCCCCAAAAAGAAGGAAAAGGGAGAAAAGATAGAAAAGGGGAAAGAGAAGGTAAAAGAGAAGCCTAAAGAAAAACCAAAGGAAAAGGCAGAAAAGGCAAAAGAAGAGAAGAAAGAAAAGAAGGCCAAGAAAGAGGAAAAAGAAGCTCCCAAGGAGAAGAAAGAGACACCGAAGAAGAAAGCTCCAGCAGAGAAAGGTAAAGAAAAGAGCAAATAAGAATTTTTCTCCGTGAACAAAAGGCCCCGTGCCTCATTCTGGTACAGGGCCTTTTTTGTTTTATATGTGCCGCTAGGCACCATTATGTGTTATTCCGGGCTTGACTAAGCCTGCCCCGTGCTTGACACGGGGGAATCCAGTCTTTTAACCTGGACTCCCGTTAAGGTTGGGGTAAGATTATAAGCCGAATTTAAATATTGACTTCTCCCATGTTTGGGTCTAATAAGTAGTGAAAACTGATAAAGCCCTAACACCCAGGCTGCGCGGAAAACATCATCGATGAAATCACCGAAGCCACTGCCGCGTAAATCTTGAGGTCACAAATTGTGACCTCAAGATAAAACGAACAATTGGCTTTGTATGGAGCCGTTAGAATGCGTAAAGACGTAGCATTGGTTCCTCCCGAACGCATTGAACGGTTGATACTTCTGATTCGCGGTCAGAAGGTGATGCTGGATCGAGATCTGGCAAGGCTATACGGCGTAGAGACTCGAGTGTTGAACCAAGCAGTCCGGAGAAATATAGACCGTTTCCCTAAAGATTTCATGTTCCGTTTAACACGTGAAGAGATCATGAGGATATCACAATTTGTGATATCCTCAACGCACAGAGGAGTCAACACGCTGAAATTTTCAAAGAATGTGATGGCCTTTACAGAGCACGGTGTGGCCATGCTATCCAGTGTTTTGAACAGTCTCACGGCTGTGCAGGTCAACATCCAGATCATGCGGACCTTTGCAAAACTCCGGGAAATTTTATCACGGCACAGGGACTTGGCCAAAAGGTTGGATGAACTGGAGAAGAAATATGACGCCCAGTTTAGGGTGGTTTTTGAGGCGATTCGTGAACTAATGGCACCCTCAGAACTCCAACCCCAAAAGAAAAGGATAGGTTTTGTGGTTGAAGAGCCTAAAGTTCCTTATCGGACACGAATGAAGAGGAAAAGTTAGTGGTGTATCTAATGTCTTGGGTTTGATTTTATTTGTGGATACGCTTCACGAGTCACGAATCACGTTCTTAAAACGGGTGGATGAGATTTCTGGAAGGAAAAATGAGTGAAAGAATTGAACAACGTCCGCCCTAGAACGTAGATAATTAAAAATGATCACCGAAGCTGATACCTGTCGAAAATATGTCCTCCCAAAACTCACTCAGGCTGGTTGGGATAATGAACCCCACTCCTTTACAGAACAGAAAACCTTTACCGATGGCCGTATCATAGTCATTGGCCACAAAATCAAGCGCCAAAAACAGAAACGCGCTGATTACCTCCTCCGTTATACCCGCGACTTCATGATCGCTGTCGTCGAAGCAAAAGCTGCTTATAAATTGCCGGGCGATGGGCTTGGACAAGCAAAGGAATATGCTGAGATACTTGGGCTGAAATTCGCTTATTCAACCAATGGACACGGTATCATTGAATTTGACTATCTGACTGGCCAGGAAACGGAAATCGAAACTTTTCCATCTCCCAAAGAACTTTGGGAGCGTCTTCGACCCGTTCAGAAATTGGAAGGTGATTCAGAAAAACGGTTCCTCACACCCTCATACATTCAAACCGGAAAGACCCCTCGCTACTATCAAGAGATTGCAATTAACCGTACAGTTCAAGCAATCTTTCAAGGCAAATCCCGTATTCTAGTGACAATGGCCACAGGAACGGGAAAGACACTCGTTGCCTTCCAGATTTGTTGGAAGCTTTGGAATGCACGATGGAATAGGAGTGGGGAATACAGACGCCCCAAGATTCTCTATTTGGCAGACCGAAACATCCTTGTTGACGACCCCAAAGATAAGGACTTCGCTCCCTTTGAAGATGCCCGCTGGAAAATAGAGAATGGCATAGCTAATAAAGGTCGGGAAATTTACTTCTCAACTTATCAGTCCATCGCCAAGGATGAGCGACGTCCCGGTCTTTACAGAGAATACCCTTCTAACTTTTTCGATCTTATTATCGTGGATGAGTGCCACCGGGGTAGTGCTCGCGATGAAAGCAATTGGCGCGAGATTCTTGAATACTTTAAACCAGCTTTTCAACTGGGTATGACAGCGACCCCCCTCCGAGAGGATAACCGAGATACTTATCGCTATTTTGGAAATCCGCTCTACACGTACAGTTTGCGTCAAGGGATTGAGGATGGGTTTCTTGCTCCATACAGAGTCCACCGGGTAATAACCACTTATGATGTTGCCGGATGGCGTCCGAGTAGGGGTGACCTCGATCGTTATGGCCGTGAGATTCCGGATGAAGAGTATCATACACCCGACTTTGAACGCGTCGTAGCACTTCGGGCCAAAACTGAAGCCGTGGCTCGCCACATGACCGAGTTTTTAAAGAAGAATGATCGCTATGCTAAGACGATTGTCTTCTGTGTTGATCAGGAGCATGCGGATGAGATGAAAAGGGCTCTAAACAATTTGAATACCGATCTTGTCCACAGGTATCCGGATTACGTGTGCCGTGTAACATCGGAAGAAGGTCAAACCGGAAAAGGGCACCTGAGTAAGTTTCAAGAACTTGAGACAGTAGCACCCGTGATTGTTACTACGTCCAAATTGCTAACAACCGGGGTTGATGTACCGACCTGTAAGAATGTAGCGCTGGTCCGGGTCATTAACTCCATGACAGAATTCAAACA
>DASPPQ010000136.1:0-3329 GCA_035625415.1 Thermodesulfobacteriota bacterium
GTTCGCCGTGGGAATCCTTAACTGGGGCACCGATCATGTCAGAACTATTAAACAGCATAAACCCACTTCTCCCCTTCATTCCCGCAGCATATGAGCTAGAGGCAACCAAAGCAACGCTTAAAACCGAAACCAACCCAAAAAACAATATTGTCTTCTTCATTTTATTCACCTCCTTCTCCCGTAAGTACCTTTTCGGGGTTTCTCTACTTTGACCTAAAAATAGGCACTCCTTTTTATATTGTCAACCAGGACTCTGCCTCTCAATCAATTCAATTCATAGTCCTCACCCCATAGATGCTGATCGGACTGAATGGTAGTAGTGAAACCAACCCCTTTTCCCGTAGACTCTTCCTCAAGTGTTGATTCTACATTTTTGTTAGGCAGTAGAATATTTCAAGGTCAAGTCTTCAGAGATTCCAAAGTAACATTAAGGAATCTTCACCCAAGTTTAATTCCCATTTAATCTTCTTTTTCGTAGAATAATCACGTTTACAGAGAGGTTTTAGAGATGATAAGTGTGGTGGTATCAGGGAGGACGTTACCTGATTGCATTAGGGTTGGTGGTTGTGATACCTATTTGGGTGTCATATGTCTATTCATAAAATATGAATCTAGGTTGAACATGGAAGTTTAACAAGCATGCATTCTAAACCATGAAAAAAAGATTGAAAAGGATCCAAATTTTCCTAGGCATAGTGATTTCTCTCTTTATCCTGGCACTTCCGGCTTATCTCCGTTGCACCCAACTATCACAATCTAAATTTGCTTCTTCTGATCTGAGCTTTGAGAATCCGGGTGAAGAAGAGGGACTGCCTGATAGCCAGGAGGAATTGAAGGGATATGGATCAAGCGCCCTTTTAATTATATTTGATTTGAGTACCGATCTCTTCGAGCAGTCTTCCCACTTGTTTTCCCAAACACTTTCTCTCTGTCAAAAAACGTTTGTTCTTCGTTGTTGAGAAGACCCCACGGCTACATTTCTTTAATACCCCTTGGCCAATCGATATCACCCTCTACAGAATCTCCGAAGTTACGTTGAATCTTATAGAAGAGGGTAGTAATGGCAACAAAACTTCTTTATATGTGGAAACGAGGACATCGCGCTTTACCGAGGGAGGATTCCCAGAGTACCACCTTTGAGCCTTAAATGTAGAGAGAAAGGCGGGTTAATCGAGTACTAAAAAGAATCCAAGAAAGGAGAAAACCATGCTTATTTATGTTTGGAATTTGTCCCCCAGCGTATCAGAGGATTTTTTTTGCCAGATTTTTGAAGCTTTTGGTCAAGTTAGCTTTGCTATAATCTCTTCAACAAACCATAAGGACAGGGATAATGGCCAATTACGAAGATTTGCGTTTGTAGAGATGCCTCACCAAGCTGAGGCGCAAGCGGCAGTTAAGAATCTTGACAGGAAGGATCTTTATGGTCAGCAGATGATTCTCTATGGATCATATGAAAATTGATCAGAAAAATTAACTTATAAAACTGCAGCCGAAAGGGAATAGAAGGAGAAACCACTATGAAAACAGAAGATGGGGATACAGTAAAAAGTCTCTTAAATGGCAAATACTATGAGGTTAAAAGAATTGTGAAAAGCATGGCTGTCCTTCAATCCGAGGATGGGCAAAGCCAAATTTTAACACAGGTTGAGAATTTAAACTTATTTTATAAGAAGAAGGAGAGTATTAAAGTATAAATCAAGATATTATCGTTCCTTTTCGCTATAGTTGTTTTCTTTTTGATTAAGTATTGTTAGTCTTCCATCCCAGAAATAAGTTAAATAAGTTGTCCCTGTCTCGAAAAGGACGAGATAGGGATTAAGGGTTACGAGCATGAAGGAGGAAGGTGGAGACATAGGGTGTGTGCAGCCTTTTAATTTCTGCCATACATTGGACGCAAAATACGGTCTATTTTTTCGCAAAATACAGTCTTCAACATATTTACTTGTCAAAACATCCTAAGTAGCCTGATAAAAGGATCTCTTCTTAGGATGTACTGAAAGCTGTCAAAAAATGGGAAAGGAGGTGCTGGATATAAAGGTCTGATATTTCTACTAACCCATAACCAAGAAAGGAGAATAGCGTATGTATTACAAAAAGATCCTCGTATTAATACCTTTGTGCCTGGCCATTGGATTGTTTAGTTGTTCTAAGGAAGAAAAGAAGGTGGAGGCTCCCAAACAGGAGCAAATCACAAAGAGTTTGGTCCCCCCGAAGGCTGAGCTTAAGGGCCAGAATTTTCTTGTGGAGCTTAACGAGCTCAAAGTGACCGCGACCGTTGACACCGCTTCTAAAGAAATCGTCGAGACGCCGAGGCTCGGTGGTAACATCAAGCTAACCAATAAATCAAATGATATCCTGGACATCCAAGGGGTGACTCTCGAATACTTGGATGAAGCGGGGAAACCAATCGCTTTTAGTTCTGGAGAGAAAGTATCGACGGTTTCTTTGTTTTTGAAGGCTACTAAGCCCGGAGAAACTACCGAAGGGACTTTGGACGCCACGATCCCGAGGAAGGCTGTCAAGGAAAAGGCCCTGGGAAAGATAGAAATCAACCTGGTGTATATCCCATCTCCTCTTAAACGAGAGACTTTGACTTCGTCTGAAAAGGTTGAATAGCCCCCTGATACTATATTGACCTTAACCGAAAACGAAAGAAAGGAGGATTGAGTATGTTAAAGAAAATTTTATTACTTACTGTGCTATTGGGGTTTCTTGGATTCGTCTGTTCGATCACACCCGCGAGGGCGCAAGACCCGGTCAAGCTCAGGCCGGATATTTTCTCTGTGAAGCTGGAGAACGAGAGCGTGCGCGTGCTCGAGTGGACCTTCAAGCCAGGTGACAAGGAACTCATACATACGCATCCAGAGATGGTAATCTACTACTTGACCGGTGGGAAACTTCGGGTGTACGGACGCGACGGGAAGCTATTGAGGGAGGTGGACGCCAAGGCCGGCGACACCTATTGGTACAAGCCCATGAAGCATGCGTTGGAAAACATTGGGAGCACCACAATCCATGCAATCATAGTTGAGTTGAAGACTAACCCTTTTAAAGAATATGGAGATTAAAAGGGTCGAGCGGGCCCGTTGGAGACGGGCCCTGTTTGCATCGGACAACTCATGATCGTCGCTATACTCTATTTCAACCAGTAACTATCACTTGACCAGTTTGTAATGACCTAAACATTTGTAGGTGAACTAAACAAATCCCTTCTAACCTCTTCCCCCAAAATTCTGAAGCTTCGCAGATTGGCTGGAGAGTCCTGCCAGGACTCAAAGGAAAAGGAATTGAGGGATCCAGAAAACACGTTTTTAAGATCGTAAAACCAT
>DASPPQ010000137.1:0-18298 GCA_035625415.1 Thermodesulfobacteriota bacterium
CGCGAGGATACTTCCCAAAGGGACTGTCTTGATGATGGCTGGCTCAACACAGGAAACTCACCCCGTTAGAAATGATGCCCCGCTCGGTTTCGAGTCTCGCTATAGGGGGACTCGAATTTCTAACGGGGTTCACTCTTGGCCCATTTCAAAATGTCGTTGACATCGGGGTTTTTCCCTTGGATCAGCCTGCCCATCGAGGCATCGATTCCCAAAAAGGCCGACACGCGAATCTTACCTGTCACCTCTCCTCGATCCCAAAATTCGTCGTGCCGAAACACTTCCATCACATCTCCCACCTTGAGGCCGGTTAATTTTCCGGCATTCAAATAAACTTCTTCCCCCTCTACCTTGGTGATCCGACAAAACCAATCCATGCCGTCTAATTCCTTGGCGAGCGATCGTCCCAGGGAACCAACGGCAAGGTCGATCGCTTTGACTCTGGCCCTCTCTTCGGGAAAAGAACCCTTTTCCTTGGCCGCGAAGATGGGATTACTGGCCGATAGGGTTTTAAGGGTTTTACCTGAAAAGGTGTCTATTAACCGTATGTCTATTTTGATAATGGCCGAAGCGGTCCCTTCTTGACCGTCCGTTGTCTTGGTAGTAAAGACGTAGGGGCCGGAGAGCTGGCCAACGACAAGGGCACGGACCCCAAAGATCTCGTTGATGTCCTGGAGGACTTTGGGTGTTTCAAGGTTCTTCACATCAGTGTCCTTCTTTCCAAGAAATTCTTTGACCGTTTGATAGTCCGTAAAGAGAACCTGGAGAGACCTTCGATTCACCTCTTTCATCAGTTTTTCAGCGACCCAATCTCCTAACACCTCTTCACCCTCAGCGGTTCGATCGTCGAAATAGGAGACCAAAACCCTTTTCTTTAAACCCGAAGACGTCGGTTTCGGTGGAGATACGACAAGGCCTTCCTCTTCTAAGGAAGAGGGTGCCTTTGCAGAAACAGTAGGGGTTTCTTTCTTAGCCTCCGCTGTCCGCACGGGCGGGGTCGGGAAGGCTTCCTTATTGGAAAGGTATTCATTAACCGGAATATAAAGGTATTTGGGCTGATCTCTTCCCTCCGAGGCTTTTGGGTTCAGGACCTTCACATATTCTTCCTTATCAATGACGATAACCTCTTTATCCAACAATTCTTTCATTTTTGCCTCGTAAGGAGGTCCTTTTTTAATTGGAAACCAGGACGGCATGGAGCAAGCAAAAACAAAAAAAAGGAAAAAGAAGAAAATGAAGAAAAATGAGAGGCGGGACTTGGACACGTTGGAGACCTTTTTCCCTTTTTCAGTCAGCACAAATAAATATACTCTAAAAATACAAAAAAATCAATCATATTTGCATGAAAGTTCGTAACTTTCTGCCCGGATCCTTCAAGGCAACTGAAAAGGGCTGCGGGGATCTCTCTCATAGAAAAATACCTAATATTTTCATGCTGTTAAGCGGGTATCGACCTGGGTAGGTACTTTTGTTCTCCCGTTTCTAAAAAAAAGGCAGGGTTCGAACTTTGGAACCCTGCCCATTTCAGGTGTGAATACTTAATTGCTGGACAATACTCTGGTACCTATTTACCCTTTGGTTTTACCTCCACCATCTTCATCTTCTTGCCGCAAGTGCAGTTACCCGGATTCTGGCTGATGGTGTCGCATTTACAATCAGGTCCGCAGTCGCAGACGTATTTAGCGACACTGATGAAAGGCTTCTTCCTTGACTCTACCGTAATCATCCCCTTCTCAACCTTCGTCACCTTTGTTTTTACCAGGTCTTTGCCACAGGTACACTGGCCAGGGTTTCTTGACATCGTGTCACACGGACAACCTTCGCCGCAGCCACAGACGTAGAGTTGGTCTCCAACCTTTGCGGTCATCTTGGTCTTATCGGCGAGGGCCAGAGTTGCAAGAGCCAGAGTAAACACAAGGGTGAGAATGAGCAGCTTCTTCATTCAATATCACCTCCTTTCGATTAGCGCGATCTTCAGAGATTATACCCGATGAGTGGACGGAGTCAATAGAAAATTATTTTTCTGAAAATTATTTTTCCTGGACCCAAGCTGGCCCTCTTATCCCGCCCCTGCCTATCGGCAGGCAGGCTCTCGTCCGGCGGGGGAGAGAGGAAGGGTGAGAGGAAAAATCAATTTCGCTCACGAACTTCAACGAGGGGACAGAAGGAAGGCTTCTACTTCTTGGATATCTTCAGGGGTGTCCACGCATATGGGCTCATAATCGACGGGAGTGACTTGGATGCGGTGCCCGTTTTCCAGTGCCCGAAGCTGTTCGAGTTTCTCAAGCTTTTCCAGGGGGGTTGGCTTCATCTTTGAGAATTGGAGAAGGAATTTCCGCCGAAAGACATAGACGCCGATGTGTTTGAAAACCCTCTTCGGCAGAGGCCTATTCGTTCCAAAGGGGTTGGATTCCAAACGCCCAATCTGGAGTTCCCGGGGAAAGGGGATGGGAGAACGGGAAAAATAGAGGGCGAAATCCTTTTGATCTGCGACAACCTTTACGATGTGGGGATTGAGCCAGTCCCTCACTTCCTCTATCCTGGTCATCAGGGTAGATAATTGGAGGGTATCATCGACGAGGAGAGGGCGAATTGCTTTATCAATGATATCTCCTTTGATTAAAGGCTCATCCCCCTGGACATTGACGATAATCTCCGATCTGAGCTTCTTGGCGACCTCGGCCACCCGGTCCGTCCCGGTAAAATGGGTTGGAGAGGTCATGACGGCTTTTCCGCCGAAGGATTTTACGGCCTCTATTATTCTTTGATCATCCGTCGCAACGATCACCTCGTCAATCAGCTTTGACTGACGCACTCCCTCGTAAACGTGTTGGATCATAGGCTTACCGAGGATATCGGCGAGGGGTTTTCCCTCGAAGCGAGTCGAGCCATACCGTGCTGGGATCACGGCGGAGATTTTGGTTTGGGTCTTTTTCATTGTCGCCTGCCCTAATTAAATCAAATTAGCCTAACACTGTCAACCTCCACCTCTTTTGCGTCTCCGCTCGCGGCCTTTCCGTCTTTCCCCCTCTCCCCTTGGAAACTGTGTCGTAATATGATTTACCGAATAGGCACACATAATAATGCTGTAGGAGCTCAATTCATTGAGCCATATCGGTGGGCTTGATAAATCAAGCTCCAACAGTTGTGACACAGTCTCTCGGGGGAGAGGGATAAGGTGAGGTGAAAAATATCAGTTGACTTCCCCAGGTAATTTTGATAAAGTCCGTGGCGTTCTTGGGGTGGGGTGCCGTTCCTCAGGAAGTTCGGAAAAGAATAAAGATGTGGCCTCCGGACCGTTCTTCCTAAAACAGCTCAATCTTTTGGAGGGAAAAATGAAAAGGCTCATCCAGAAGATCCTCTATTGTAAGCTCTAAGGGAGGTTTTCCGTTCCCTTAGAGCCTTCCGCAAATTTCTCTCTCATAAGTTGAGAAGTATCTAAATTCATTGATTCTCACATTTTTTGCTCTTTCTCTGGAGCGGGAGGCTTTAGTTGTCAGAGACAAACAGCCTGTTCAAAAAAGCCAACCTTACTCAGACTGTCGTAAAGCGTTTTCCGGCAATCTAGGAAGCCGGGACCCTAGACGACTGCAAGGAGGTATCAACGGTGGAGGCATTGAATCCTGAGCTTCTCAAATTTTATACCGCTCATTACAAACCGGGGATCATCGGGATGGTGGGGGCCAAGGACATGATTGGGATGGCCGTCAGGGAAGGGCAGAGGGTTGTTACGAAAGATGGAAAAGCTTCCTTATGGTCTCATTGTTTCATATTTGGACATTTAAGGTTCGACCGACGAGGACCAAGTGGTACGAAGAGTAAGAGCCCCTACCTATTCGAATCGGACCTGAAAATCAATCTCCTGAAATCCCAGATCCGGAACGGTGCCCAGGAGAACTGGGTCGGGAAATGGTGTAGGGAGGAAGTGGAAAATGCGGCCGTGATAGATCTGGGTCTTTCAGAAGCTCAGAGAGAGAATATTCTTGCCACAGCATTGCAGCTCGTGGACGAGCAGGTGCTCTATCCGATTCATGAGCTTCTTGGAACCTGGTGGGCCATTATCATGAAAAAACGGTGGCTTCCTAACCCGGTAGATGATCCTCATGCCATGTACTGCAGTGCCTTCACGCGATACTGCTATAAAGAGGCAGGCAGAGATTTTATCGGTCCCGAGGTGAGCGTTTCCAACACGACTCCCGAAGACATCGCCCAAGCTGGAATCAAGGCAGATGCAATAAAAATTTTCAGCCTATAAGTTGCCTGAAGACAGGAATATATAGGATGACAGGAAGCAAGAAGTTAAAAAAAGGGAACCCCTTCACGAACGGAGTGGAAAATATGAAAATGAATGTAACCGATACACAAAGGGCTATCGTTCGTCTGCCGAAAGGTGATAGTTCACGTTCTTTGCGTTTCGTGTCTCTCGGTATCCCTACTTCGAAGAGATTAACCGGGCTGGAGGTTCGATTGTCGCAGGTCCTCATCAGAGACAACAAAACGCCCCATGTCTGGCCTTTTATTAGATATTCCAATCTCTATGTTGTTACCTCCAGTGTCGATAATCTCGGGACCGAACCCTATTCGCTCAATTTAAAAGGCTTTGCCGATGTAGACGATGGAGAACAGCTACCTGTTGACAGGACCGTTTATTATTGGAAGGAGGATGGTACAAAAAACAAACCACCGGGTGCAATCCATATCCTTGCGTCCATCATAAAAAGTAATGAAGGCATTCGTGACGTTGGCGCCGCTTTGGCGTCACTCAGGAAGGCAGACGATTTTAAGGCGGTGATCAAAGCCATTATCGCAGCGGCTACTGGAGGTGGGGCGGGTATTTACGAAGCCTTTCTTCCTCTGGTAGGCGTGATCGGTGAAGTATTAGGAAAAATTGATGATGCCCCTCTCTTTACGACGGTCTTGAGCTACACGGATATCAATGGAGATTTTGACCAACTTGGCAGACACCCCTACCCACAGGGGAACAGGTACGTCGATATGGTGACAACCCTTATTGTTCGTGATGCCACAAGAGATCCATCTAGGACAATAGCGCGTATGGTGTAAAGAAATGACATCAAATATGGAGGAAGCAGAGAGGACTTAGGGTCTAAAACAACTTGGCATCGGTTTGCCATTCTTGAAGAGGGATTGAGGTCCACGCCCCACCAATCAACGCAAGCGACTCCTACTTGGTCTTGAAACTCGACAGAAGATTTTATTGAAGTGTTGAGGGAGTCTGCGGACGATGGGTTCATCACCCTAAAAAAATATTACAGTTTGCGACCACGCGACACCGACACGGACACAGACACTTTTTTTTCTAAGTGATTTGGTGGAAAGGTGAACGCTGGGAAAATAGACCTGCCCCTCGCTATTTTTACAAAAGATGGGATGTGTCCCTGTTTTTGAAGATTGCTGTTTTGGTCGGTGGGACTTCGGGAAAATGGGTAGTTCTTACTCAAATCCTCAGGTCGAGATACCATATCGCTATACCAGATTTCGAATGGTAATCCTCAAAAAGATAAATTTTCAGAAGGCCACATTCACTACTTCTCCCACCTCAATGACCATCAAATTCTCACCAACTTTCAACGGGCAGTAGTAAGCCGTTTCTGGGTCGAATCTCTAAAACCTCAATTTCCTATCGAATAAGGATCCTCCCCTTCATGCCTTTAGGTCCGTGATCCTGACGGACTCCGGAACATAGATCAAGTAATGGGTATCTCCGGCAATTGCATCAGGACCAATAAAGTCCTCGATGGGTCTCCAACCATGTTTTGCATAAAGGGTGTAAGAGGGCTCCTCCGGGAGAATGATGTTGTCCAGCAGTCCGATGGTTCTTGAGGCTTCAACAAATTTCCCAAAAGTGCTCAGGATTTTCGCGCCGAGCCCCTTTCCCCGGAAGGAAGAGAGAACCTCGACATAGACGAGGTAGTAGCTCGTGATCGGTTTTCTAAGATAGATCATGTTGAGGTAGCCCAAGACCTCTCCCCCATCAGAGTGGATCTCGAAAGTATGGAACAAGCGGGTCCCTTCTTTTGGACTGAACCGTTTGATCTTTGTTCCACGGACCGTCTTATCGATCAGTGCCCGAAGCTCCTCGAAGACTTCGCGAAGGGATGAAAAATCAGAAGCACCCGAATCCTCCCCAATGGCCATGTCGACGACGGCCAGGACATCCTTCAGACCAATCTGTGGACCATTGACCCTCTCTTGATCTTCTTCCGATTCTGAAACCACTGCTGACGAACCTCCAGCGACTCCAATTTGGGAATTGGGAAGAGAATTTAGATGGAAGACATGAAGTTCGAGAAACCCTAAATTGAGGAGTTCACTTGCTTATCTTCATAAGGGACAAGCAAAGTCCACGAAGTCACCTAAGGCAGCTTATAGATAATTTTTGCTTTATTATAGCTCTGTAAAATTCCCTTCTTACTATTTCGTACGGGAGGTCTTTTTCTCAAAATCTTTCCAGAATTTCTCCTCGGACTTCTTCCACAATTCTCCCCAGCGGCCCGCGAAATATCCTTCCAATTTATTCATAAGGCGGCCCCAGGCTGATAGGCCATCGGTTGATTCCAAAATATCTTCTAAGAAAGGAACAATCTCTCCCAGTTTTTCCTTGGGGAGGTAAGCGCAGGCCCCCATTTCAATGGAGCGTTTTAGAGATTCGGGATTGAGAGAATGGGCTGTCAGCATGGCCGCAGGAAAGTGACGCTTTACCGTTTGGTCCAAGAGGTCGAAACCGCGGACTCCCATAATATCAAGGACCACCACATCATAGTTCTGGGATTCTAACTTTTGGGTGGCTTCCTGATAGGTGGTGGCCTTATCGATGGCACAGTTTGGGGCGTATCCCAGGATCTCCTCTTCCAGAACGTCCAAAATATCAGGCTCATCATCTACCGCTAAGATCCTCTTGTTGTTTAGAATAGATTCCGCCATAGAGATACCTCCTTTCACTTTCTGGCTATGGAGATTGGTCGCTCCAATTTGTCACTCTTCATTGGGAGTGATTTTCTCATCTGAGGTCGACGAGGCCAGTCTCTCAGAGGCTTCTTTGTAAGTGGTGGCCTTATCGACGATACCGTCTGGATAAACTTCCTTAATTTCCTCTTCCAGTTACCCCGTTAGAAATAATGCCCAGATGCTCTGCCACGGGGTACCATTCCAAATAATTCCGGCGGGGTTTAATGCCAAGCTCGAATTTCTAACGAGGTCTACTTTTCATTTCTTTCAGCAGAGGTTTTTGCATCAAACTCTTTCCAGAACTTTTCCTCGGATTTTTTCCAAGCCCTTCCCCAACGGGAATCAAAATAATCTTCCAATTTTTTCATCAGGCGACCCCACCCGGGCAGATAATCATACTTCAATACATCTTCCAGGAAGGGAACCACTTCTCCTAACTTCTCCTTTGGAAGGTAGGCTCGAGCCTTCATCTCAATGGACCGTTTCAATGCCTCCGGATAAAGCGCATGGGCCGTAAGCATGGCGACGGTGAGATTTCGCTTGGCAGATAAGTTCAGAAGTTCAAAGCCACGAATTCCCATGATATCTAAGATCACAACGTCATAGACTCGAGACTCTAATCTTCGAGTGGCTTCGTAATAGGTCGTCGCCTTTTCAAATTTGCATTTCGGCGCCGCCTGGAGAATTTCCTCCTCTAAAACATCCAAAATATCCGGTTCATCGTCCACAGCCAAGATCTTTTTGCCGTTCAAAATCGATTTGACCATCATCCTCTTACTCACGATTCTCAATTCTAAATTCCCTCATTTTATAGGAGTTCTCAACTTTGTCCACTCCTGCCAATTCAGACCTGTCTTCTTCTCCCAATCCGACTCGAACTTACTATCAAAAAAATCCTTCAACTTCTCATAGAGACGCTTCCACCCCGGACCATACTCATAGGTCAACACATCTTCCAGGAAAGGAACAACTTCTCCCAGTTTCTCCTTAGGAAGGTAAGCCCGGGCCCCCAATTCTACCGACTTCTTCAGTGCCTCTGGCGATAAGGCGTGGGCTGTAAGCATGGCAACTCGTAATTTCTTTTTCACTGCCAAACCCAACAGGTCGAAGCCGCGGACCCCCATGATGTCCAGAATGACTACGTCATAGTTCGTTAATTCTAACTTTTTGGCGGCCGTCTCGTAGGCAGTGGCCTTATCCAGCTTGCAGTCGGGGCAGATCTCTAATATCTCCTCTTCGAGAATCTTCAAGACATCCGGCTCGTCATCGACTGCCAAAATCCTCTTACCATCCAAAATTGATTTTGTCATAACACCCCTCCTTTTGGTTTTATAGGATCGAATAGGAGGAATTCGAGCCATGAATCGAGTTCCGACTCCCTCCTGGCTTTCCAATGTAATCTCTCCCCCCGTGGCTTCCACCAATGCCTTAACCCCTGTGAGGCCCAGTCCGAGTCCTGGCAGATAGGCACGTTTTTCATTATTCAGTCGAACGAATCGCTCAAAAATGGCGCTTTGATGCTCCAAAGGGATTCCAATCCCGTCATCCTCCACCGAGATGAGCAAATCCGTTTCCCCACTGATCTTCACCGCCATGCGCTGCCGGCGGTATTTCATGGCATTACTCATCAGGTTTCGAAGGATCTGTCGAATCTTCCTTTGGTCATGGCAGAAAGGGGACTTGCAATACTTGCCGGTGATCTCAACAAAAATCCCGTGGTCCTTCAGATCATTTCGGAACGCCTCCGGATTCTCACGTTGGCTGAGCCTTTCAATGGCGTTGGGAATGGACATCTCGAGAACGTCCAAGAGCGATTCTACAAGGGTTTCTTCGACCGAAAAATATTCTCTCTCGAATACGCCTTCCTCCGAACGGAGGATTTCAATGATCTCTTGAGTTAAACTTTTGGCCTTGCGGATATTCCTCGAAACACGATCCAAGATGTGTTTCTGACGATCCGTCAGAGGACCATATTGGTCCACTTTATAGAGAAGGCTATCTGTGCTGGTGGAAGCAATAGACAAAGGTCCCGTGAGGTCATGAATGAAGAGATCGAATAATCGCCATTTCACTTCCACGACCTTATCTTCTTGGTTTTTCTCTGTATGGATAGTTGGACTATTATCTCTTTCGGAATGATTTTTCCCAATCATTTTGATTGCCAACCCAAAGGCCACCGAAGCGTCGTGTTCATTGGGTCATGGGACCATGGAGGAAAATTTGTACAACCATTGCTTTTTCACTATGTATAGGTCAACTGAATTTCTCTGTCAAGCAAAAAATTGGGGCTCTTGCCGTCTTCAAAGCATTGGAAGTCTCTCCTGCCGCAGATAACCGAAACTTGACCGGAGCGTGCCCCGCAAGCCCCACCTTGTGGGCGGGGTCAAGGGGCACAATATGAAAGAAATTTCCCTTCCGGAGAGCCCCGCCCTGCGGGCGGGAAGCTTCAAACGATTTAAATTCTTGTTGATTTTTCAATCCGTTATGCTATAGTTCCACAGGTATTAAAGGACCTGAGAGAGGTCTGGAGAATTCCAGATGAGCCAATCTGTTAATATCTCCAAAATTATGCCTCCTTATTTGCCCCAAATTTTAGATAGACCACGCCTCCTCAATCTCTTAGAAAAAAATAAAGACAAAAAGTTAATTCTCGTTCTCGGTCAAGCCGCTCAAGGAAAATCCACCTTGGCTGCTTGCTACGTCAAGTCGTTGAAAATCCCTTCCGCGTGGATAAACTTGGACAAAGAGGATTCCGATCCAATCAATCTTTATTATTTAATCGTCCATTCCCTTCAACGCGTCCTAAAAGACATCGATTTTTCACACCTTCTGTCTTATTCCCCACAGGTCATGGGACCAAGGGCAGAGAGCCCTCTCTACCGGGAATGGGCGCAATCCGTTTTCAAAGAGGTCTCCATCCCAATACAAATCGTCATCGACGGTCTAAACCGCCTTTCCACGAATGGTCCTGCTTTTGAGTTCCTTCAAGTTTTGGTCGAAGAGTCGCCGCCGGATCTTCACCTCATGTTGTTATCAAGAGAAATGCCTCCTCCTGTTCTGGAATTTCAGCAACTCAAGATGAGCCAACAAGCCCTTGTGCTCACCAATGAAGCCCTGGCTTTCAGCCAGGATGAAGTCAAAGAGTTTTTCCAACACAATCGAAGAATATCCTTCAGTTCTGACCAATTGAGAAAGATCTACTCCGCTACGGAGGGGTGGGTTGGAGGGCTGATCTTGTTCGCTGAGTCTCTCAGTCGATTTCCGGCGCCTGTAAGGGAAAAATATATTTCTGAGGATCTCCCCGATCATTTCAAAAGCGAGGTCTTTCAGTATTTTGGCAAGGAAATTTTTTCCTCTCAACAAGAACAGGCTCAGGAATTTCTGATCAAGTCGTCCCTCGTCGATGTGATCGAACCAGTTTTCATGAAGGAGTTTCTTGGGATGGAAATGACTGAGGAAATTCTTCGGGAACTTATGAGAAAAAACCTGTTTGTCCATTCGTTTTATGATGAGAAAAAGGGGTGGCTATTCCAATATCATCACCTGTTCAGGGATTTTCTGAGAGCCAAGTTTATCACGTCGGTGGGGTCTGAAGAACAGAAGCCATTGCTCCTCAAAGCCGGGACTCTTTATGACGAAAGGGGAGAATTAGAAAATGCAGTGAAGTACTTTCTTGAAGCAAAAGCTTATCCCCGGGCGGCTTCCGTGATTGAGCGTTTGGGGACGGATTTATTGCGGAAGGGAAGAATAGGTGATCTGGCTGAATGGCTTTTATCTCTCCCGAACGGCACCATCCAAGACAATCCATGGCTCCTTTTCTATCAGGGAATGACCAGACGATTTATGGGAGGGAGAGAGAATCTCGTTACCTTCCAGAAAGCTAACGCCCTTTTCAAACAACAGGGAAATGTGAGGGGGGCGCTTGTCTCTCTCGCACAGCTCATCCAGGGCTCAATTCGGGCAGGCATCCACTTAGCGCCTATAGAAAGTTTGATTGGAGAAGGAGAGGCCCTCCTTCAACAGGTGGAGCTGAGTGAATCCCTCTACGAACGGGCGGTCCTCTTGTATTCCATCGGGCTGGGTCATATCTTGGGAGAAAGCGATATTCGAAAGGGGGTTTGGGCCTGCCAGAATGCTTACTCAATCGCCAAGCGGTTAAAGGATGTCAGTCTCCAAGCTTACGCCTTGTACTTTCTTGCCCTTGGCTTTGTTTTGCTCGGAGAATTCTCCAAGGCGGATGAAAGCCAAGAAAAAATTGGAAAGCTTACCGAGGAGAGTGTTTACTCTGAATTCAAGGCCATGCAACTTATGGTCCAGTGTCTCCTGGCAAACCACCGGGGCGACTTTGATAAGGCAAAGAGCCTGGTCGAGAAACTCCAGGCTGAGATCGAGAAACACGGTTTTGTTTATATGGTCCCGTGGACATACGAAATATCAGGATATTCAAGGGCTTTCCAGGGAGAATTTTCAGAGGCAGAAAAGATTGGGAAGGAGTTTCTCAGCATAGCCATCTCTTTGGGAAATGGCCTCTTTAAGGGCTTGGCTTATAGATTATTAGGCCTAATTTACCTCCATGAGAATAATTTTGGGAAAGCCAGGGAGGCCATCGATCAATCCATGGATGCCTCTTCAAGTGAGGCCCCGTCAAAATACCACCTCAACCGAGCCAGAATACAAATGGGCCTGGTTTGTACTCACCTCAAGGAACACAGAAGGGCTGAGAAGGAACTCGGTGAAGCCTTACAATATTTCTCATCTATCTCAAGCTACATTTCTCTGGCAGAGGTCCATTTCGCGATCGCTTTCCTTCAGCATGATCAAAGCATGGATGATGATGCTGTCTCACATCTACAGAAAGGGTTTAAGATTGCAAGAGAGAGGAATTATGAATACTTCTACATTCTGGGGATGAAATATCTTACCAAGGCATGCCTTTTAGTTTTAGAATTGAAAGTTGAAGGGACCGTCGATTATGCAGCGCATCTTCTCTCGATGCGTCTCTCTTCGGTTGCAGAAGAGGAGTTAGAAAAAATGTCTAATCATCCAGATCTCGAGGTCAGGGAGCAGGTATGGGAGATCGGAAGAGCGATTCACCGTTCGAAGATTCCACGTCTTCGCATCCAGACATTGGGAAGGTTTCAAGTATTCCGAGGCGATTCTCCAATTGAGGAGAATCAGTGGGATCGCGTTCAGCCAAAACAACTCTTAAAGGCGATCGTTTCCTACGGAAGAGAGAAGATTCCGAAGGAAATTCTGATCGATGAACTCTGGCCCGAGGAGACCCCTAATGCGGCCGATAAAAATTTTAAAACCACCCTGCAGCGGTTACGAAAATCTCTTGAACCGGCGATCCATAAAAGCTTCAGTTCTTCCTATATCCACCTCCATGATAACTTTGTCTTTCTCGACCCCGAACTGTGTCAAATTGACGTCGACCGGTTCCTATCGCTCCTCAGAATGGCGGAGGAGAAGGAAAAAAGAGGAGACCTAAAAGGGTCCCTTAGTCTCTGCGCAGAGGCCATGGAGATTTACAAAGGAGATTTCCTTCCGGATGAAATCTATGCCTCTTGGGCGGATAAAAAGAGAGAGGAGCTGAGGCTAAAATATATCGAATTCTTGGGCAAAATGGCGAGCCTTTATGAGAAGCAAGGTGTTTTAAAAAAGGCGGCTGATTGTTACAAGAAGGCCATCCAAGCAGACCCTCTTTTAGAAGAGTCTTATCAAAGATTGATGGCCTTCTATTCGAGCAAAGCTATGTATAATGAAGCCTTGAGAACCTATGAAGACTGCAAGAGGGCTCTCAAGCGAGAGCTCGAAACCGAACCGGATCCGACTACCTTTGCGATGCACAAAAAAATATTGGAAAAAATAGGTTCCCCTCCCACCTCCACACAGAAAGGGCCAAGCAACCAGAAAGTTAGGTAGGCTTCATTCTACAGATAAATTAAATCTTGTAGGGTTCTTTAAGACTTTATAGATGTGCTCGAGAAACTTATAAAAATCTGAACGGAATTCTTTATCCTCTTAACAATGCGTCTACAGAAATGTCCTCATCCAATTCTTCCCAGTGGATACCAATGCCTTTGCCAATCAACCTCCACTTTTCTCTCTGTTCTTGTTTTGCGTCCCGAAGTTTTGGAAACCATTCAAGGGGAACGCTGATCTCCCTCCCATCCAAAAGTCGAATATGCATCATAACTGAATCAAACCAGACATCAGAAGCCATGGGCTCTAAGGTTTTAACCGCCAAAGTACTCATGCCATTTCTCCTTCACAAAATTTGAATTTTCCAAAATCAATTTTCTAATGTCATTTAATTCTCTTGCATTGAAATCCACAGATCTTGCCAGCTGTACCGGCTCAAGCCAGAACTTAGCATATTTACTACCAGATTCAATATGGATATGCGGAGGTTCGTTGCCTTCATTGCTGAAAAAGAAAAACCGATAATTTCTAATTCTCAAAACCGTTGGCATTTTGGGTAATTATACATCCTTTGTTAAACAATTCAAATGAAATTCTCATCGTGGTAATACCACCTCCGGACGACGAAAGTCACATTCTATAGAGGCAGCCCAATGCTGTCATTCCCGATGAAACGGGAGTTCAGCAAGAAAAACAAACATTCTTTGGCCCCATTTAACACCATTTTACTCTACCGAAAGATCCTGCGAAAAATCATCTTCCCGATCGATTGCACTCGGCGTCTTAGTAATTTCAAAAAAAAATATGAAATCTCTTTGGTCAATTATCAACCACCAAAAATCTACTTTGGCTGTCAACAGGTTAGAATTCCATTGGCAAATTTTTCACTTGAGGTTGGTTACCTTTTGGTTACCTAGCTGTGATATAAGCTTGATCAACTTCTATTTTTATATTTTTAGGTTCGGGGAGAGGTTACAGAGAAAGTAAACCAGATCTGGTGACAGGAGGAGGGGGCAAGTGGGGGAGCCTTTTAAAGCCCGGCATTAGGAATGTCAGTGTCGGGCTTTTTCTTTTTTGCCCTCCTAATCTTTAAGACAAAAAAACGAATGACAAGGAACGAATTGAGTATCCAACCTACCACTGTTCCCTCTGGAGAAAAAGGGAGCAGGGTTCTCCTCCCTTTAGTATCTTTTCTCTGCTGGAGGCAGGCAAAGGGAGGCGGGCAGGGATTTTAGGGAACAATTTATATTTTCGTTAGATTCGGTGCGATTCGAATTATTCGTGTAAAGGGGGGGCATGAATAGCTACTTAGTTCGTATTTACCGCAGGATGGAGAATAATCCACATATGCTCGTTGGGGTGGTTGAGGAAGCCGGAGTGAATGGAAAGAAAGCATTCCATAATCTTCAAGAATTATGGGATATCTTGAACCCAGTAAAAAAAGGCCAGAGGCAACTTAAGAGAAATAAGAACTCGAAACACAACCAAAATATGAAGCAAAGTTAAGGTTATTAACGACTAATACTTCCTCTCCCTTGATGCCTGCCTGCCGGTAGGCAGGGGAGAGGGTGGGGTGAGGGTAGGAGACGGATACATTCTTTCATTAAAAAAGATTTGCCATGCGCTTAGTGTTGTGCCCCGGGGGAAGGCGGGCTCAAACGCAGGCGGCCACTTTGTGAGGTGGGGGAAGGGAGGAATTCAAGATGCATAAGAGAGGAGAGAGAAATTCATACAGAGTCTCGGAAATCATTTTTGTAGCCCTATTTTCGCTTCTATTTATTACAAACTTTGCCTTTGGTGCGATAGAGCCAACGCCTCCAAATCTGGGCAAGAACAACAAGGTGATCCTTGAGAAGGCATTTAAGATACAAATGCCTTTCATTGCCAACCAAGGGCAGATACCGGACGAGCATGTCCGTTTCTATGCCAAGACTTTTGGGGGAACGGTCTTTGTCACAGATCAGGGAGAAATGGTCTATTCCTTTTCCGTCGGCGAGCCGAAGCCTCCATTGTCAAGGTTGAATCCGAGAGACAGGCATCAGAAGCCCGAAGAGGTCAAGATTTGGACTCTTAAGGAAAAACTAGTCGGTTCTTTGCAGACGATGCCTATGGCGATTGATAAGGCTGAGGTAAAGGTCAATTATTTCATTGGTAATGACAAAAGCAAATGGAAGACTGATATAACCACTCACAATGAGGTGAGCCTTGGAGAAATTTATAAAGGGGTTGACCTAAAACTGAAAGCATATGGTAAAAACGTTGAAAAGGTCTTTACCGTCAAACCAGGCGCAGACACCACCGCCATAAAGCTGAAGATGGACGGAGCTAGTTCCCTGAAAGTCAACGACAAGGGAGAACTCGAAGTTGAGACAGGCTATGGGCCAGTGAGCTTTGGTAAACCAGTGGCCTACCAGGAAATAAATGGGAAGCGCCTTGAAGTTAAGGTGGTTTACCTCCTTGAAAAGTCAACACTCGACACGCAACACTCGTCACCAAGTTATGGTTTCAAGGTTGGCGATTATGATATGTCTTATCCCCTCGTAATTGACCCGGTCCTATCGTACTCCACATACCTTGGAGGAAGTGGCTATGATTTCGGTTATGGGATTGCAGTTGATGGTTTCGGAAATGTTTACGTCACTGGCCAGACACTCTCGACCGACTTCCCCACACAAAATCCTATCCAGGGAGCCAATGGAGGGGGTTACGACGCCTTTGTAACCAAAATCAATGCCTCTGGTACTGCCCTGGTTTACTCCACATACCTCGGAGGAGCCCTCGATGATTATGGTCTGGGGATTGCAGTTGATGCTTCCGGAAATGTCTACGTTACCGGCCGTACTTACTCCACCAACTTCCCCACACTAAACGCTATCCAGGAAACCTATGTTAAAAGTGAGCCTTATGGGGATGGCTTTGTCACCAAGATTAATGCTTCTGGCAATGCCCTGGTTTACTCCACATACCTCGGAGGAGCTGGCGATGAGCAGTGCTCTGGGATTGCAGTTGATGCTTCTGGAAATGCCTACGTTACCGGCTATACCTCCTCCACCAACTTCCCCACACTAAATCCTATCCAGGCTAACAATGGAGGGGTTTACAACGTCTTTGTAACCGAAATCAATGCCTCTGGCAATGCCCTGGTTTACTCCACATACCTCGGAGGAGCTGGCGATGATTATGCTCAAGGGATTGCAGTTGATGCTTCCGGAAATGTCTACGTCACTGGCGGCACGAACTCGACGAACTTCCCCACACAAAATCCTATCCGGGCTACCAATGCAGGAGGGGAATTTGATGTCTTTGTGACGAAGATAGGCATTGCTGACGGCCTCCCTTACCTTGTCTACTCCACATACCTCGGAGGTACTGGCACTGATTATGCTCAAGGGATTGCAGTTGATGCTTCTGGAAATGCCTACGTTACCGGCTATACAGGCTCCACGAACTTCCCCACATTAAATCCTATCCAGGCTAACAATGCAGGGGGTTACGACGTCTTTGTAACCGAAATCAATGCCTCTGGCAATGCCCTGGTTTACTCCACATACCTCGGAGGAACTGGCGATGAGCAGGGTTATGCGATTGCAGTTGATGGTTCCGGAAATGTCTACGTTACCGGCGCTACCACCTCCACCAACTTCCCCACACAAAATCCTATCCAGGCTACCAATGCAGGAATTGCTGTCTTTGTGACTGAGATCAATGCCTCTGGCAGCGCCCTGGTTTACTCCACATACCTCGGAGGAGGATTTGGAGGAGAAAGCAGTGATTATGGTTATGGGATTGCAGTTGATGGTTTCGGAAATGTTTACATCACTGGCCAGGCGCTCTCGACCAACTTCCCCACATTAAATCCTATCCAGGCTAACAATGCAGGAGGTTGGGACGCCTTCGTCGCAAAGATCAGCGGCCAATCATCACCACTGCCTGTGGCCATTCCGGCAGGCGGGACTTATACTTCTTCCCTGGACGTCGGGTTATTGGGTGACACCGGAACCACTATCTTTTATACCACGGATGGAAGCACCCCAACAACCCCTACTACGGGAACTACTACGGAACAATACACAACTCCTATCCAGATTTCAGCTCCCACCACACTGAACTTTCTTGAGGCGTACCCTCTGGCGGATGGAATGTGGGATCAGGGGCCAGTAAAAACTGCGGTTTATACGATTCAGCCAAGCCTTTCAGCGAGTATTGCGCCCCTACCAGCGCAAGTATGGTCGGGAGGATCCATCCCGGTTACGGCGACATTTTATAATGGACCGAGTAACATTCTGACGATGAATCCGGACTTGGATTGTATCGGCAACATTTTCTTCGAAGTGATAGGCTCGAACGGCCCCCTGTTACCACGCTGCAGGATTCGCACAGCTTACGGGATTCCGGCCGATGTCGTAACTATACCCGCAGCAGGAACCGCAGGAAGCTCATTTACGGCTAACTGTTACCTTTCCGACATGTACGATCCCTCGTTCCTGGTCCCTGGATCTTACCTCGTTCAAGCCTTCTACTCGAACTATGTCACGGATCCGAATATTGTCAATGGCCAATGCACAGCCCCTAATAATCAATGTTACAACCTTTGGACAGGAGCAATTGCATCTGCACCGGTAACACTAACTCTTGCCGCGGATACAACGCCGCCTGTTACGACTTTGACATTTGCTCAGGGTCCTCGCAACCCCAAACTTCCCCCGGCGAGCATCGTGGCGAGCGGTTCGCTGGTGAGCACGAACGGAACGTTGTCCCTCTCGGTAAGCTGCTTCGACACCCCGGGGTTGGTTGCCAACTTCTCCGCCACCGACGACCTCTCCGGTGTTCAACAGATCAATTACACGCTTGCTCCTGTGTCGAGCAAGACCGGCGGACAGACGGGGTCCGGTGCGTTCGTCTCAAATAGCGGTTCCCTTGCCTTAGGAACTGTCGGTCTGACGAACCTTACATACTACTCCACTGATCGAGCAGGAAACTCCGAGAGCCCACACACGGAGCTGATTTCGGTGGGTCCATTGTTTTCGTGCGGGTCCACTCTGATCCCGAAAACTTCTATTCCGGCCCATGCCAAGGTCACTATCTCCGGAACTCTGACAATCAACGGGAAGACGACGCCGTTCTCGATCTCGTATACTTATTGAGCATTGACAATCGCCCGAGGCCCAAAGGCTAAGGGTGGGCCCCAAGGCCCCCCTCATAAGTTAGTGATTTGAGGGCATAAAAAATAAAGGATGCCAAAAAAATTGGAAAGGAGACGCACTATGACAAACAAACGACATTGGATTTACCTAATACTAATGACAGTGGCTCTAATAGGTTTGGGCATGTTCCTGGGTCAGATGCCAGCTCATGCGGCCGTTAGCACGTACACCGTGACGGCTACGGTAGGGATCAATGGGAGCCT
>DASPPQ010000138.1:0-27532 GCA_035625415.1 Thermodesulfobacteriota bacterium
GGGCGGCCGCTTCTTCTGCCGGTCCTGATATTGTAAGGTTTGCCGAAGCCTTATCCATACCCGTTGCGACTTCACTCAACGGGAAGGGGACGATTCAGGACGATCACCCCCTGAGCGTAGGGGTGGTCGGTTCTTATTCCAGATGGTCTGCCAACAAGGTCGTTTCTGAGGCCGATATGGTCTTCTTCATCGGTACGAATACAGGCGATATGGTCACCAACAATTGGACCCTGCCAAAGAAAGGTATAATCATTATCCAGGTAGACATCAATCCATCCGAGCTCGGGAGAAATTATCCCATTCGGATAGGGTTGATGGGAGATGCCAAGGTAACGGTTCGAAAGCTCGTGGAATTTCTCGATACAAAGTATAAAAAAATCGAGTGGGCCAGACACGCACAGGAGATCGTTAAGAAATGGCGGGAGAACATGGAACCCTTCCAGAATTCGGATGCAGCGCCCATCCGTCCGGAAAGGTTGTGCAAGGAAATCACGGAGGTTCTTCCTCCGAGTGCAATCTTGGTTGCAGATACAGGTTATTCGAGCATCTGGACATGTTCTCTCGTCGATCTTACTCGCCCGGGTCAAACCTACATCCGGGCGGCCGGGACCCTGGGCTGGGCCTTCCCAGCTTCTCTAGGAGCAAAATGTGCGGCACCGGAGCGGCCCGTCTTCTGTTTCACCGGTGACGGAGGATTTTGGTACCACCTGAGCGAGCTGGAAACGGCGCTCAGGTACGGGATAAAGACAATCACGGTTGTGAATAATAACTACTGTTTGAGCCAATGCTCCGTGGGTGTGAGTAAAGCCTATGGAGATCGGCCCGGAAACAGAGGAGACCTTTTCAGATTCCGGGGGGCCAATTTTGCCAAGGTGGCTCAGGAATTAGGATGCCTTGGAATCCGGGTAGAAAATCCAGAGGAGATTGCTCCAGCCTTGCAAACGGCTCTCAAGGCTGATCTCCCGGTGGTCCTCGATGTCGTAACCGATGAGAACTGTAAGCCAGGATGGGAACCAGCCTATTAGAAATTTAGAATCCCAAAGTCATTTATGGGGAAGGAGAGGCTATGAAGACGAAAGGGCAGCTAATCGGCGGGGTACCGGTTCTTTGTGTCGGAATTTTGTTTACTTTTTTCTCTTTTGGATCGGCAGGGTCCGCCGAGCCGATTGTCCTGGGAGCGGCCGTATCATTGACCGGAAACCTGGCTCGAAGCGGGCTCGACCAGAAGTTGGGATATGAACTCTGGAAAGACAGCGTGAATGCCAAAGGGGGAATACTGGGTCGCAGGGTCGATCTGAAGATCTACGATGACCGCAGTGAACCCATGACCGGGGCCAAACTCTATGAAAAATTGATTACAAGCGATAAAGTCGACCTCCTGGTTGGGCCTTACGGGAGTGGCGTAACCGCAGCCGTGAGCACCGCCGTAGAAAAACATAAGATGGTAATGATTGCCCCTGGCGCCTCCTCGAAGGAGATCTGGGAGCGGGGATATAAATATGTATTTCAGATGATCACCCCTGCCCGATACCAACTCAGTTCATCGGTTGAAATCGCCAAGGCCAACGGATACAAAACTTTCGTGGTCATCAATGCAGACTCTGCGTTTCCCCGGGACCTGGCCAAAGGAGGATTGGAAGACATTAAGAATTGGGGCCTCAAACTTCTTCTTCATGAAGAGTATCCTGAAAAGGCAAACGATCTCTCTTCACTCGTACTCAAAATCAAGGCGGCAGCACCGGATGTCCTCATCGCCGGTTCCTATCTTCCGGATAGCGTGCTCCTGATTCGCCAGGCCAAGGCAGCTGATTTGGTTCCTAAGATGATCCAGTTCGGCCCCGTCGGACCTTCGATTCCTGACTTTGTCAAATCCCTGGGAGATCTTTCGAATCATCTGTTAGGCGTTTCACAGTGGGAGCCTTCGGTCAAATACCCCGGGTCTCCTGAGATGGTCGCCGCCTTTAAGAAGAAATTTCGCAACGAGAGTGCGGACTACAGCATGGCCGCTGCTTATTCCTCATGTGAGGTGATGAGGATGGCCGTGGAAAAAGTAGGAGGTTTGGACCAGGAAAAACTTCGCCAGACCATTCTGTCGATGGATGTCATGACGCCTTTCGGCCGATTCAAGGTCGGGCCGGCAGGGGATCAGGTCGGTCACCTGACGGTCCTGGTCCAGGTTTTAAACGGAGAGCGGGTCGTAGTCTGGCCTGCTGAAGCAGCTGTCCAGAAGATCGTTTTGCCCTTTCCAGGATGGAAATGAATCCTTTTTTCCTGATCCTTCAGGTCCTGATTAACGGTCTGCTTCTGGCAGGAGTTTACGGGGTCGCCGCAATAGGCCTCAATTTGATCTTTGGCGTTCTCCGGGTAGCGAATATCGCTCACGGGGATTTTATGATGCTTGGGGCCTTTATCGTCTATTCCTTCTCAACCATTGGCATTCATCCCCTAATTGGTATCCCGATCGTTGCAGGGGTCCTGTTCGTCCTAGGGATCATTACCGAACGATTCCTTGTTGAGAAGGTTGTCTCCCAGCCCATGGCCTACTCTCTTTTGTTGCTCTACGCCGTCTCCATTCTGTTGCGGAATGCAGGGTTAAATATCTGGACATCCAACTACTGCTCTCTCGATGTGATTCCGGGGTCTCTTCATATTGGGCCGCTTACCGTTTCAGAGATTCGCCTTGTCATTTTTATGATCGCCCTTGGCCTGACCCTCGTTTTTACCTTTATCCTAAATAGAACGACCGTAGGAAAGACTATCCGGGCATCCATCCAGCACCCGGACCTGGCGGGCGCCTGCGGCATCGACGTTCGTAAAATAAGGGCGCTGACCTTTGGAGTGGGAAGCCTATTGGCGGGAATCACGGGAACATTCTTCATCATGCTCTTCTCAGTCAATCCTGAGATGGGTGACATGATGATTTTAAAACTCTTTGCCATCGTGATTGTGGGTGGATTGGGCAATTACCTCGGAACCTTCGCGGGGGCTCTGGTCATTGCCATGGCAGAGACGTTGACAGGGTTCTATGCGACCACCCAGGTTTCGGATGTGGCGGTCTTCTCCATCTTTCTTCTATCGCTTATTTTACGCCCCCAGGGACTCCTCGGGGGAAGGAAAACCAGATGAAGGTCCGGTTGAGTTTGCTCCAGCAGTTCGGATTATTTTTAATCGTTTTAATCCTCGTGGCCCTGTTGCCGGCGATTGCAAGCACCTATCTCATCACTTTTGTCCTCACTTTATTTATGTATATCGCATTGGCCTATAGCTGGAATTTCATTTCGGGCTATACCGGTTATATTTCGTTTGGCCAGATCGCTCTCTTCGGTATCGGAAGTTATAGCTGCGCCATCCTCATCCTCAAATGGCACATCCATTGGCTTCTGGCCGCAGCAATGGGCTCGATCATTGCGGGCGCCTTTGCCATCCCCCTCGGGTTAATCATGCTAAGACTCAAAGGTCCCTACTTCGCCGTTGGCATGATGGGCCTTTTCCAGTTCTTAGCTGCTGTGGCAGCCACCTGGAAGTCCATGACCAAAGGGGCTACAGGCATCTATCTGCCACCCGTTTCAGCGGTTGCCTATATCTATTTCGCCTTTTTCGGGCTCGCGCTGGCCCTCTTCCTGGCTACCTGGACATTGGAGCGTTCCGTGTTCGGCCTGCGGCTTAGAACCGTAAAAGAGGATGAAGAGGGAGCGGAATCCTTGGGAATCAACACCACCTTTTACAAGGTTTTTGCCTTTGTGGTCAGTGCGATGGGCTGCGGTTTTGCGGGAGGCATTCAGGTCTTTTATGTTAGTTATGTGGATCCGGTCACCGCGTTTCCGGCGGTCTTAAATATCATGATGATCATCATGTGCCTCTTAGGAGGCATGGGAACCTGTTGGGGACCCGTGATGGGCGCCGTCCTACTGGGTCAGGTTTCGGAGTTTCTTTGGGCGCACTTCCCCTATGTTTATCTCATTCTCTATGGCTGCCTCCTGGCCTTTATCATCATGTTTATGCCTTCCGGGATCATGGGGTATTTTCATAAACGGAAAATTCTCAGAGGAGGGATCCATACCGTTCTTCCTAATTTAGGAAGTATCAAATGAACGAGACGATACTGTCGACGCACCACTTGACCAAAAGGTTTGGCGGGCTGTTAGCCGTTAACCGGTGTTCTTTTGACGTGAGGCGGAAAAGCATTACCGGACTGATTGGACCTAACGGGGCCGGCAAGACGACGATGTTTAACCTGATCTGTGGAAACTTAAAGCCTACTACAGGAGAAATCTTCTTTCAGGGAAAAAAGATAACCGGACATTCTCCCCATCGCCTTGCCCGATTGGGTGTCGGAAGGACGTTCCAGCTCTCAAGGGTATTTAAGGGGATGACGGTCTGGGAAAACCTTTTTTTAGTCCCTCCCCCGGCAGATAGCCTTAATACTTCTGTGAATAAGGCGAAAGATCTTTTGCATGCCGTCGGCCTAGATCAGCTCCTCAATGCCTATGCGGGTACCCTTTCTTATGGGCAGCAAAAACTTCTTGAATTTGCCCGGGCCTTTATGATGGATCCAAAATTGGTCTTGCTGGATGAGATCTTTGCAGGACTGAATCCCGAGGAGACGGAAAGGCAGATCAAAACCATCTGTTCTTTCCGAGATCAAACCCAGACAACCTTTGTGGTGATCGATCATGCGGTCGGTGTGGTGCTAAGGCTGTGCGAGTGGATTGTGGTCATGAATCAGGGAGAAATTATTGCCCAGGGGTCCTCTCGCGAGATCGAAAACAATGAAAAGGTGATCGAAGCCTATTTTGGCAGTTCTTCCCTGGAGTCTCTGATGGAGGAAGAGGGATGAATCGCTATCTCTTAGAGGTTGAAAATCTCGATGTCTCCTATGGGATGGTCCCGGTCCTTCGGGGAGTGATGGTGAAAGCCAGGCTCTTCGGGATTACGGCTATCGTGGGTCCAAATGGCGCGGGGAAAACGACTCTCCTCAGAGGAATCATGGGGTATGTCCGGCCTATTGCAGGTGTGGTTAAATTTGAAGGAAGAACGATTTTAGGCACTCCAACGCATCTGATCGTCGAAGAAGGGATGGGCTATGTTCCTCAGGGCCAGGGAGTTTTTCCGGACATGACCACCCAAGAAAATCTCGAGATCGGTGCTTATGCCTTGAGAAAAAATCCCGTGAAAATTCGTGAGTTGATGGACAAGGCGTATCATATTTTTCCGAAGCTCGCAGAAAGACACTGGCAAAAGGCGGGAACCCTGAGTGGCGGGGAAAGGCAGATGCTTGCCATCGGGAGGGCTCTCATGGGAGCGCCTAAGCTGATTCTTCTCGACGAGCCGTCCCTCGGTTTAGCACCAATTGTGCTTCAATCGGTTTATCGAACCATAAAAGAAATGAAAAAACACGGGGTATCGATCCTTCTGGTCGAGCAAAATGCCGTCGCCGCCCTGAGTGTAGCGGATGACGTCTACATCCTAGACCTTGGACAGATTCGAGCCGAAGGCCCGAAACAAGAGATCCTGGCTCAACCAGATCTTAAAAAACGGTATCTCGGGTTGAGTTGATCTACCAGTTGCACAAAATGTTTATTCATTGGTTTGAGGATCTTACTGATCTTCAACGAACAACCAGCTCCCTCTCATGGGGATAGAGTTTTTCACACCCATCCTTTTTGACCAATATCGTATATTCCGTCTGGAATCCCCCCAAACCCAGTTCCCCATAAGGAATCTCGATGCTGATTACCATGCCTTCCTCAACAGGGACGTCATAGGTTCCGGGTAGAAAGGGACTCGTCGCCTTCGTTGGTTTCGTGAAGATTGGATAATCTCTTGCCTCGATGCCTATTCCGTGGCCGCAGAACCGGGCAATCTTCGAATAGTCTTTAAGCCCCGCCTTTTCTACGGCAATGATCACTTCTTCAAACAGTTTCGAAGGAATCGCACCGGGCCGAAGGAGCTCCATCGCTCTCTCCATTCCCGCCGACACGCCCCGGTAACAGGCCTTTTGCCTCGCGTTGGGAGTTTCTAAGACAGCGCATCCCCCTGCGTCGGTATGATATTTGTTATAGATACTTCCCCCGTCATAACGAAACATGTCCCCTTTCTTCAGCCGATACTTTGAGGGCGGGAAAAAGTGTCCGTTGGCCATGATGTTCATCGAGGATTGAGTCCCGGCGGCCGTATTCCAAAACTCGAAAACCGCTCCTGCCCTGGCGGTCATTTCGAGGAAGTGTTGTGCAAGCTCCTCTTCCGATACCCCTTCGGCAAGACGACCGAGAACCGATTGGGTTGCCTGCTCGTTCAGAAGGCCCCCTTTCTTAAGCCGTTCTATTTCCTCGGGAGTCTTGACCATACGAATCACCCTGAATAATTCGAAGGCATCGATCATTTTGGCATGAGGCAGACCGCTCACGATCTGCTCTCGTGTCAAGGGATAGAGATTTTTTTCATCCAGCCCGATTCTTCCTCTGTCTAATCCTTTTTTCTTCAGGGCCTTGACGATCGCCTCACCGGCAGTTGGAGCGTATCGTTCCTGGTCGTCTAAAATCTGTTTATATCTCTTTTCCCCTTCGCTCAGCGTCCCTTCCGGGTACACGGAATAAAAGCGATTACCGAAAGTATAAACCTCCCGGACCCAGGTGGGATACCGCGCGGCCCAGGCAATATCCACCCGAGTAATAATGAGGCAAGGTTCAATATCCTGTCTTCGTGGAAACAGCGCATAGCTCTCAACATTTAGAAAACGGTACATATAAGGAAGATGGCTTTGAAAGTCGGAGAGGTAGCTCACATTCTCCGGATGCGATGCAATAATGACATCCAAATCGAACTCCTCCATTTTCTGCAAAATCCTCTCTTTATTCGCCAGCATCGGAACCTCCTCATTCAATGGGAAAAAAACCTTCACGATGACTCCACACGGAAAAATTATAAGCGTCATGGATGCGCCTGTCAATCATCATTCCCCGTCCAATATGTGTTAGCAACATAATTATGTCCCCGTTAACTGCTTAAGTTAAAATGTCCCCAAGGGATACGAGAAGATACTCATCGGACAACGCAGTTAGATTGGGATAAAGCAAGAACAGTTTTCTGAGCACGGTGGGCTGACACGTATATCTTTTGGCACAACCAATAAACCGTTGACTTCAGAAAAAAACAAATCAGGGGCGATTAAGAAATTTAGGCTCTGAAGTGTGGATTTCTTGCCAAGATGTTGCCCATAAAGATGGCTTCTATATGAAAAACAAATCAAAATCCCGGATTCGTTCCGTTTGTTACGGCTTGAAATGAGCCTTATTCCCTGAAAGCTACTATTCGCATGATGACTTATGGACCTCCCCCTCAATGGTGTGAAAATGCTTAACGTGGATGGCCTCAGCCTGAGACGGCATCCCGCTAAATACCACATAAGGAAATCCCACCATGCAAGCTTGAGACATTGTCTTATTTCTTTTTAAGCAACATTGTTCCTCCTTTTCCTGAAAAAGAAAAACTTCCCCACAACCAAATTTTACCGTCATCCTTATAAAGGGAAAGTTCCGCTTTAATAGCAGACTCTGTGATCAATAGATTCCCCTTATCAGTTATCGTCCCCTCTTTGAAATCAATAATGTTCGTCGTGTCAAAATTACCTGGCATTCTGGCCTCATGAAATATCAACTTGCCTTGTACTGGATAGCTGTCATTAGAGATCTCCAAATCCGTAATCAAGGTCAAACTCGGATCCGGGCTTCTACTTCCTGTCCATTTCCCTTTGAGCTGTGCAAGATTGCCTTCTGAGATCGCTATTTTCTGCATCGTGGCACAGCTCACGAATACCATAGAAGCAAGAACTATGATAATACACCCTAAAAAAATCATGTTTTTCATATCATCTGCTTCCTTTCTTGGAGTTAGGATTTTTTCAAATTTTAGCCCCTTTTTTGTTTAGAAAGGTGGTAAAAACCCACTTTTGGACGAATTGAAAATATAAAAAAAGGAAGTTGTGTGTCAAGAAAAAAAACAGATTATTACTAATCGAAATCAGGCGTACTTTGCCAAACCAGGGACTCCTTAGAAGAGGAAGGAAGAGGTAAGAAGGGGGTCATCGCTTCCACCTACGAATCCGCAATAGAATGTTGACCTGAGAGTTGATGATTCTAAAGGAAATAAACAAAAAAAGCAGAGCCGAATTGACCCTGCCTCTAATATCTAACAACTATATATATGGATTTATTTTCTAAATACTATTGAAAACCACATCTTCCTCAAAAATATGACCAGTAATATTATCTATTTTTACGTGTTTGAAAAAAATATTCTCATCATTTGCGCTATCACCTAAAAGCATTCTCCCCCACTTTATAACCGATTCCTTTGTTATTCTCTTTGGGTCCTTTCTTCTCTCTGGTAAGATACCAATTAAATTATATCCTCTAATTTCGTCATATAAGTATAATTCGTAAGCCAGCATATTCTCTTTATAAGCATCTTGTGTGCCAAATAATGGTTTTGTGTAAATTATTGAATATTCGAATCCTTTCACAATCTCATACAATTCTCTGAAGCCGAACGCGTACAAAACTGTAAGGTCTGCCCACAATTTTCGCATATTCATGGCTCACCCAATAGACTCTATTAATAAAAGAAACATATTTAGAACTGTAAACTTTGATGGTAATTTTCTTATTATTTGCACTGCACCCCACCGACTGGACAGATGTGTTAGAGTAACAGACAGGATCCCCGACCCCGGGAAGGGGTAGAAAGGGTCTTGTCATGAGAAAGCAGATGTCCTTCAGTCCGGAATTCAAACGCCAAGTTATTGAAGAACTCCTCAGCGGAGTCAGCACCCCGGCTCAGATATGCAGGCGCCACGAGATCTCCTCCGGTCTTCTCTACTACCGGAAGAAACAGTATGGCCAAGGTGGCCTAGCTAGTAATGGCAAACGAGAAGCTGCCCTGGAGGAACGGATTCGCCAGCTGGAGCAGATGCTAGGCAAGGCCTGCCTGGAGAATGAGTTTTTAAAAAGAGCCTTGCAGCGAACCCTCGGACCGCCCAAGAGAGGCGGCAGTTCGTTGCCGACCACCGAGAGTTGCTCAAAACCATCACGAGGGGGTGCCAGCTCATGAACCTTCCTCGCAGCAGCTATTCTCATTGAGGATGTGTACAATCAGAAGCGGCTTCACGCTTCCCTGGGATACCGTTCCCCGGTGGAATACGAGGCCATGCTTGTACCAGAAACACTCAACCACCCCTGTCTGACTCTAAGTTGAGTGTCCAAAGTCAGGGGTGCAGTCCAAGGCATTTGATAACTTCTTTAAGAAATCGGAGGCAGATAAGGAAAAGTTTAAGGAGAATTTTACACCGCGATTTGAGGAGGTCTTGATAGATTGAGTGGGGTGACCAAATGAAATCCTTATCAGTTAAGTTGAGAGTTATCCTTATCGGACTTATTATCTTTTCCTATGCGGAAGTGTGGGGAGCAGATTGGAGGTATTATGGCACAAATGAGGATGGGTCATATTTCTATGATACCGAAAGTATGGCCCGGTCATCCAAAAACCTTATCGAGGTCTGGGTGCAATCAGCTTATTCAGAGAAAGGTATATCTCATTGGGTGAGAGAGGGTGGAAAAGGCTTCCAGGATTTAGACTTTAGTCTAACATTGCTTGAACTTAATTGCGCAGAAAGATCAGCCCGTTATTTGCAGATTGTCTTTTATTCCAAAAATGGAAGAGTTTTTTATCCCTTTGATAACGATGAATGGCAATTAATCGCTCCAGACTCCATGATTTTGAGCTTACACAAAGAAGTATGCAAATAAATGGAAAGGGAGGCGGAACCCATTAAATCTAAACTGTCGAACTCGAAACGGAATATAAAGAAAGTAATCAAAGGAATTTTCAGAACCTTTGAACTTTTGTTGGGAATATTCTTTGTCATGATAGGAGCTGAGTTGTTTTTATTTGTGCATGAAGAAAGGGTTTTTGGAGTAATTTTTTTCCTTATCGGTGTTAGCTTCCTTCTTTCTTTTTATACAACCCGAAAAAGAAGAGAACTGAAACCGATTAATTCTAAACAATCAAAGAAAGGAAGGTGAGTTAAATGGCAGTCTATCAAAGGGGGAAAGAACTGGTACGTTGGCTCCACTTTTCATGGACAGCGAGTCAGGGAAATGATAGGGCCTTCCCGAAAAGGTGCAGACAAGGTAACCGCAAAGAAGAAGGCTGAAATTGCCGAAAACAAGTTTCTTGATGTGAGGAAAGACCCTAGCCCCATCAAATTCCATGCCATCGCAAAAGAGTATCTTGAGTGTGCTAAGGTTAATTACAAGCCGTCGTCACGACAAAGAGAACTCTTGACCCTCCGGTCTGCTCACCTTGCCCTGGATCATAAGATGAGAGCAGACAGTATCTTGGATCAGGTCATGTCACAGAATCCCCCCACAGGTGCAAGCGGAAGAGCCGAAGGTCTTGGAATTTAAGAGATAAATTTCCTATTCTAAATCCATCTGAAAAGGAATGGGGTAATCTCCAGTGAAACAGGCATAGCAGAAAGACTCAGCATCTTCCCTCACGCATTTTTTCAAACCCTCTAAAGTTAAATAATGTAGAGAGCTTGCATTAATAAACTTCTGAATCTCCTTGATCTTGTGTGAGGAGGCGATCAACTCCGATCTTTTCGGCGTATCAATGCCGAAAAAACAAGGATCCGTGATGGGAGGAGAGCTGATTCTGACATGGACCTCTTTGGCGCCGGCATTTCGAAACATCTTGTTGATCTTTCGGCTGGTAGTGGCCCGGACGATGGAGTCATCCACGGTGAGAATCCTACTGCCCCTTAGCAATTCTTTTACGGGATTCAGCTTGATTTTTACGCCGAAGTGCCGAATTCGCTGTTCGGGTTCGATGAACGTCCGGCCTATATAATGATTTCTGATCATTCCGAGCTCCAGAGGGATTTTCGATTCGGCCGCGAAGCCCAGCGTGGCCGGGAATCCGGAATCCGGAATAGGGACGACCATATCCACCTCTGCGGGTGATTCCTTGGCAAGTTGGACTCCGAATGCTTTTCTGACCTCATAGACATTTCTGTTGAAAAGGAAACTATCCGGCCGGGCGAAGTAGATGAACTCAAAGATGCACTGATGGCGCGGCTTGTGAGGGAAAGGCTTGAAAGACTTGATCCCTTCTTCATTGATAAGGAGAATTTCTCCCGGTTCGATCTCCCTCAAGAACTTGGCGCCGATTAGGTCAAAAGCACAAGTCTCGGAGGCGACCACAGGCGCATCCTTAAGCTGACCGAGAACCAATGGCCTGAAACCAAAAGGATCTCTGGCCGCGACCATTTCCTTCTCTGTCAGGATGAGCAAAGAGAAAGCCCCTTCGACCTGTTTGAGCGCATGGACCGTTCGCTCTATAAACGTCTTCTCTTTAGAGCGGGCAATGAGGTGAACGATGACCTCGGTATCCATGTTGGACTGGAAAATGGATCCCTTCGATTCGAGTTCGGTATGGATGAGAGAAGCGTTGGACAAATTTCCATTGTGGGCAATGGCGAGACTACCCTTATAGTAATCCACCACGAAAGGCTGTGCGTTCTTGAGCTCGCTCGATCCGGCAGTGGAGTAACGGACATGGCCGATGGCAATTCTTCCGGAGAGCTTCTTCAGAATATCTTTCGTGAAGATCTCGGAAACCAGTCCCATCTGGCGGTAATGATGAAGCTGCCTGTTATCCGAAGAAACGATGCCGGCGCTCTCCTGGCCCCGATGCTGAAGGGCGTAAAGGCCCAGATAGGCAAGGTTAGACGCCTCAACATGATTGTAAATACCAAAAATTCCGCACATGGGTTTTCTCTCCCTGAAGGGGTCCTAGGGTTCTAGGGTTCAAGGGGGGAAGTTCGCTCTCCGGGGCTTGATCCCTTGAACCCTTGACCCCTTGAATCATTCCGAGTCTTAATCGTCATAGCCTTTCGGGTGTTTTCTGTGCCAATCATAAACTGTTTTAACAATCGTTTCCAAATCGGGGTATCTGGGGATCCATCCCAGCTCTTCGTTAATCTTTCGTGAGCTGGCCACCAGCCTGGCAGGATCCCCCGGCCTCCTTGACGAATCGACGGTAGCTACCTTTCTCCCGGTCACTTTTCTTACCGTTTCAATCACCCGTTTCACAGAATAACCGTTCCCATTTCCAAGATTATACGTCCCGGAGAAATTAGCCTGATTCAATTTTCGAAGGGCTAAAATATGGGCATGGGCAAGATCGCTGACGTGAATATAGTCACGGATGCAGGTTCCGTCGGGCGTATCATAATCTATACCGAAAACAGGGATAGAAGTTCCATCCAAAGCTGCTTTGATCGCCAAGGGAATCAAATGGGTTTCCCGAGAATGGTCCTCTCCCAGTTCCCCTTCCAGATCGGCTCCTGCTGCATTAAAGTACCTGAGAGAGATATAGTTTAATTTACCCATCTCATGGAATGCCCGCAGTACCTCCTCAAAGATCCATTTGGATTCACCATAAGGGTTCGTCGGCGCACAAGGATGTTCTTCTGAAATAGGGATTTCCTTAGGCTCTCCATACACTGCCGCAGAGGATGAAAAAACAATTTGTACGACATAAAACTGTTGCATCATTTGAATCAGTTGTAAACCATTCTTCACATTATTGTTGAAGTATTTTACCGGATCCTGAACGGATTCTCCTACCAAACAATCTGCCGCAAAATGCATCACCGCGTCGATGGAATTGGCTTGAAAGGTCTCTGCAAGTTTTTCTTGGTCGGAAAGGTCCCCTTCTATGAAGAGGGCATCCTTGACGGCTTTTCGATGGCCGGTTTGGAGATTGTCAAAGACGATGGGCTTATGATTTTGATGCAGGAGTTCCTTGACGACATGGCTTGCAATGTATCCTGCCCCCCCTGTGACAAGAATCGTTGACATTTAGTCTTTTTATAAGGGATTTCAGACACATTTGTCAATGAGACAGGCGCCTTCTCATATCTCTTTTAAGCGGACGTTTGAGGGTGATTTCTCAATGGTTCCCGAAATCTCTTGCAGATACTTTGAAATTTTGTCGGTTTCTTCGGACTGATAGTCGGGGATCTTTGTAATCCCATACTTCTCATACTCATCCAGAGCGACTTTGATCGTAATGTTTTCAATCGTTCGTCCTGGTTGAAAGGCGATCTCACTCTCCATTCCTCTTACCGTCTCAACCACCAGGCCCACGCTGGCTAATTCGTTGAGGAGCTGGCGAACGAGTCGAACCGGGATCTCCAACGCATGAGCAATTTGGACGGCGCTCAGAGGTTTTTCTGCAAGAGAAAACTTCTTGGTCAAAAGGTGAAAGATCCTAAGCATGAGCAGTCTTTTCGATGAAACACTGATCCGGGAATAATCTGGATGGAAGCCGAATGTTTCATAATGCTCATTGGCGTAAGCGATTTCCGCACCGAAAAGAACGATCATCCAGCTCATTTGAAGCATAGCTAAGAAAAGGGGCAGGGCCGCGAAGCTCCCGTAAATGGCGCCATAACTTGCTACCCCAATCTGGAATTTAATATATACCCATTGAACGATTTCGGCAATCGTCCCTCCAACGATCCCTCCCCAAATGGCTGACTTAACCGGAATCCGGGTATTTGGCATGATCAGGTAGAGCATCGTCAGGAGCGTCCAGATGGATACATAGGGCAATAGATTCAACAGTAGAAGAATCACCTTGCTGAAGACTCCCAGAAAAACGATTTTGGCGAGGATCACTTTCACTTGACTTGCGACCAGGACGGTCGCACTGCTCGAAATAATAAAAAGAACGGGGGTGAGGGCCATCATCGCAATATAGTCACTAAATTTCCTCGCCAGTGTCCTCGATTTCTTCACCTCCCAAATCTCATTCAATGATTCTTCAATTTTCCCCAGAATCGATATCACCGTCCAGAAGAGCAATACCACACCGACGCCTGCAATTAAGCCTCCCTTCGCCTGGTCAAGGAGTTTATGAGAAAAGGAAATAATCTGTGTGGTGATATCCGTTTGCCAATTTGCCTTTGCTGCCATTTGGAGGATCTGTTTTTCGATGAGTTTCTCAAGGCCGAAACCTTTAGCCATCGCAAAGGCGACGGCAATTACGGGAACGACGTTGAGCAAGGCATAGTAGGTGAGGACCGAGGCGGTCTTCTGGCAATTGTCTCTCATAAATCCTTTTGACGCCAGAAGAATCATGCGCAGGTATTTGATGAGGAAGGCTTCTACGGGCGGAAGATCCTTGGATCGGACCTCCCAGATACCGGTCTTAAAGAAGTGGAGGATGCGTGATAGCATTTCACTCTCCTGTTCAATTTTGTTGCGGTCAGACTCCCTCACCTTTGCCCTCTCCCCCAGCTGTGGGGAGAAGAGAGGCTAAAAGGCGGAAGTACAGTTCGGACAGCGTGTCGCCTGAATCGGGATCTTGGAAAAACAGTAAGCACAATCCTTCGTGGTTGGGACAGGAGGCGGAGCCTCCTCTTGACGCTTCATCTTATTAATAGTCCGGACGACCAGAAATACGGCAAAGGCAACAATCAGAAAGCTAATGATGGTGTTGATAAACACACCATAGTTCATGGTCACCGCTCCAGCCGCTTTCGCTGCGGCAATCGATCCATAGGGGCCAGCCACCTTACCCTCCCTAAGCACCGCGAAGAAGTTGGAGAAATCGATTTTTCCCAGAAGCAGACCGATGGGTGGCATGATCACGTCCTGGACAAGCGAATTGACGATGGTGCCGAAGGCGGCACCGATAATGATTCCAACGGCCATGTCAATCGCATTCCCCCGCATTGCAAATTCTTTAAATTCCTTCAGCATCACTGTCCCCCTTTACCCCGTTAGAAATAATGTCCCTGAACAATTCCGACGGGGGTATGATCCCCCGCTGTAATTTCTAACGGGGTTTACTTAAGTTTAAAATCAACACGGCTGTCTTTGAGCTTTTCTTTCTTTTCAGGTGCAAGAGACTTAGGCTCAAGAATAAATACTCTCTCCGGTTCAACCTGGCCGGATTTTAGGATGGCATCTTTCACTTTCATCGCCCGTTGTTGAGCCAGGTTTCTCAAGTCCCCCTCTTTGACCTCAATATGGGTCAACATCAATTTTTCCATCTCCGGAACAGGGAGGTCTTTAGCCATCCCAAGGATATTTCTCGGCTTTGGAAATTTTTCCTCTTTGTAGGCCATCTTCAGGTACTTCTCATATTCAGCAGGTTCGATTTTAACGTCATCCACCGGAACAGCAGGCTGCCCCTTCTTCACCATCTCATTTAGTTTCTGGACCTTTATTTTCTTGTCGAACAGATACTGTATCAACCCGTCCTTGTCTTTTTCAGCGTCCACATGGCCCTCAATGTCGAGCTTGAGTGAAGGCCGATCGTGGAGGGCCTTCACCAGTGTATCGATTTTTTTCATATTCTGTTCTGTGATGGTGCTGCTCCCGTAGTCGAATTCCAGATAACTTAGTTCTTCTCCCCCTCCAAATAGAGCCCCGAGGAGTGAAAAAGGCGAGGTAGCGGCTTTCGCAATCAGATTAAGGAGTACCTTCAAGATGATGCCCCAAATGCTGAACTTAGGATCATCCAGACTTCCTGTTACAGGGATGTCCAACTTAATCTCTCCCTTCCTGTCCTTGAGAAGAGCAATGGCAAGCTTGACAGGCAATTTGGTAGCCTTAGGGCTTTCCACTCGATCGCCAAGGGTGAATTGATCGAGAAAAATATGATTTTGAGAATCGAGTTTTCTCTTGTTGATGAGATATTTCAGATCAAAGGAGAGCTTCCCCTTTTCGATGGTGTATCCTACAAATTTGCCGGAATAAGGCGTCAACGGGCTGAGGTCCATATCTGTAAACCTGGCTCTTAAGTCCACATAGAGGTCTTCTTTCAAAGGATTGATCTTGCCCGTAATTTCGAGAGGGGCATAATCGTTGAGCTTCCCCCGGAGGTCGACATCTGCCAACGTTGTCTCTTCTGAAGAGAGTCCGGATATTCTTCCTCCTATTTCAGTCAGTGCGGCAGAATACTCCGGGTTCACCGACCTGTCAGAAACGTCGACTTTCCCTCCCTGAAGCGTGACTGTTCCTATCTTTATCTTATTCGCCGGTCCTTTAACCTGTTGGGTTTCGGGAACCTTTTCTTGCGGCTGAGCGGACGGAGAGGCCTCCTTTTCTGGCTCGCTTTTTTGAAGGATTTCTTGAAGATTGAGCGTTCCTTGAGGATTGATGATTACTCGAGAATAGAAATCGGTAAGTGCGATCCCTTTGATATCGACCGAGAGAGGAGAGTACCCGACGTTGAGATCACTGAAAGAGAGAGAATTCCATTTCAGGAAGTCCTCGGCGTTGGCTTTGTCAATCGTAGAGAAACCGGATAAATTGGCGTTGCCTTTATAGGCGACCTTAAGCCCCTTATTATCCGTCATGCCCACCGAAAGGTTACCTGCCGTCGAAAAAGCGCCACCTGTTACGGTGACCTTTACCTTATCAGTAAAATAGGGCTGGAAAGACCCAATCTCAATACCCTTAATGTCCATTTTTAATTCCGCCGCCATGGGATCGATGCCAACGAGTCCGGTCGTCGAGATCCTTCCCTTTTTATCCAGAAGGAGGGAGAGTGAAAATTTGCTCTTACTATTCTTAGCTGTCGAGATATTTTCTCCCTTCAGTTCCAGGTTCTTTGCAACGATCGTGACAGGTCCGGAAGGCGTGACGTCCGAAAAAGAGACTCTGCCTCCCGTCATTTGCATCTCGTCGATGTTAAGAGTGAATGGTGCTGAATCCGTGACTTTTGCGGGGACAGGTTTCGTCTCCTTCGTCTCGGGCAAAAGAGATAAGACATTGATCCTCCCTTTTTCATCGCGTCGAATTTCCAGTTCAGGGGATTGGATGGAAATTTTCGACAGGTGAACGATCTTAGAGAGAGGTTCTGACGGAGCGATGGAGATATCAAATAGCGGAAGTCTTAATAAGGATTTTTTCTGAGCATCCTCCACGGCTATTTTTTTTAATGAGACATTTCCTGAGACCGTAACGGAGGGTTTCTTATCCTTGGTCTCAATGAAAGAAATTTTTACGTTCGTATCCAGAAGTGCTGAGACAATCTTAAAGTTCATTTTCGTGGGGGCATAGGCAAGATAATAAGGGATATCAAGATCATTTATCGCGATATCAAAGGAGCTTTCACGCGAATCGGCAAAAGGCTTCGTCTGCCCCTGAATGGTATAGGGGGTACCGTTAATTTTGGCCGAAAAATGGGGCTGGACGTATCTTTCGATATAATAAGGGAAATTCGACAGAAAAGGGATGCCGATGTTCAATTCTCTTACCGTGTGTTTTGTCCGTTCGGGTTCGTCCGAGAAATCAATACTTCCATTTTCTATTCTGACGTTGTTCAGGGAAAACCTAAGGGGTTTGGACTTCTTCTCCTTCGGGGGCGACGGTTCCTGTTTTTCCATTAGATCAGAAAAATTATAAGATTTGTCCGGACGGCGGATGATTTTAATATAGGGGTTCGTTAGGCGAAGCTCCTTGAGGACGAGAGCCATCTTAATAATAGAAACACTCTTGAGATCTAAGAAGAACTCATCGAAAGATACAAATGTTTCAGGGCTATCCTTCTCTTCGATCGTCAGCCCTCTTACCGCTATCGAAAGGGCGTATGGATTGATCTTGATCTGGCTGATTGTTACCGGACGATGAAGATTTTCGGAAAGCTTCTTGGTCAAGATGGATTTTAGGATTGGAGGTAGAACAAAAAAGCCAATGAGAGTGAAAGCGGCAAAGAAGATGACGAGTCCAATAAAGATTTTCTTCAGACGCGGCTGAACTTTAGTTCTGTAAAAGCTCGATAATTTTTTGGCCATGGCGCCCCCCTATGAAGAGTTAGATATGAGAAATAACCCCTCATTATCAGTTTACCAAATATTTTTGGATAATCAACAACATTTTATTGTTCCCCTCCTTCCGCCCCGAATCTTTCTCTTAACACCCCTAATGCCTCTTCCCTGCTTTTGATCTTCCCTTCGACTTGCTTTTGGCGGATAAAGCTCAGGATTTGTCCTACCCTCGGCCCGGAAGAATATCCCAGGGCCATTACATCGTTCCCAGTAATCAACGGCGGCGGATGGACAATATCCTTTTCCCTGAATAATTCCAGGATCCGAAGACAGTGTTTTTCTACCACCTCATCATTCTGAACGGATAGAATCCCCCGGCTCGCCTCCTTATCCGCAAGAGAGAGAAGGACGAGTAGAGGGGTTTCATCCCCTATCTGATTGACCAATCTCCTGAGGGCTGTCTCTTTCGTCTCCCGGGAGAGGTTGAGGATCCTCATGTGATTCTTGATCAGGTACAGAATCTTATCTTGCATGAGGTTGGAGAAGCGGAGCCTTTCCATAATTCTCTCTGCGGCTTGAACGGAGAAAGCCTCGTGGTAATAGAAATGAACCATCCCTTTTCCATCCTTGGAATAGGTATCCTGTTTGCCGATATCGTGGAAGAGGGCGGCATAGTATAGAGAGAGGCGATCTTGTTGATTCAGCAAAGTCTCCCGGTCGTTCCGGGCGACCCATTCAGAGGCCCATGATATTTTTTCAACGATGAGAAGGGTGTGAGACAGGACATCCAGATGGTGGTGCCCATTTTGACCAAGGTTTTCCAAACCCTTCAATTCCGGGAAAAGGGAGAAGAGTAAATTGGGTTCATAAAGGGATTCTATTCCAACGGCCGGCTGAGGAGAAAGAAGGATTTGATCGAGTTCCGTTCTGATCCGCTCTGCGGGAAGGCTGAGGATTTTCTCTCCCTTCAAGGAGATCTCTTCCTTTAATTCCTTGTCTATGGCAAAACCCTCGAGGGTGCAGAGGTATCGGATCGCGCGCAGCATCCTTAAAGGGTCGAGGTCAATCGAACGGTTCGAGACGGTGCGGATCAATTTTCTTCCGATATCTTCAATGGCTCCTTCAACCCAATGAAAGATCTCATCTTGGAGAGAAAAAGCGACCGCGTTAACGGTGAAGTCTCTTCGCCGGAGATCTTCATCAATCGTTTCGCCCTGCATGAACGTGAGATCGATCGACATGCCCTCTTTGACGATTCGATAAGTGGTAGTACCCATCTCTTCCTTCCCTACCTTGAAGAAGAGAAGATGAAGCGCCTCCTCGATCGTTTCAATGAATGAGGAGGCATCTTTTGGCAGGGCGAAGTCGTAGTCCTTTGCCGACGCTCCGAGGAAGAGGTCCCTGAGATAGCCTCCTACCAGGAAAAGGGAGGTTTTCTTCTCCTTCGCCAGTCTCGACAATTCAGAGAGAATCGGATCGTTACGGATTTCTTCTCTCGCCTGATTCAGGTCCATCCTAAGTCCGGCCATTATTCGGAATCAAAATCGTAGACGCAGGCTTTAGCCTGCGTGGACTCGCGCCATGGAGGGTGGAGTGTTCGATTCTTTGATCACGTATTATGGTACAGTTTGATAAAGCCCTTTTTTTATGATAAGTTAGCTAAACAAAAGCATATTCGATCAAACGGAGCCTGTCAATTGGCAAAAACAATTAGGGAGGAGTTGGAAGACCGGGAGAAAAAGATTCTCTCACCTTTTGCGACGTTGAGTTTAAAGACAAAAGGCCGTCAGGTCCCCGAGGAGGAATGTCCGCTTCGTCCGGCCTTTCAACATGACCGGGACCGGATCATCCATTCCAAATCTTTTCGAAGATTAAAGCATAAAACCCAGGTCTTTCTCATTCCAATGGGTGATCATTACCGGACCCGATTAACCCATACGCTCGAGGTTTCTCAGATTGCCAGGACGATTGCACGGGCCCTCCGCCTCAACGAGGACCTGACAGAAGCTATCTCGTTAGGACACGATTTAGGTCATACCCCCTTCGGTCACGCCGGGGAGGATACCTTGAATGAGATTGTCCCAGGCGGATTTAGCCATTCGGACCAAAGCCTTAGAGTCGTGGATGTCTTGGAAAAAGACGGAAAGGGATTGAATCTCACGTTTGAGGTGAGAGACGGGATTCTGAAACACAGCAAAGGAAAGGGGGAGATCCTGTGTGAGGATCCCGAAGCCATGGCTTCTACCCCCGAAGGGAAAGTGGTGCGCATTGCGGATATCATTGCCTATATCAATCACGACATTGATGATGCCATTCGAGGAGGGGTCATTTCCCCCAACGAGATTCCCGAAGACTGTTTGAAATGTTTGGGGGATACCCATTCCAAACGAATTAACACGATGGTCAACGATATCATCCAGGAGACCCTGCGTTCCCGTAATGGGAGGCTCTCCATTTCGAAATATGTCCTCTCGTCGATTTTGGACCTTCGAGATTTTCTCTGGGAGCAGGTTTATGAGAACGCGGCCGTTCATTCCGATTTTCATAAGGCGACAAAAATTTTGCGTGAGCTTTATCAATATCTGGTCGACCATCCAGATTATTTTATGACGGAGGCAAAAATGGGATCGCTTCATGACTCTTTGGAACGATGCGTATGCGACTTCCTCGCAGGCATGACAGACCGTTATGCATTCAATCTTTATGAAAAAGTCTTTCTTCCCCTTCCCTGGGTCATTCTATGAAAAAGAGTTTTGGCAACAAGTCTAAAAGCGGTCGTTCACAGAAGCCCATCCGGGTGATCATCCTGGGGGCGGGTGGAAGGGATTTCCATAATTTCAACACCTACTTTAGAAAGCGCCCCTCTTACCGCGTCGTGGCTTTCACTGCTACCCAAATTCCGTTCATTGCCGATCGAATCTATCCCCGAGCGCTTGCGGGACCCCGTTATCCCAAAGGAATTCCCATCTACCTGGAAAAGGAACTTCTTCGGTTGCTCTCGGAATATGCGGTGGACCAAGTCATTTTTTCCTATAGTGATGTTTCCCATGATCAAGTGATGGATAAGGCCTCTTTGGTGCTCTCTAAGGGTCAAGATTTCGTATTTCTCGGGCCGAGGGAGACGATGATTAAGAGTCGGGTGCCGGTCATTTCCGTCTGCGCCGTCAGGACAGGCTGCGGCAAGTCGGTCATCACTCGAAAGTTGGCCTGGTTGCTAAAAAAGAAAGGTCTTCAGGTCTCTGTCATCCGTCATCCGATGGCTTATTGTAGCTTCAAACCCGTTTTCCGATTCTTTGACATGAGGGATGTGGAGGAGGAGACTTGCACCATCGAAGAGAGAGAGGAATACGAGCCTCTCGTTAAGATGGGAATTCCCGTCTATGCAGGCGTGGATTATGAGCGGGTGTTGGCGGCAGCCGAACGGGAATCTCGGGTGATTGTCTGGGACGGAGGAAACAATGATTTCCCGTTTATCAATCCGGATCTGGAGATTGTTCTTGTGGATGCCCTGCGGCCGGGCCACGAAAAGCTTTACTATCCGGGAGAGGTGAACTTGAGGAGGGCTAACCTCGTTATCATTACAAAAGTGAACGAGGGGAGTGAGGAGTCCTTAAGAAAGATTCGAAGAAATATTTCTCTGACGAATCCCGGGGCGGATGTCTTGGAAGCCTCGTCTGTCACTCACTTAGACTATCCGGAGAGAATTGTGGGCAAAAGAGTCTTGGTCGTCGAAGATGGTCCCACCATCACGCATGGCGGGATGCCTGACGGCGCGGGTGCCTCCGCTTCGAAGAAGTTGGCCGGAGAATTGGTCGATCCGAGACCCCATGCAGTAGGTTCCCTTAAGGAGGTCTATGAGCAATACCCCCATATCGGTCGGGTGCTTCCAGCCATGGGTTATTCGGAGCAACAGATTAAGGACCTCGAGGACACCATCCGTCGCTGCGTTTGTGATGCCGTGGTCATCGCTACCCCGATGGACTTGAGAAGAAAGATCAGAATCGATCAGCCTACGGTGAGGGTCGACTATGATCTCAGCGTCGATCTCCAACCCCTTGTCGATCGTTTTGTGGGTAAAAGAGTAACCCCTCAGTCTCGGATCGATTGATCGGGGTAGTCTCCCTTCCGAAACCTTGAAAAGCGGATCATTGAGGAGTGGATCATTGGCGTGTACTTCTGACGAGGCCATTTTTACAGTATAAACCGCCTGGCTTAAGTATTGAAGGTGCCGCTTCAAGTTTTCTCTGGAGAGGCCCCCCCGATCCTGAGGATAGGTTCTTTGACCATGAATCCGAGGCATTACACAAAAGCTGCGATTTTCTTGACATTCCAGGCTCCTTGTGATAGAAAATTACAATTCAAGGAATTGTAATCCGCCCTCTCCGGCTGCAGACAGGAGACCCGATGGTGGCAAAGGAAATTCTAATCGCAGATTCGGACAAGGCCGATCAGGAGGAGTTTCAAAGAATTTTTGGAACTACTGATTACCGCCTCGTGTTTTCGGAGAGCGGGGAGGATGCCCTTCTCCGGGCAAAACTTTTTAAGCCGGATATGATCATTGCCTCGGGTACGGGTCTTCGTGAAATGGGGGGGTTGGAATTATGCGGAGCCATCAAGGGGAATCCGGAGTTCAAACACATCCCTTTCATTCTCGTGTCCGGTATATTTGATGAGATTACGGATAAAGACCGGAAGCGCTCGCAGGCAGATGGGGTGATCTCAAAACCTCTCAACGAAATGGAGGTTCTTAATCTGGTGGACCACCTGGTGGAAGAGAAGGGGGTCGGAAAGAAGGGGAAGATGGCTTCTGAAAAGCCAGAGGACTTCTTGTTAGATGAAACAGGGGAGGGGGAGGACGAGATCATCGAATTGGTCGATGTCGTGAGCGAACCCGAACCCAGGATGAGCATCGAAAATTTTGTCCCTCCAGAAAAAGAAAAATCCTTTGGTGAGATGAACCCTTTGGAGTCGTGGGAAAGGCTTGAATTTGACGAAAAACCACTGGAGAGAGAACAGTCCCCTCCTCCCGTGAAGGAAACCGGAGAGATAGACTTTCCGATCGGGAGAAAGAGGCCGCCAGAAGAAACCCGGCCCGATACGGAACTCTTCGAAAAAATCGAATTGGAAGAGATTCTCGGAAAGGTGGAACAACTTAAACCCTCCTTAGAACAGGAGTGGCCTTCTGAGAAAGAAGTGAAATACGCAGAAGAGAAGGCCTTCAAGACGGAGGAGCCTTCTGAAGAATATCTTGACTTCTCCAAATTCGGGGAGCCCTCTCGAAAGGAGGCAAGAACTGCGTTGCCGGAGGAAGAACCACGGCCTGTTTTTACCGGGGAATTCAGGAAAAAGATCTCAGAAGAAGTTACCCCTATAGACGAGTCTCCGGAGGAGGAAGAGCTGCAGCCCCTTCCTGTGGAGGAGCGTAAGAAGAAGGTCTCGGAAGAAGCCATCCCTGTAGATGAGTCTATAGAGGAGGAAGAACTCCAGCCTCTTTTTGTAGAAGAACCTAAGAAAAAGATCTCGGAAGAACCCATTCCCCTAGAGGCACTGGTGGAGGAAGAGGAACTGAAAGAGCTGCCCGAAGAGGAATTTCTGGAGGAATTCTTGGAAGAGATGGTGAAAGAGGAAGAGATTGGCGGGATCGGGGAGCCGAAGAAGGTCAGACCGAAAGAGGTCGAAATCGAAGAGATTCAGTTTGAAGACCTCGAAGTTCCGAGAATTTTCAAGGATGAGGTCAAACCCCTGGTGAGTGAGATGAGCAGACATATCGGGGAAGGGAGCCCTCTGGTGAAAGTGGTTGACAAACATCTGGAAGAGGTTATCGCAAAAGGGGTTCAGGATATGGTAGGCGATTTCATTACAAAGGTCCTTCCAATCATGACCCAGCATATTATCGGTCTCACGGCTGAAAGGATTGAGAGGATGGTGAAAGAGATCGTCCCGGATCTGGCTGAGAAGGCGATACAAGAAGAGCTCAAGCGCCTTCAGAAGGGAGAAAAGGAATAGGGAGGACGAAGGGTGCCTCAATGGCCTCAAAGGTTTTGGACAAATCTTATGATCCCCACCAGGTGGAGGACAAATGGTATCGTTATTGGGAGGAGCACGGTTATTTCAGGGCCGATGAAGATTCAGAACGAAAGGCTTGTTCTATTGTTATCCCGCCCCCGAATGTCACCGGTGTCCTTCATATCGGACACGCATTAAACAATACGCTCCAAGACATTCTGATTCGATTTAAGAGGATGGAGGGCTACAATGTCCTCTGGATGCCGGGGACGGACCACGCGGGCATTGCCACTCAGAACGTTGTGGAGAAGCAGCTCTTGGAGGAGGGGCTCGACCGACACTCTCTGGGCAGAGAAAAATTTATTGAGAGGGTTTGGAAGTGGAAAGAACAATCCGGCGGAACCATCATCGGCCAGTTGAAGAAACTGGGGGCTTCTTGCGACTGGAGCCGTGAGCGATTTACAATGGACGAAGGCCTCTCGGAAGCGGTCAAAGAAGTCTTCGTTCGCCTCTATCAGGAAGGCCTGATCTACCGAAGTTACTACATCATCAATTGGTGCCCCCGATGCCAGACCGCTTTGTCCGATCTCGAAGTGGAGCATCAAGAGGTCTTAGGAAAACTCTATCATCTCAAGTATCCTTTCAAAGAAAGTGAACGGTTTGTCGTTGTAGCAACCACGCGGCCGGAGACGATGCTCGGGGACACGGCTGTGGCAGTCAACCCGGAGGATAAACGTTATCAGGAGGTGATCGGGAAGAAAGTCATCCTTCCGGTGGTCGATCGGGAGATTCCCGTCATTGGGGACCCCTATGTTGATGTCGAGTTTGGAACGGGCTGCCTGAAGATCACCCCGGCGCATGATTTCAACGATTTTGAAATCGGCTTGAAACACGGCCTGGAACAGATCAAGGTGATTGATGAAGCGGGCCGAATGAATGAGAATGCGGGCCCTTATCGAGGGATCGATCGTTTTGAGTGTCGAGAAAAGATCGTCCAAAACTTCGAGCGGGATGGGGTGTTGTTAAAGACGGAGGACTACCGGCATGTGGTGGGCCACTGTTATCGCTGCAAGACGATCGTGGAGCCGAACCTTTCTCTTCAATGGTTTGTCAGGACGAAGCCCTTGGCCAAGACAGCCATCGAGGCAGTTCGAGATCGCCGGACCCGAATCATTCCTGAAGTCTGGGAGAAGACCTATTTTGAGTGGATGGAGAATATACGGGATTGGTGCATTTCTCGGCAGATTTGGTGGGGGCATCGTATCCCGGCGTGGTACTGTGATCGATGCGGGGAAGTCATCGTGTCCAAGGAGACACCCGCCTCTTGCTCAAAATGTGACGGCGATCATTTGACCCCTGAGACCGATGTTTTGGATACCTGGTTCAGTTCTGCCCTCTGGCCCTTTTCCACTTTGGGATGGCCAAAGCAGACGAAGTTGCTGAAACGTTTCTATCCCACGTCTGTCCTGGTAACCGGATTCGACATCCTCTTCTTCTGGGTGGCCAGGATGATGATGATGGGCCTGAAGTTTATGGGTGAGGTCCCCTTCAGGGACGTGTATATCCATGGTTTGGTCAGAGACGAGAGGGGCGAAAAATATTCGAAGACCCGTGGAAATGTGGTCGACCCCCTTGACCTCATCGACCGCTTTGGGGCGGATGCTCTTCGTTTTACGCTGGCGGCGCTGACCATGCCCGGGAGTGACCTAAAACTTTCAGAGTCGAGGACCGAAGGCTACCGCCACTTTGTTAATAAGATCTGGAATGCGTCACGCTTTGTCCTGATGAATCTTGGAGAATCCGATGTCGAAGAAAAAACTGGCGCGGTTCCTGTCAGAGAGTTTAATCTTCCGGACCGCTGGATCCGGGGAAGGTTAAATCAGGTTATACGGGATGTCCGGGAGTCGTTGGAAGATTACAAATTCAACGAAGCCTCCAATGCCCTGTATCAGTTTATCTGGCACGAATTCTGCGATTGGTATCTCGAGCTGGCAAAACTCTATCTTTATCAAGAAGGGGATGAGAAGAGGCAAAAGCTTACCAAACGAACGCTCTCAGAGGTCCTGGATGCTGTTCTCAGGTTGCTCCATCCTTTTATGCCATTTATTACAGAAGAGATCTGGCAACAGCTTCCCCAGCGAAGAGAGAATGAATCGATCATGGTTTCCGAATTTCCAGCACCGGACGAGGGATACGATGATGAATCCGTGGCCGATGAGATGGAACTGATCATTGAAGTGACCAACGGACTTCGGAACATTCGGGGAGAAATGAACCTTCCCCCGGGAGAACGGATCACAGCTCTCTTCCGCACAAAGAATAGGGAGGTAGAGAAAAGACTCCGTGAACATCAATCCTTTATTCAGTCGCTCGCTCTGGTAGAGGCTTTTGAATTCGGCAAGAATCTTGAGAAACCACTTTACAGCGCTTTTGTGGCTGTCCGAGGGGTTGAAATCTTTGTCCCCATGGAACGGTCCCGGATGGAAGAGGAGGCGAGAAGGCTGCAAAAGGAAATAGCGAAAATTGATAAAGAGAGCACGTTCGTTTTGAAAAAGCTCTCCAACGAGCAGTTCCTTTCTAAGGCCCCCCCGGAGATTGTTGAAGAGACGAAAGAAAAAGCGACGGAATTCCGCAGCCAACGTGAGAGATTAGAAGAAAGCCTGAATAAAATAAAAGAGATGATAGGAGAACCTGCTTAGGGGGACACAAGAATGAAGATGGATATCGAAAAAGTCGCAAGGCTGGCCCGCCTTGAGTTGTCCGAAGAGGAAAAGGTGACCTTCGGAAACCAGTTAGAGCAAATCCTCACCTACATGGAACAATTGAATAGGCTTGATACCTCTGGAGTGGAGCCTACTTCCCATGCGATCCCCATCCACAATGTCTTTAGGGAAGATGAAGCCAAACCTTCGTTTCCACAAGAAGAGGTGTTAGCCATTGCGCCCGATGAACAAGACGGACACTTTAAGGTGCCGAGGATCATCGAATAAACAAGAAACCCGAAGCACGAAGCACGAAACTCGAAACAATCTCGAATGACCAAAGAACAAAATCAAGAAGTATGGGTAATTTGAAAATTTGAATTTAGGATTTGTTTCGGATTTCGACATTCGGATTTCGAATTTTGTGGAGTAGGGATGGAACTCCATCAATTGACCGTTCATCAACTGCACGATCTTTTAGTTAAAAAAGAGGTTACTTCCAGAGAGGCTACGGAGGCTGTCTACCGGCGTATTAGAGAGTTGGAGGGGAAGATTAAGGCCTATCTTCTTCTAACCGAGGAACAGGCTTTTCGACAGGCTGATCAAGTGGATCGGAAGATTGTTAAGGGAGAAGGGATTGGAGATCTTGCTGGCATTCCGCTTGGCCTAAAGGATATTCTTTGCACGAAAGGGATTCAGACCACGTGCGCCTCCAAGATTTTAGGAGGTTATGTTCCGTTTTATGACGCGACCGTGATCAGAAAACTCAAAGAGAGGGATGCCGTTTTTCTGGGAAAGCTCAACATGGATGAATTCGCCATGGGCTCCTCGACAGAAAACTCAGGATTCCAAATCACACATAATCCCTGGAACCTCGAACGGATTCCGGGAGGGTCAAGTGGTGGTTCGGCGGCGGCCGTGGCGGGTGATGAATGTATGGCTGCTCTGGGTACGGATACCGGGGGCTCGATACGAC
>DASPPQ010000139.1:0-71285 GCA_035625415.1 Thermodesulfobacteriota bacterium
AATACCGTTTTTCCTCGGCGTGGTCCTCTGTGAGGTCGATACCCCACTCACCGAGTATCTTCGAGACAGCCCGCTCGCCACTTTCGATGCAATTGGGAACACCCACCCCCCTGTAGCTACCGCCTGCAAGGGCGAGGCCTGGGATCTGGGCACTACGATTCTCAATGAGGATAATTCGGTCGAGGTGCCCGAGTGTGTACTGCGGCATGCCGAGGTGCCATCGGAACACCCGATGGAAGAGCGGCTTTGCAAAAGGGTTAAGACCTAAGATTTCATGAAACTCAGCGAGCACCGTCTCAACGAGCTCTTTATCCGAACGCTTCAAAATCTCCTGGTTGTGCGGTCCTCCGACAAACCCGCGAAGCAACACCTTTTCCCTTGGTGCGCGGCCGGGCCACTTTGTAGAGGAATAGGTCGCTGCCATGAGGGCACGGCCCTCCACAAGTGGGCAGAGGACTCCAAACGCGTTCAGATCGAAACCGACCTCGCTCTCGTTGAAAGCGATCGAAACCGTTGCCGAGGAAGAGGTGGGTATGGCTGCGAGGGCATCTGCAACGGTCCCATCATGCGGGCGGATGAGCGGCTCAGCAGTCCATGACTCGGTGGCAACGATGACCGCATCTCCATTGATAGAGGAACCGTCAGAGAACAAGGCACGCCATCCATCTCCAGCGGTGCGCTCGAGCCCGGTGACAGTTACGCCGGTGTGGATGCTCTCCCGGCCGGCAGCATCGGCCATACTGTCCGTGAGTTGCTGCATACCATTCACGAAAGAGGTGAAGAACGTACGGGGCTTTTCGCCCGGTTTGGCCGGGTACTTCCGCCGCATCTCTTCAACCTTGCGGCGCATGGCGATAAAGGCTTTCAACAGCGACCCGTAATCTTGCTCCATTTCGAGAAGACGCGGGAAGGTCGCCGCAAGGGACATCCGTTTTGGGTCGGACGCGTGAACGCCTCCGACCAAAGGCTCCGCGAGCCGATCGAGGCACTCCCGCCCCATTCGTCGGACCACAAAACTCTCAAGTGTCTCGTCGTTGAACTCGCCCGAAGCGACTTTCTTCCGCGGAATGAAGAGGTCCATTCCCATCCGGATCTTGCCGGGCCATGAAAAGAGGCCGGTCGTGGCAAAGGGCACAAACTTCGTGGGCGCGAACATCATCACGCCGTCCGGCATCTGATGAAGTTTGCCACGGGACAGAATCCACGTGCGCCTCCGGGAGTCGTCGGTCGGCAATTCGTCATCGAAGATCCCTGTAAGCTTGGCGACGCGGTGACAGGCCGGTTTTTCCGTCAAAAAACAGTCCGGACCACCATCTACGACGAATCTCCCCTGCTCCGAGGGATCCGGTACCATCTCCGTTTGAATTTTGCCACCGAGACGCTTGTCCTTTTCAAGGAGAACAAACTCGACGTCGTGGCACTCGGATGCGGCTCGCCTGACTTTGAATGCCGCTCCAAGCCCGGCAACGCCGCCGCCAATAATGAGGATTCGCTTCATGGGTTTCCTATACCGTAGGAGTCAAGGGACCGAGGATTCAAGCATTTAATAAATTTGCACAAAATTTTGACTAGACCTCTCATGCCCCAGAATCCTTGATCCCCTTAATATTTTCTTCGACAATCGCCGCAAGAGCTTCAATAAACCGCTTAGAGAAATTGAGAGAAGGGGGACGCTTCAACTGCATTCCAAATAATCTTGCCTTATCCCGGTAAAGAATATCAATGTCATAAAGAATCTCTATGTGGTCTGACACAAACCCGATAGGGACGATTAGGACTTCCCGAATTTTCTTCTTCGAAAGTTCCTCTAAAACTGATTCCACATCCGGACCTAACCACTCCTCTGGCCCCATCCCTCTGCTCTGAAAGGCAATACGCCAAGGCAAGGGTTCGATCCTTTTAATCACTTCTTTTACAGTCTCCTCCATATCGTTGACGTAAGGATCATTTATGATGAGAGAATTCGGAAGGCTATGTGCAGAGAAAATGAGGTGGACCCTTTTTCTCTCTTCCGGAGTAAACTGCATCAACCCTTCCTCAATCTTCTCCCGAATCGCCCCGAGAAAGAGAGGATGCAGATGCCATCCCTCGACAAAAGAAACCTCTATCTTCTCTCTCAGGTTCTTGTTAACTTGATTCACTTCTTCCAAGTACGCCCCTGTGCTTGCGCGGGATCGAAAAGGTGTCATGGGGAGAGCGACGACCTCTCGGATTCCGTCGTCGAGAATTTTTCTCAACGTCTCTTCAATCAGAGGATATCCGTAACGCATCCCCACGTAGGATTTGAACGCGTAGCCCTGTGCATTCAGACTGTCCTCCAGAGCTTTTGCTTGATTGATTGTAATCTCTGGCAGAGGCGAACTCCCTCCAATCAGTCGATATCGCTCCGTGACCCTTTCCAATTGTTCGGGAGAAGGTTTCCTACCTCTAAAGAGGCGGGTCAAAAATGGTTCCACTTCGTCAAGAGACCGGGGTCCTCCAAAGGCCAAAAGGAGAATGGCTTTCACGCGAACCTCTAGGTATGCGTTGCCGCTATTTTCTATCTGCAACGTTCAAGTGGTGGGTCTAAGAAATAACCAATTTCCAAACCCCAATCATCAAACGATCACCAGTATCCAAATTCCAAGCATCCAAAATTGATGGGTCATTGGTTATCGAAATTGACTTGGTATTTGGAATTTGGTAATGGGGATTTCATCTTCTGGAACTATATCGATGGACCGCCTCTATCAACGCAGCCACATGATCGGGTGGAGTATTTGGAAGGAGTCCGTGGCCAAGGTTGAAGATATGACCGGGTCGATCCTTTACCCTATCAAGGATCTTCTTAACATTCTTCTCGATCAAATCGACTGGACCCAAAAGAACAACGGGGTCGAGGTTTCCTTGAATCGCCACATCATGCCCAAGACGCGCCCAGGCCTCGTCAATATCCACCCGCCAGTCCACTCCGATGACATCTCCTCCTGCCCGCTTCATTAACTCCAAAAGTGTCGAATTGGACGTAGCGAAATGGATAAGAGGGACGTTCTTATCAACACCATCCATAACCTTCCTCGAATAAGGAAGGACATATTCTTCATAATCGCCCGGGCTCAAGCACCCCACCCAGGAGTCGAAGACCTGAATCGCCTGGACACCCGAACGAATCTGGGCTTTCAGGTATCGTATGAGTACCTCCGAAATCTTCTCCATCAGGGAATCCCATGTGGGACGGTCTTGGTACATCAAGCTTTTGGTGAGAGCGTAATTCTTCGAATGCCCCCCCTCGATGACGTAACTCGCGAGAGTAAAAGGAGCACCGGAGAATCCGATCAAAGGGACCCTTCCTTCCAATTCCTTCCGGACAATTCGAATCGCCTTCATGAGAAAAGAATTTTCTTCTTCTGGATCGAAGACCCTCAGTCTCTCCATATCCTTCTTCTCCCGGAGGGGATGATGAAAGACGGGGCCTTCCCCCTTGGCGAACTCAAATTCCACCCCCATCGGCTCCAAAGGAATGAGGATATCTGAAAAAACAATAGCTGCATCGAGCTTAAACTTGTCAACCGGCTGAAGCGTCACCTGCGCCGCAAGCTCAGGATTCTTGCACATGTCCAGGAAAGAATGTTTCTTCCGGAGCGCCCGATATTCTTTCAGGTAACGTCCCGCCTGGCGCATCAGCCAGATGGGCGTATACTCTGTCGGTTGCCTTCGGCATGCCTTCAAGAAAGGATACTGATCGTCTGACGCTTTCATATCAAATTGCCTTAACTCGTTATCCTAAAATTCGAAATCCGAATATCAAAATTCGAAACAAATCCTAAATTCAAATTTTCAAAACAATTTTTCCCAGTTTTGAATTTTGTGCTTGGGTCATTTGAGTTTGTTTCGGAATTCGGATTTCGTGCTTCGAATTTTAAAATTACTTCCAATCCCTGAGCATCTGAATAAGCAATCTTACGCCGGCTCCGGTGCCCCCGCGCGGGATATAAGGCCTCTCCTTTTCAATCGATGCAGGTCCAGCAATGTCGAGATGAATCCATGGAATTTTTCCGACAAATTTGCTCAAGAAGATCGCCCCAATGATTGCTCCTGCCGCTCGTGTTCCCACATTCCTGAAATCAGCTGAATCACTTTTCAGATATTCAAGATACTCATCCCAGAGAGGTAATCTCCAGGCCTTTTCTCCTGTCTTAGAGGAGGCCTCCTCCACCCGCTTTAAAAGGACATCGTCATTGCCAAAAACTCCAATCACATAATCTCCCAAGGCAATCACGCACGCTCCTGTCAATGTGGCGAGGTCTATGATCGCCTTTGGCTGATACCGGGCGCTATAGGTAAGGGCATCCGAAAGAATTAGTCTCCCTTCCGCGTCAGTACTGATCACTTCTACAGTCTGCCCCGAAAGGGTCTTTAAAATATCACCAGGTTTGCAGGCCTTTCCGCTCGGAAGATTTTCCGTTGCCGGCATGATCCCAACCAGATGGAGAGGAAGTTGGAGCTTGGAGGCAGCTTGCAGGGTGGCCAAGACCGCAGCAGCTCCGGACATATCGTCTTTCATCCGCTCCATATTCTCCGAGGGTTTGATTGAAATTCCCCCACTATCAAAGGTGATTCCCTTTCCTACCAACGCGATGGTATCTAACCCTTTTCCTTTATTATATTCCAGAACAATAAACTTCCCCGGTTCCTGGCTTCCTTTGGCCACCGCGACAAAAGCCCCCATGCCCATCGACTCTGTTTCACCCACTTCCAATACCTGAATCGCCATTTCATAATCTTTCGCAATCTTCTTGGCTTTTTCAGCCAAAAAAGTGGGGGTCACATCATTGCTGGGTCCGTTGACCAGATCCCTCGCCAGGTAGACCGCCTCTGAAATAATTTGTCCAGCTCTCTGACCGCTCTCGATCAGTTTGACTTCCGTGTTTTTCTCTGCAACGAGTATCATCTCTTCTATCTCTTTAATCTTTTCTCGTTCGAGCGTCTTAAATTCATTGAACTGGTAGACACCGAGGAGAAGCCCGGTCACGAAAGATTCAGCCAGCTCTTCTTCTGAATAGCCATCAAATTTCTTTATCGGGAAAGCAAGCTGTTTAATCCCGGCATTCCGGATGAACTGTCCGGCTTTCGACGCAGCGCCTCGCCATTTCTCTAAATTGAACTCTCCTTTTTTGCCGAGGCCGGTCAGAAGCACCCTTTGGGCAGGGAGAGCACCCTGGGTGTGAAGGAGATGGCATTCGAATAACTCTCCCTTAAAATCTCCCTGTTTTATCAGAGTTGAAATAAATCCTTTCCACTCCAGATCCACACTCTGGACGGGACCTTCTAACCCCTTAGGAGATTCAAAAGAAAAAAGCAGAAGAAGTTCACAGGGAAATTTCTCTGGTTTGGCTTTTTCAACGTGGATATTCATAGGTTTCGCCTCTGCATATTATATAGTCTGTCGGATACTCATAAGCTCGAAATCCGAATATCGAAGCTCGAAACAATCCAAAACTCGAATTTCAAAAAAATAAACTGCGAGCCCCGATAGAGAGTCATTCCGGACTTGATCCGGAATCCAGTCTCTTCAACCTGGATTCCTGCTTCCGCAGGAATGACATTCCAGAGGTACCGTTCTCCTTCGGTCATTTGTATTTTGGCAATGGTGCTTGTTTCCTATTTCGTGCTTTAGATTTTTCAAAAACTATTCTCTTTCCTTCAGCTTCGAGATCACAATGGATCGGATTTCCTCCACGGTCGAAAATTCCTTCACCTTGCTCACCAAGGAAGGAGGCCAACCTCCTCGGCTCATGATTCTTGCCAACATCCAGGGGTTTAAATCAGAAACCTCCATCCACTTCCCCGCCTTCTTGATCACTTCGTCCAATACTCTTCGGTTGGGGTCTCCCTTTAAGGGGTATTTCTCCTTCGTCTCAATCTTAATCTTCGCGACATGGTCGCTTCCGAAAATCGCCTCAAGTTCTTCCTTCTGAGCATAGGCATAGAGAGCATCTTCGATCTTGGCCAATTCGGCGTCAATCTCTTCGTTCAATATTGTTTTCTTTTCTTTCAACTCCACATAACGGTTGACCAAGACTACGCCTTCCTCATCCAGATATTCATTAGGCGGAAGACTCCCCACCGTAATCAGATGTTTCCTCCGTGGGCAGAACCCTTGATAATCGCACCAATCACAAAGAGGCCCCTCTTTGGGAAGGAATTGTCTGTCCGTTTCGATCCTCTGGATGAGTTCTAACGCTTCTTTCCGATGTTGATGGAGTTGATCAGTTGTTCTTGAGGAATGGATCTCGGAATCGAATGTGAGGTAGTGCCAGACCAGTCTGACCTCCTGGACACCCGGCCACTTTTCTGCCACCCCCATTTGATAGAAAGCCAACTGCCGGTCTGACTGGACACTTTCCTTTGTCGGAAGCCTGTTAGAGGTTTTGTAATCATGAATTTCGAGAATAGAACTATCCACCAAGGTCACGCGATCAATATACCCCCGGATCCAATAACCCTTTTCTTCTTCCAGGGGAAAATAGATGTACTCTTCGAGGCCCAGGGTTTTTCCCTGATCGAAGGGGTAATAACGCTTGTAATAATCTGTGATACATTTTTCTCCCAGACGGCGGTAGTCTTCAGCACTGTATTCCTTACGTATGATCTGAATCAGGCCATTCCAATTCTTTTCCCAACTCTGGTGGTAGAAGTGGAGGAGCTCTTCCAAGGCGTTCAGTTTGATCACTTTCAGATCCCGGTAGAGCTTCTCCAAGGCTTCGTGAACCCTTGAGCCCATGAAAGCTTCAATGCCTTCTGTCTCGACTTCGACCTTGTCAATATAGGCGAGTTTGTACTGGTGGGGGCAGGTTTCATAGGTGGAAAGCTGAGAGTGGGAATAGGTCGGCATCCGTCACCTCTTTCATGTTTCATCTCTTAGGGAGGGGTCATTATCAATTATTTTTAACAAGAAAAAGGACAGCTGTCAAAAGATGAAAACCCTTTTGAGGTAGGAGTAAGGAGGTTTGAAGAAACTTTTTCTGGTAAGTTTAATTCACTTCTGCTCAATTTTTTTCGGGGTGGTGTCACTCTCCTCTTTTCCATCAATGCCCTTTTTGAAGTTCCGGATCCCATTTGCCAATCCCGAACCTATCTGAGGAAGTTTATTGGCACCGAAAATGATCATGATAATAACCAGAATAACCACTAACTCCGGCATTCCAATTCCAAACATAGTTTCCTCCTTTTAATTAGATTATCGCTAACGCGCAGAGCACACAGCGAAGATACAGGACATGTCCCCATTTTTAACGAAAAACAAGCCCCGCACGATCGTGCGGGGCTTTGGTTCCCAGAAGCCCGTTGCCTGAGCGCCGGGGCAAATAGGTTTGTCGATGCCGATGACGAGCTCCCCCAAATTTGATCATTTCTATTAAAAAACGATCAAGGGGCGCATCATGTCGTGTTCCTCATGCTCCAGAATATGGCAGTGATGTACGTACTCATGGCCGCCGGTCCTGGGGCTGACGGCGTTGCGCATGGCTTTAGTAGGAAGCTGCGGCAGTTTGAACTGCATGATCACCCGCGTGACCTCTCCGGGGTTCATCCGGACAGTTTCTTTCCACCCCCTTTCGTTGGGATCTGGCGGGGTGAGTTGGTCAGGGGTGCCATTTAAGTCAGTGAAAGTTCCAAAAGTAGGTACGGGGAAACCAAAGCTATCTGTGGTAGAGGCGAAGATTCCTCTCCCTACTACTTGGACATTGACCAGGTGGAAGTGCCAGGGGTGGGTATCCCCCGTGTTGTTGTAGAAATCCCAGACCTGGATTTCTCCCGCCGATACCGTCTCTGTGGGCGCACTGATGTAATCCCTTCCGAATGTGGTCCCCCCTTGATTATTAATGAACGGCGTGTCCGTTCCGCCTCTTTGGAGCAAGCGGCCGTAGTCGTCAAAATCCTCATTAAGGGTTTTGTTCAATGGCGTCAATCCTGCGGGGTTGAGAGGCGGATCCTGCTGCGGGGGCACCGCCGGATTGCCGTGGGAGAAGTTATTGGCTAAGGCCATGTTCATTTTGTTCAGCCAGGTCTGGTCCAGCGAAAAGTTCGGCGAACCAGAGCCCACTACAATCTTCATGATGGTCCGGGTGTTGGGTCCGTGGCCTGCTACGGTGCTGGGTGCACCACCAATTGCGGTCTGGTTCGGATCACCCGTGAAATAGTCGTTTCGTGGGTCTCCACCCGGGAACGGTGCCGGCGCGTCGTTGTACAGGATGAAAGACTTGCCATTCAGGCCACTGAAGTCGATGAGGACGTCGGCGCGCTCCGCGGGGGCCAGTAAGAGGTTGAAGGGTCCGTCAGGATTGGCGTCCGTTGCATTAACCATTGGAATAGGTGTCGTGTTGTCGTGTATCGCCACCGCCGGCAGGAAACCGCCTTCCGTGCCGACCTGGTACATGGCCGGGCCGGGCTTGGTGAGATCAGGTTCGCCGGGCGTGGTTGAGCTCTCATAGTAAAGGTTGAGGTGCCAGAACCGGGCCTGAGAGCCGTTCAGGATCCGAAACCGGAAGGTCTTGTCCGTCACATTAAGCACCGGGTAAGGGGCGCCGTTGACCATAGCCGTGTCGGCGAAGAACTCAGGCACCACGGAGATCGCAGGCAACGGCGTCTTTATGCCCGTTGAGGGCGGAGTGACAGTGAGGCCATAATCCCACCTCCCCTTCGGGTTAGGCGTCCCCGGAGGGAAGGGAGGAAGGATATTTGCTTCATACTCATGCGGGTACCACAGGTCGCCCGGTTTTGCCCCGCTGACCGGATAATTGGGATCGCTTGCGGGGTCAAAGAACGTCTTGTCCTGGATAATCAGCGGAACCCCGACGAGATCAGGAAGGAGCCCCTGGTTGAGCAGAAACGTCTCGAAGGCATCCGTGATGATGTAAGCGGAGGCGATCCCCGCGTACGCATTGAGGCGCGTGATGCCGATAGCGTGGTCATGGTACCACACCAACCTGGCGCTCTGATCGTTGGGGTAATAATAGGTCCCTGTGCCAGGGATCGAAGGCGTGCCGGGGACATTCATAAAACTGGGACCGTGCTTCCCGAGCGGAGTAAACCACTGGAAGGGTGTGCCGTCGCTGAACCACGGGGTAAGGCCGCCGTGCAAGTGGGTAGCGATTCGGTTGAACGGCAGGTCACCCACCATTAAACCAGGTCCCGCCATGATGGTGGGGTCAACCGGTAGGATGTGGTTGGGGGGGAGTAGGTTCGTAACGCTGAGGAGAACAGGCGTCCCCCTCGTGGCTACGATTGCCCCACCCAGATATTTCCGGTCAAGCGTGAAAAGGTCAGAGTACCCGAAAAAATGAGTTGGGTTTGTGAGATCGGGATGCATCTTTTCGCTAAATTTCGACACCACGACATCGTAAAGGTCGGTTTGTTTGCCCGCGAATGGTACGGTGTGTTTTGTGGCCAGCGGAATATACTGCCCGATGTTGTTGGCTCCAGCAGGAGTCAAACCGGGCAAGGTGGTGACAAACTTTCGGATGTTCGTGGGGCTTTGGGCGAACGGATACGCACTGCGGATGCCGAACCCAATAGGCAGGGCAAACCCTGCCCCCGTTATGACCGCTCCCTTCAAAAATTGTCGTCTTGTAACTCTCATATTTTGCCTCCTCTCTCTCTTCCACCAACAGAAGACCTTTATCTCCTCGCTACTTTCTTGGCCAATATGGTCTTTGAACTTCTTGAATCTCCTTCTTTCTGTTTCACCCCCTTTCTTCAAGTACGTAAACTTGTTGGGTATTAATTTTGAACTTTGTTGCGGATATCTTTCATCCTGCATTCATCTTGGTGCCGATGATCCAGGGGCCCGACATGACGAAATTCATCTTCGCCACGTATTTCTCTCTTTTTACTCCCTTTTTACTTGACACCAGTCGTGTAATTCACAGGCGCCATTCGGCAGCGTATAATGATTTACCAATATCTTTACATCCATAATAGGTTCACCCTGGACATTTCCTACCGCACTTTCAATATTGTTATCACCCAAGACAGGAGGCCTTCTGTCAATTTCCACCCGGGCTTCACGTTCGCCTGTCGTCTTCCTCGCTTTATAGCCCCTGGCAACGGCGATGCCTGTAATTAAGGTGAAGGGCAAAATGAAGACAGAGAATCTTGTCGTATAGATTTTTCAACCCCAAAAAAGAGAAGCCGACTCTGTGCCTAGCTAGGATCGGCTTCTCCTCGACCTTTGGGACTCGGCTGCAGACCGAGATTTCTCCCTGTCTTGATTCACTCCCTAAAACCCATGCTACCTATACTCTTTATCTAAATGGAATAGGCAAAAATACACATTTCTTAGGTAGGGAAACACTGTATTTTTCAGACACGCAATCAAGGGCCTCCCCAAAAAAACTCTTTTCCCCGAATCAGAACTGGTCTCTTCTAACTGGTGCTAATTTCAGAAGATGACTTCGGAAGACTCTTTGGAGGCTCCAGGGACTGCGTCACTAACACATCAGTTGACTTTTTATGAATCCATCAAGAATCAGGTTTTTTCAATTTGAAATTTGGGATGGAAACCTTCTTAGACATAGCCCTTTTGGATGGCGTATTTGACGAGGTCGGCGGTCTTCTTCAGATTCAATTTATCCATGATATTGGCACGATGATGTTCGACGGTACGGGCGCTTATGAACAGGACATCACCGATCTCCTTACTCGATTTTCCCTCTGCAATCAGCTTTAGGACTTCCCTTTCGCGGACGGTCAGCCTCTCGGGCTCGAAGGAGGGCTTTTGGTCTCCCCGAGTCACTTTTATCCAATCCTTCGCCAGCCCTTCAGAGAGCTCAGGCGATATGTATTTCTTCCCCCGCCGGACCATATCGATCGCTGAAAAAAGTTCGGAATCTGCGTCTTCTTTTAAGAGGTACCCCTCAGCACCACCCGTGATCGCTAGACGAAGATATTCCTTATCCTTATGCATGGTCAGAACCAATATCCTCACCTTTGGATGGTTCATCTTGATATCATGAATGGCTTCAAGCCCGCGGAGGTTCGGCATGGAGATATCGAGAATGATCAAATCGGGGACCAATTTTTCCAAGAGCTTGAGGAGTTCCAGGCCACAACCGACCTCTCCGATCACTTCGAGATCGGATCTCTCTGCGAGAATCCTCTTTAGCCCCTGTCGGAACATAACATGATCATCTGCTAATACAATATGATAAGAGGCCACTACCACTACACCCTTCCTCCCTTTTTCAAGGGGACACGAAAGGTAATTCGCGTGCCTTTCCCTTTTTCACTCCATATTTCCAGAGACCCTCCTAACATTCGTGCCCGTTCCTCTATGATAGCTAACCCTAAACCCCCCTTATTGAGATTGACCGTAGTGACCCGAAGTGCATCAAATCCTATTCCATCGTCTTCTACAGAAAAAGAAACCTCGTCCTCATGCCCTTCGATCGTCAAAGACGCATTCTTCGCCTGGGCATGCCTCACTATATTCGTAAGAGCTTCCTGAAGAATCCTATAAATGATAATCTGTGCATCGCGTGAAAATAGCTGGTCGATGTCCCCGACATTAAGGATCATCTTAATTTTATGGTCTGTTTTGGAATTTGTAATCAGCCAATGAATGGCAGCCAAGAGACCAGCGTCTTCAAGGACGGAAGGAGACAAATCCCGGGAAAGCCTCCGGACATTTTCAATCACTTGATTGATATACTGTGAAATGGTTCTGCATTCTTCCTCGGCCATCACAGGGTCGCTCTCTAATTTCTTTCGAATGAAGTTCACCCGGAGTTTCAAAACGCTCAGAGCCCCTCCCAATTCGTCGTGGAGTTCTCTCGAAATTCGTCTTCTTTCTGTTTCCTGCGCCGTCAAGAGCTGCGATGAAAGATACCGAAGTTGCTTCTCCGATTCCCGGAGTGCTTTCTCCGCATTCCTCTGCTCTGTGATGTCTCTCCCGATGTTAAACATGCCTACAACCGTCCCGTTTTCATAAAGAGGAACCGCATTCACTGAGAGTAAACGAATTGTCCCATCTTTTGCGCAAAATCTTCCTTCAAAGCTCTCAACCTTGCCGTGTAGGATGTTAAGGAATAGGTCCTTGGCTCTTGGTAAATCTTCAGGGGGGACCAGAAGTTGGAAGTCTTTCCCGATTAATTCTGAAACGTTGTAGCCACTGATTTCTTCCCCCCTCCTATTCACGAAGGTTAAGTGGCCTTGTGTGTCTAACGTCCAGATGGCGTCGTGGGCATTCTCAACAATGGTCCGGTAGAGGGCTTCGGACTGTTGGACCCTATCCTCCAAGGCTCGTTTCTCCCGCAAGTGCTTAGCTTCCTCTTCAGCCCGTACTTTCAAGCGGTCGGTTCGGAGCAAGACTACGGAACCAAGGATCGCCGCTAAAACAACCATGCCCAAGAGGCCCAAATGCTCCCGCAAACTTTTCCTTATAACCGCCGTCGCCTCATCGTATGCCGAGTTTACCACTACAACCCAGGACATATCCCCAAAATCCACGGGAGCAAAGGCGGCAATTTTCCTTGCAACCCCTTTCAATTCATAATTTACTGTGCCCTGTTTCGCTTTTAGAATTTTCTCAGCATGATCAAACGAATTATGGCACCCTTGGCAGCTTTCGACTCCTTGATGAATATTTCGCTTCCCCACTCCCCTATGTCCAGACTGGAGCAACAGCTTTCCGTCCTTGTCCATAATCCATACCTGATTCACATTTATCTCGGGGGCCAAAAAATATAATCGATCGGCAAGAAATTTCTTCAAATCAACTGCGACTGTGACTACGCCGTCAAATTTCTCACCCGGTTCCGGGCGGTTTTCGTCGGAGGAATCCCGATAAAGGGGAACTGTAAGGAGAAATATTGACGAGTCGCCTTCGGACAGGGATAAACCAGAAACTTTTCCTTTGTTCTCCTTTTTCTTTGCCCAAGAAAAGAATTCTCTCTCCCCATAATCCAAGCCAATAGCATTGCTATCCGTGGAATAGATAATTTTACCCCTTCCATTGCAAAGAAAAATAGTTTGAACATGCTCTGCCATTTTGGAGTAAGCCTCGATAGCGGCTTTTTTCTCTTTCATGTCACCAGCCTCGTGGGATAACAATGACGAAAGCACTTGTAACTCCTGTGAACGAGCGCGGAAAAAGAATTCGATTTGATTGGCAAGGTGCTGAATATGTGCGAGCTGGTGATCCCGAAATTGAGAAAGCACTTCCGTTTTGCTTTCATGGTGGAGATGGAGGGTGAGGAGGACACCGGCGAGGATGACTAAGATTTCCACTCCGATAACCACCTGAAGTCGCTTCATTTCTTTAATTCGAGACAGTCGGCTGCTTTTAAACATAGAGATCACCTTCTTTGCCCTAGGCTAAAGGAAAACTCGCTGCTTAACATTTACTCCAATATGCAAGAGAAGAAATAAGGTGAATTCGGTATTTTGCGGCGAAAAAAACTGTATTTTGCGACTTATATCTCCAAATGCCACCGAGATAGATCCTCGAATCCTGGTATTGCAGGATCGGGAATGTTCTTCCTAAGGTGTCCGATTATTCTCTTGAAAGTTAGAAGTGAGATATGGTTAGATAAAGTAGGGTAGGAGACAGGCGCAATGGGAATCGGTGTTATGAAAACAGAAATTGAATTAAGAAAGCTTCAGGAAAGGGTCATTCGATGCCGTAAGTGTCCTCGGCTGGTCGCCTACCTTCGAGAAGTGTCGAAACGTAAACCGAAGCGATATCAGGACTGGGACTACTGGTCAAAACCTCTTCCCAGTTTTGGAGATCCGAACGCCCGGGTTCTGGTTGTCGGGCTGGCTCCTGCTGCGCAAGGAGGGAATCGGACAGGTCGAATGTTTACAGGAGATCGGAGTGGAGAATGGTTATTTCGCACACTTTATCAGTTCGGTTTTGCCAATCAACCTAACTCCCTTCGGAGGAATGACGGCTTCAAATTGGACGATTGCTATATTACGGCAACGATTCGATGTGCTCCTCCTAAAAATAAACCTCTGCCGGAAGAAATTGAGAATTGCCGACCGTACTTTTTAGAAGAACTCGACCTATTAAAGAAGGTTCAAGTCATCATCCCGCTCGGCCAGATTGCATTTGCACAAACCCTTAAGTCTTTGAAACAAAAGGGGGTTGAGATTCCTTCTTTATCATTTGGTCACGGAAAAATTTATTCGGTTCCGGCTCCTGTAGGGAACGGTTTGAAACCGTTCCCTACCAAAGTCCAAATGATCACCTTGATCACCACCTACCATCCCAGCCAGCAAAACACTCAGACCGGTAGACTCACAACGCCAATGTTTCATAAGATTTTCAAGATGGTCAAAAAGAAGTTAGAAGTTACCAGGCAAGAGTTATGAGTTTTAAGTTTTGAGCCTTAAATTGTTAATTTTTTTCGCGATGCGCTATGCTATTCTTTGATGATGCCTGTTCAGATTCCGATCGAGGATTGGATTGACCTTCACACTTTCTCTCCCAAAGAGATCCCTTCTCTTTTAGAAGAATATCTCTTGGAATGCCAGAATAAAGGATTCAGGGAGGTCCGCATCATCCATGGGAAAGGGAAAGGTATCCAGATGAATATCGTCCATTCCTTCCTCAAAAAGAGTCCTCTTGTTGAATCATTTAAACTGGCTCCGCCCGAGGCAGGTTCTTGGGGCGCCACAATCGCCGTCTTAAAGGCCGTAAAATAGAATGGTTAAGTTCTGGCTCATCTCAGCCGCCATTTTTGGATTTTTTAGTGTTGCCCTTGGAGCCTTTGGGGCTCACACATTAAAAAACGTCCTGGACGATTATGGAAAGTCCATCTACGAAAAAGCAGTCCTTTACCAGATGTTTCATACGATCGCTTTATTCGCAGTGGGGATATTACAATATCTCGTTAAAGACACATCCTTTTCGACCGCAGGTTGGGGGTTTATGATCGGGATCCTCCTCTTCTCAGGGAGTCTTTATCTATTGGCGGCTACAGGAATAAAATGGCTCGGAGCCATCACTCCCTTTGGGGGAGTGGCCTTTCTTTTTGGCTGGTTCTGGCTGGTATTGACGATCATCAAAGGACGCTTTTGATCCTGATTCAACGATCGTCTCGAAGGAACTTGAAAAGAAATAATCTTTCAACTCATAATGGTAGTTGTGACACCCGCAGCTTGCTCTGGGAACATTGTGATTAAAGGAGATTAGATCTTGGAGGATGGCCATATTTCAAAAGATGGCTTTGAAGAGTGTCTCAAAGAAGCTGAAGAATTAGGTGCACAGCTTATCGCATTTGGGAAAAAAGTTCGCAAAGATGGGATTCGGCTTTGACGTTTGGTTTAAAGTTCGTCGTTCATTGTCCATTGTTCGTCGTCCATCATTTAAATCGGAGGTCTTTATGAGCATCCCACGACATTGTCCAGGTTTTGAGCAGTTCAAAGATCTGAAATCTTTCATGTGCAAATGTCCGAGCTGTGGAAAGGCAGTTGAGATCTTCTCGGATGAATTTGACAGGATGCATACCTGCAAAGGCTGCCGTCGGGAGATTGACTTTACAAAATGCACCCTAAGCGCCGGAGCGACCGACCCTTCACCCCGATAGACGGGCGAAATGGTCACGAATCACGCTTGCGCGCCGTAGCGCTACAGCGCGCAGGCACGGACAAGGGTCACGTTGCCTCAGATTTTAATGATCTCTCCTTCTAGCATCTCTCCGAGGTGCAGGATGCCGAGGCTGGTTTGATTAACGGAAGAGCGGGTGGCGGAGCCCGGGTTGAAAAAGTAGATATTCTTGTCTCGATGATTCGCCGGGGTATGGGTGTGGCCATAAACAATGACATCCACTTCGTCGAATTCTCCTCGGATGCGTGACTCGATTCCGAACGGAGAACCTCCCCCATGGATCAGGCCGATCCTGAACCCTTCTATTTCAACAATCCTCTTCTCAGGAAATGCTTTCCGAATATCGTGAAAATCCATGTTTCCACAAACAGCAACCAACTCTTTCAGGCTTGAAAGATACTCTGCGATGCTCCAGTCCACAAAGTCCCCTGCATGAAAAATCTTTTCCACATCTTTGAAATGCAATTCGATTATCTTTTTAAATCCAGGGTGGGGTTCCCTCAAGTGTGTATCCGAAATGATACCGATCTTCCTCATCTCGTGCCCCGTCAAATCTCTTTCTTCCCCGTTTATTTAAAGTGGAAGTGTGAAAAAATTAAGAAACCGATAAAAATAGAACCAGGCCCGCAAGGATGGTTCTCTTGGAGAACTTTAGGGCGAAACCTCTTACCGATGACTTTTGGCGGTCTAGTCGTACTATTTCCATGTGTCTACTGCCACGGGTGGTTGCCTATCTATGATGCCACGCATTCTAAAGTTCGGAAAGAGAGCCATCCTGATAGGGCCAAGGACAGAAGAGGAACAATTTTTTTACACCTTCAGACAGAAAGAGGGTAATTATTTCGCTAATTCCACGACCGAATGATAGACTCCCATTGCCACTTTTTGCATAAATTCGAAATTAAGCGTCTCTATCTTATCCGAAGCGAGGTGGTAATTCGGGTTCCTCAAGAAACCAGTATCCGTAATCATTAGTGCCGGTAATCCCTGATTCCAGAAAGCACTGTGGTCACTCAGCCTCACCTCCTCCATCCCCTCCCCATTCCCGGGCACGATAAGAAATTCTAACGGAAGCTGAGAGACACCGTTTCTGAAAGACTGACAAACTCTTTCCAATAATCTCTTCGACCTCTCGTTCCCGATGACGGCGATGAAATCGCCCACATTGGGATAATGTTTCCGATTGAGATAAGAAGGATAATCTTGCCTGGGGCTGGTAAATCCCACCATCTCTACCGAGATCATGCCAAGGATCTCCTCTCCACTTTCTTTCAGACTCTCGACATAATGGGTACTTCCGGCATAGTCGCATTCCTCAAGGGAGAAGGCGATCAGTCTTACAGTACTGTCCAGAGGAAGAGCTTGAATGTCTCTTGCCACTTCGAGAAGCAAGGCGACGGCACTGGAATTGTCGTCCGCCCCCGGAGAACCCGGAACGGTGTCGTAATGGGCCCCCAGGATAAGAACCCGATGAGGAGAAGTGATCCCTGTCTTTTCAGCCACGATATTCTTATAAGATTTCCCTTCCCATTGAAAATGATCCTCTTTGACGTCCAACCCGGTCTTGGTAAATTCTTTCTCAATATATTGTGCCACTTGCTCCAGTTTCAGATAACCGTGATAGGGATCCCGGTCAAAATGGATATTTCTTACGTGCCCCTTCAGATTTTCTATCGAAATCATAACCTTCTTACCGGGAACTCTTCCATCTCTAACCATAAAGCAGCTTAGGGCAAAGAACAACAAAAATCCCAGATAGACAATTCGAAATCTCATGATCAATTCTTATGTAGTATCTTACGGATTAAACGATTTTTGCAAGAGATTTTTTGGACCCTTGCCCCTTGCCAGTGAGTGAACTTCTGAATGACGGATTTCCTTTTTCCTTCCCTTTTGAGGTATAATGCAACAAATGCCGATCGGGAGGAAGAAGAAAGCTCTCGTCCATATTGCTAAAGAAGATCTCCATCTGGATGAGGAGTCGTATCGACAGATTCTGAAGGGAGTGGCAGGAGTGGAAAGCTCAGCCCAGTTGACGGAGCAAGGTTTTGAGAAGGTGATGAGACGGTTTCAAGAGATGGGATTCAAAGGTCTTCTCCCCGACCCCTATCAGCCCGTACCCAAAGGGCGGCTCATTCCTCCGGATAGTCCACAGGGTCTGGAAACGATTACTTCGAGCCAACTGGGCTTCGTCTCTTATCTCTTGCAAAAATTGGGCTGGGATGAAGGACATTACCCTGCCTTTTGCAGACGGATCATTAAAAGAGACGAACCCTTGACAAAGCGGGACGGACAAAAAATCATCATCGGACTGTTGGCCATACTCAGACAGAGAACAATTAAAGAGAGGAAAAGCTCATGAGAAGATATTGGAAGATCGGCCTTGCCGTTGCTTTGCTCATCTCTTTAGGGCTCATCGCTATCAGCAGAGAGACATCTCCGCCCTTCGTTGAGATGGAGGTGAAGGGGGTACGACTGGATGCCATTGGGAACAGCCCGGTCGTCATCCTGGCTGATAAAGAAGGGAAGAGGGCACTTCCCATCTGGGTCGGCCTCCTTGAAGCCAACGCGATCGATAAGGAACTTAGAAATGAAACTTCCCCGAGGCCGATGACACATGACCTTCTCTACTCGATTCTTGCGCAGGCTCACGCCAAAGTGAAGGAGGTACGAATTATCGACTTAAAAAACAACACCTATTATGCAACCCTTTTTCTAATCATCAACAAAGGGGTGCAGGAAATCGATGCTCGACCCAGCGATGCCATTGTCATTGCACTAAAATCTAAGACTCCGATCTTTGTCTCTACTAAGATTCTGGAGGAACATGGCATCGCCCTCACCCAAAAGAATGGTTTTGGGGAACGACTTGGAATTCGCATACAGGAATTGACCCCTGCCTTAGCTTCCAGCTTTAAATTCAAGGGGAAAAAGGGCGTATTGGTGGCAGAGGTCCTGCCGGGTAGTGTCTCGGAATCCTCCGGAGTTAGAGCCGGAGACATCATTACAAAAATCAATTCAAAAGAAGTTGGAACCATTCAACAATTTGAGGAAATATTTGACTCGGCCAAGCCGGGCGATTCACTAAAGCTCTCGCTTTTTAGAGATAACCAATTCAAGGAAGTTAATCTACCAAGAAAATAAACCGATTATCCCCCTCGTCCCTGATGGGGGAGGGTTGGGGTGAGGGGGATCTTCATGAAACATTACCAAGAAAATAAAGGAAAAGGGGTTTAAACATGCCGACAAAAATATCGCTTAAAGAAGCAAAAGAACGCGCATTGGAATTTATGCATAAGGGGTATCACTGAGGTCCGGCCGTCCTGCAAGTTATGTGGGAAGCATATAGCTTGGACAATGAAGATTTCCTTTGGGCAGGCATTCCGTTCATGGTAGGGATCAGTGGGGAACAACAAGCTCCCTGTGGTGCGGTTTCTGCATCAGCCGTAAGCCTTGGGCTGAGGCACCGTTGTTCTTTCACCGACAAGGAGAAGGTGAAGCAAGCGAGAAATGCTGCACGCCATTATGCTGGCAAATTGGTCAGGGACTTCACGAAACACCGGAGACATTACCTGCCGCAGCCTTCTGGGCCTGGACTTCTCCAAACCCGGCGAGTACCAGAAGTTCCTGGAATCAGGCGTTTGGAAGGACACATGCGAAAGGTACGTCCAATACGTCATAGAGAAGCTTTATGAGTTCGAGAATGAGAAGAGCATGGACCGGACAGGGCAATGAGCGTGTCATTGCGAGCGAACGAGTCCGGTCGGGTGGGCCCCGAAGGGTCCTAAGCAGACCGCCCTTACTACATACCTTGGAATCCGGGTCATGAAGGAATAGCGGCGGATGAAATCCGCATCTACAATTTTCTCGACGGTAACGATCACTCCTTCTTTAGCCGCCAGGGCCCCGTAATGGTTTATGGTATAGGGCGTGGCCAAGACCGTATTCCCGTCTGCATCCCCGGTCCATCCATGAGCCAGGGCGATGTCCGGGTTAAGCGACTTCAAGACAGTCACCGATTCTCCGGGCACAAAAGGGTTCGTGGTCTGACAAAAATTTTCTTGGTTATCAGATTCCATGGAACTTCCCCGAAGAGATTTCGTGGGGAAGAAGGGCAGGCCCATGGCTCCCGCCATGAGCCCCAGGGCCAGGGTGAGGAAAGTTCAGCTCTCGGGAATAACACGCCCTTCGCCAAATGCTCGGGTCAGGATAGGATTGGGGCCCGGAAATGGATAGCCGTCCCCATTGAATCCAGAGATGATTTTTCGGCACAATCTGCCGTAAAATGATCCTTGCTCCGACGACATAGAAAGAACTGCCTCACTCCCATGGGCATAGACTGCATAGACCCTTCTCAAATATGTCAATAGTCCATTCCCGGTTACCCTCATAAACCATTTCATCCGGGTATTCATCAAAATTTGGATTCTAAGACGGGGTATGGATGGAAAAGGATAACTTCAGTTCAACAGGCGTTTAATGATGGGAATCTTGAAGAATTGGACCCCCTCCTCCTTGAGGATGACCTCCTCTTCAGTGGTGGCTGTCCCTTTGATATTCCTCTTTTCTGCTTCTCCGTAATGAATTTTGAGAGCTTCTTTATAAAATTCAGCTCCCACATTCTCAAAATGCTTTTCCAGATACCCATGGACCAACTGAAGAGCTTGGTGAGGATCCATCTCCTCTTTCACTCTCTCTCCTCCCCTTTTAATGGCAAAAGGAGAGAAGGCCTTTTCTATTTGACGATCGTCACAGATAGGGCAGGTGATCATGCCAGTAGATTTCTGCTCCTCAAAAGAGACGCCATCCTTGAACCAGCACTCGAATTTATGACCGTTTGAACAGAAAAGATCGAAGGCAATCATTTCTCTGCACCCAGTTAACTATTTAACATCATGAGAGTCATTTGGCAAGGATTTTCCTACAGTTGCTCTCCCGACTCGAAACCTGCAAAAGTACAGTGTTGGAGTTGAAAAAATACAGAGATCACTTTATTTACTTGTCGAGGTTTTTCAGGTGAAATGATATCAGGGTCTATTGAAACTTATTTGACATTTTTCTTCTCCTCCCACCCTTCCTGCCGGAGGCAGGAACGAAGGGAGGCAGATAAAATCCTCAGAAAGAAGGTGGTGTATCGGATGCCTGGTCTGAATGAGATGAAAAACTCAGGAGACCCTCAGCTGGCCGAGAGATTGGTTTCGAATTACGTAACTCCCGGGACGCGCTTGAAACTGCGTGGAGACGTTTGTCAACAAGTGAAGGAACGGGACTGGATTTTTAACAAAGTCAAAGATAATATGATTTTTCTGGTTCACGAAACCAGGGCTCACGGCATAGTGGTAGGCATTGAAGATATCGATTGGACCGGGCTCTGACAGAAATCCTCCCCGCTCAAAAACTTCTTTGAAGGTAATCCGTTAGCTATCATCGCAGGCCCCATCCCAAGGATCGGAGTGGTCTTTCTGGAAAAAACTTGAAGCGGCACATTTTGCCGATGAGCCAAGGCGTCGATATCCATAAAAGCGGCTCCTTCAGCAAGGCCCTCCGATTCCCCTCTATCTAATGATCCGCAATTTCAAGGTTTTGGAGGGGAGACCACTTCGATCCGGCTTCGCCCGAGATCAAGCGGTTACCCTTGAAAACAGAGACCGATAGGTCAACCCTTATAGGTCTGTACCCGGCCCCAGAGGCTCTTCGTCCCCCAGATGCCCGACCGCAGACACTCCAGCTGGACAATCTGGCTGTGATCGACAAAAAGGTTTACTTCCGGGCCATAGTTCTTGATGTACCATGCAAAAACCTCCGGCTCGGCCGCCTCGAACATAACTTTGTCGAGACCCAGGGTGTTGACGATTTTGGCCGGCACATCCGTACGCCACACTTTTACATTTTCGGTGATTCCCTCCGACTCGATCATAATGCTGTAGGCTCCTGCCTCCAAAAAACGCTTTGCTTGTAATATGGCCCATTCGGGATCGCGTGTTCCTTCGGCCTCCAATTCTTGCACGGCACTGGCGCCGCCCGCGCCGAACTGAATTCCCACCTCGGGTTTGGGCTTCAGCCCGGCTTTCTTCACTTTTTCTACCAGCCTGACCCAGTCGTCGATTGGAATGGTGATGAAGCCACTGGAGATCTCGATGATATCGAACCCAAGATCCTTGCACTCTCGAATATAACGGTCAACCATGTCCGGACCTTGTGTCAGTACGTGTTCCATAAAACCCCCCGTATCGACCAAAACCTGGTAATCGTGACAGAGGTCAATGAGCTCTTTGACGGCCTCGCGGGGCATTAAACTGAAGGAGCCTCCTGCGAACTTGAGGACGTCTACATAAGCTCCCATCGTCTCCAGGATGTCTTGCAAATACCTCTTGCCCATCGGAGTGTAGTACGGGCCACGGATCTCAGTCACCCCACAGGAGCGCGGTTTTGCCGGACGGCTATTGACCTTTAGGAAGGAAAAAGCCCTGTCTTTTGATTGAGTCTTACGTTTTTCCATCTCGAGTCCTCCTTTCTTAGAAATTCTATGAAGCTCTCCGCCCGTAGGGCGGGGCTTCCCGGCAAGGTGTTTTCTTTCGCATTGTGCCCCTCGAACCCGCCTATAAGGCGCGGCTCTCGGGGCACTTGTCGGTCAACCCTTTACCTCTGCCAACAATTTTGTCAAATCGGAGACCTGGATCGTTTCCAGATTGGAGACAGCACGGATGATCTCCCGGCAAAGGGACCGTTCCGTGTGAGGCGTTGTTAGCTTCTCAAGCTTCTCGACAGCTCTGTCCCACGACATCGGGCGGGTCCGAAACCCTTCGTAGTCCTGCTTCTCTTTCGCCACCCTTCGGCCATCACGTAGCGTAAGGGTGATACGACATGGCATCTCCTTCGGAAACCTCCGACTATAGCTTGAGGAGGGCTTGACGGTGACTTTTCTCAGAAGTGCCTGAACATCCTGACTCTGGATGCGAGCCGGTCTGTATTGGTCGGGCATCACCTGGCCATCCAAGATGGCGACAGCCACTAGATAAGGCAGGCTGTGATCAGCCTCCTCCTTTGTTCTGACGATGCTCTTATTCCCTTCCTCCCCTCCGCCGATAATGTTGTAGGCCACATCAAAGATATCAATCTCAATCTTTGTGATTTCCTCTCCGCTCAAACCATATTCCTTTTGAAGTTCCAGAATGCCTTCCAAAGCAGTCTGAGAATGGATCTCAGCATTGTATTTCTTAAGGATCGTTTGCGTCACCCGTTCGAGGTCTTCTCCCGGCCAGTTGATCTTGAACTTGCCGGCGATGGCATCCATAAAACCCTTGTTCCCCTCGAAAACCTCCAGGGGACCGGTGACACCCCGCATGGCCAAAAAGGTCGCATGGGTGCAGCTAAACGCAGTATTGGGATACGCGAGACCCTTCCAGTAGGACAGGGCGCCGGTTCTGGAAACCCGCAAGGCATTGAACGCTGTCCCGCAGATGGCAATCGCGTTCGCCGTACGGACTTCATCCAGACCCAGCGCCTTGGAGACGCCTGCGGCGACGGCATAGGAACCCTGTGTGGTGTGGTCAAAACCTTTGGCCCGGACAGGAGCCGCGTCGCACAGGCGGCATTGTATCTGGTAGGCCACAGCCAGCGCGGTTAAGAGTTTCTGGCCGCTTTGCTTCGCATACTCCGAAGCGGCCAACACGGCTCCAAGATTATCGCTCGGGTGACAGGTTTCACCTTTGGCCAGATAGCTGTCGTTAAAGTCCAGGTAGCGCACCAGGGCGGTGTTGTAAAGGGCGGCGCGGTCGGGTGCAGCCTTTCCGCCTCCGATCAGAGTACAGTGCTGAGCACCATCAAACTCTTCAATCTGCCCCCTGAGCAGACGAATGGGTTCTCCCCGCAGGGCACCGATCGCACAACCCAGTCCGTCCAATACCCGGATTTTGAGCTGCCGACGAGCGGCCTCTGAGAGATCGTTGTAGGAAGCCCGTGCTACGAACGCAGCGAGTTGCTCGGCATCTGTCATGTTACTCTCTTCTTGCCAACCATAACATTCCAGATGTTCCCTTTCAACGTCTCCACTGCCTTCAGTATGAGCTTACGTATTAGATGTGAGACCCAACGACGCCAGGGCAGCCCGCGTCAAATCGTAATCTCTATGATGAATGCCTCGGATGCCCAAACTTTGCGCTACCTCCACAAACATGAATCGATCCTCGATATAAACCACCCGTTTCGGCGAAACTTGAGCGATATCTAACGCAATGCGATAGATATCCGCGTCCGGTTTACGGAAGTGGACAAAGCACGATACAATGAAGAAATCGACGAACTCCGTCAATCCGAACTTCTGAATGCGGTGGACAGTCAGTTCTCGCCCCTCGTTGCTCACGACAGCCACTTTGACGCCGCGGGATCTTTTGAACTCCCGGACCAATTCGATCATTTTGGGATACGGCTGAGATTGGCCGAACATAAATGCTTTGAATTCCTCCCCGGAGAAGGGGCGGTCCCTGTAGAAAACTACCCGACGGAGATATTCGTCCAAACTCAATTTGCCCTCTTCATAGGTGTCGAAGGTCAAATGATGCCGTTCAGCCATCTCAGCGTAGTCGATTTTGAACGTTTCCGCTGCTCGCTCGCGCATCGAACGGTCCCACCCATTGGTGAGCAGGACACCGCCGACATCGAGGAATAAGGCTGAAATCTTCATCTATACACTCAGTAACTCTTTCAACACGGTTGCGTTGTTGTGTTCGACGTCTTTTGCAGAAAAGAGAAGAGTTACGGTTTCTTTCTTGGCCTCTTTCTTGATCCTTTCGAGGATTTCTGAACGTTTCTCCAGTTCCTTGGTATATCGTCTTTTGAATTCTGCGTATTTTGAAGGGTCATGGCCGAACCACTTCCGGAGACTGTCGCTCGGAGAAATATCCTTAAGCCATTCGTCGATCTTCACTTCCTCCTTTTTCATCCCCCTCGGCCACAGCCGGTCGATATAAATCCTCCTGCCATCATCGGGTGAGGCCGACTCATATACCCTTTTAATCTTGATCATCCCACGCTACCTCTTTCTCTGCTTGTTTCCCGCCTTTTTTTCAAGAGTCATACAATCTTCTTTAACTCATTCAATATGGCGTTATAATCCGGTTCGTGCGTTACCTCCTTAACCAGTTCCTTATATTGAAGGACCCCTTTCCGATCCACCAGGAAGATTGCCCTGGCGAGGAGCCGTAACTCTTTAATCAGAACACCATAGGAGGTGCCGAAGGAAGCATCTCGATGGTCTGACAGCGTTTGAATTCTGTCCACGCCCGCTGCACCACACCAGCGTTTCTGTGCGAAGGGCAGATCCATGCTAAGGGTTAAGATCTCGACATTCGGACCCAGACGGCTGGCCTCTTCATCGAATTTTCGTGTTTGGGTGTCGCACACGGGAGTGTCAAGAGAGACCACGGATGAAATGATGCAAACCTTGCCCAGATAGGAGGAAAATTTGACAGGGGAAAGATTATTATCAATGCAGACGAAATCCGGTGCCTTCTGACCGACCTTCACCTGGTTTCCAACTAAAGTCAGCGGATTCCCTTTGAAGGTAATAAGTCCTTTCTGTTCAGCCATTGGAGCCTCCTTTCCAAACCCTAATGAAGACAGTGGCGACGATTAAGGGTTGCTTTTCCCTCAACACGCACTGCCCCCCATCTTCAATATATTGAAACTTATTCCGTCCTCCGAAGTAAATGAGGGGAAGATAGTATTTTCCATAAAGGAATACCGTATTTTAGAGATGAGTCGCTTGTCGTAGGGTAAGAGAAATTTCCTATCTTCACCGTTGATTTTTTGACGGGTGATGACCATTAATAAGGTAAGGAAACGCAAAGTAGAGAATGAACTGGGGCCTCATTGTAATATGATAGACTTCTCCTTTCAACTGAAACCCAAGCCGCCTTTTCGACTGGATTTGACAGCCTGGGCCTTGCGTCGTCGTCCGGACAATGTCGTGGACCGCTGGGACGGTCGGACTTACGCCAGGGTGGTGGTAATAGAGGGTAGACCTTTCGAGATTGGAGTGACTCAAACAGGGACCCTGGACAATCCGAGAGTTCAGATTGCCGTGACAGGACCGCAGCTTTCACCTCGACTGAAGTCTACCGTTGTTTCAGCCCTGGAAAGGATGCTCGGTCTCCGAACTGACCTTTCAGATTTTTATAGCTTTGCCAGACGTGATAAGAAACTATGGGAATTATCACAGCGTTTTCTGGGACTGAAGCCTCCCAGGTTTCCTGATCTGTTCGAGGCGTTGGCGAATGGCTTTAGTTGCCAGCAGCTTTCGCTCTCTGTAGGGATCATCCTTCTGAGCCGGCTGGCAACGAACTACGGTGTCCCTTTTCAGAAGGGGGACTCAACTGTTTATAGTTTTGCCCGACCAGACCGATTAGCAAGATCGGAGGTGCAGGCTTTGCGCAAATTAGGGTTCAGCCGAAACAAGGGACGATTCCTGGTCGAGCTAGCCCAGAAGGTGACTCAGGAAACCCTAGATCTGAAACGGATAGAAAATTTGGACGACAAAGCGGCTCTCAAAGAGCTTTATCAACTGCTTGGGGTGGGACGCTGGACAGCTGAATACGCACTCCTGAGAGGCATGGGTCGGCTCAATGTTTTCCCCGGTGATGACGTCGGTGCCCGCAACAAATTAAAAAGCATACTGAACCTGAGAAAACCTCTTAATAATGAAGGCGTGAATCGCATCCTCCGCAGATGGGAGCCATATGGCGGGTTTGTCTATATCCATCTATTGCTTGACGGATTGAGCGAGGAAGGATACCTCTGACTCTAAGCACTTCCTTTCCTTCTGAAAACTCCCTTCACCCTTCTCCGTACAACGGCCATATTTCGATCCAACCGAAATTTCTTTTGCTCATCGCTCAAGTTCCAATTTTAGCGAAAGAAATTTCAGCATGTCCTTTAATGTGATGACCCCTACCAAACGGTTTCCCTCAACCACGATCAGACGGCCTGACCCCGTTCGAGCCATGACGGAGAGTGCTTGCGTCGCGTCAGCCTGCGGGTCAATAGTGTTTCCCGGTGAACATTTCGTAGCAAGCTCCCCCACCGTTTTTTGGCCCCACTCCTCTCGGGGAATTTCCTTCAGCTCTTTCGTGGTGATGCAGCCAAGGAGTTTGTCGGAGCCTTCTACAATTGGAAACATCTGGAAGTGGTATTTGTAAACATAATCCTCCACAAGCCGCCGCAGAGATATCGAAGGCGGCACCGTCACCGGATCGCTCTTCATAAAGCGGCGAACTTGCTCTCCCTCCAGCGCCTTACGGATGAGGATTTGCTGATACGACATCCGGGCGGCTCCTTGCAAAAAGACCCCGATTAAGAATGACCAGATTCCTCCGATTAGATTTCCAGTGAAGAAAAATTGAAACACGCCGAAGAACATAAGAAGAAGTGCAAATCCTGAGCCGATCCCGGAGGCGATGCGCGTTGCCCATCGAAGGTTCTTCTTGAAAGCCCACAAGACGGCTCGAAGCATTCGGCCGCCATCCAGAGGAAAGGCAGGCAAGAGATTAAAGGCAGCCAGGAGGATGTTGATATAGGCCAGGTACAGAACGACTCCATCGATCGGTATGGGCCACCCGCCATTGCGGATGCCCAGAATATGGATTCCATAACATGCAACCGCGATGGCGATACTGGAAAGAGGTCCCACGATCGCCACCAGGAATTCGGCCTTGGCATTTGGGGGTTCCTCCCCCATTTCAGAAACACCCCCAAAAATAAAGAGGGTGATTCCCTTCATTGGGATACCAAACTTTCTGGCGACGAAAGAGTGGAACATTTCATGGAAGATGACGGAGAGAAAAAATCCGATCGCTCCAACCACTCCCATGACCCAGTAGGTCTGTACTGAAAGGAATCTATACCGGAATGGAAAAAAGCCTACCGCAAGGGACCAGGCAACCAGAGCCGCAATAATTACCCAACTTAAATCGACCCGGACTTCGAAGCCAAAGAGCTTAAATAATTTGACCCGCCTGCCAAACATGTTTCGCCTCCATGGATGATGCCGTACTCCAACCTTACTCCATTTTCCTTTGGAATGAGTGAGATGTCCATAAGAAGAACCTCGTATTTTCTCACTTTAAATCCTGTATTTTGAGATCGGATTCATGGAAGGCCCAATAGGTTGACGGGAAAATTCGCTTATCAAGGACACAAACAAAAATTCCTAAAATACATCATTTGTGCTTTCAAAATACAGGGTTTACCCCATTATCTTCCAAACTCCCCCGCTATAAGCTTTCGGGTAGTCACTGCTTCCGTCCTTACGAACAAAGAGCTCCCTTACCTCCCCCACCTACCAGCCAGGCAGGCGACGGGGAGTGGAATAAGGTGAGGGGCCGTGAATTCGAACGAAGGCGATGGATGGAACCGATTCCAAACATTAATATCCTTTCCCCATGGCATCCAGGGATTCTGGCCCTGGGCGTTTTTACTCTGATGTCTCTGGTCTTGGTCATCGCTTTGCTTTTTCTTGCAGGCTGGCTCGGAGAGAAAAAACCGAACCCTGAAAAACGAAGACCCTATGAGTGTGGCATCCTCCCAACTGGCACAGCTCGACTTCGATATCCAATCGCCTTCTATCTTATCGCCGCTTTTTTTCTGATCTTTGATGTGGAAGGTGCCTATATTTTTTCATGGGCCATCGCGTTCGATCGTCTTGGGTGGTCCGGCTGGTTCCAGATTTCGTTTTTCATCATCATACTGCTAATCAGTCTCTTCTATATCTGGAAAAAGGGAGGCCTCGAGTGGGGATCGACAGTCCAGAAAAGCCCGGCACACTCGGAAACATCATCCTTACCAAGCTCGACACCCTGATCAACTGGAGCCGTCAGTACAGTCTCTGGCCTCTCTTTTTCGGGACATCGTGTTGCTTTATTGAAATGGCGGCGGTTTTTACGGCACGCTTCGATCTTGCGCGGTTCGGAGCTGAGGTTCTGCGTGGTTCTCCCCGCCAGGCGGATGTCATCATCGTTGCGGGAACCGTCTTTAAAAAAATCGCCCCGGTTATTGTAAGGCTTTATGAACAGATGGCGGAACCGAAGTGGGTGATCTCCATGGGCTCCTGCTGCAATTGCGGCGGGATGTATGATGTTTACAGTGTGGTGCAGGGTCTCAACCAACTCATTCCAGTAGATATCTATGTCACGGGCTGCCCTCCGAGACCCGAGGCTCTTGAACATGCCCTGACGATTTTGCAGCAGAAAATCATTTCGGAAGAAAGACCGGCTCGCTCTGTTTTGCATCTGGAAGGTGGCGCTCAGGGAACAACCCGTCCCATCCTCGTCGACGGAGAAACCAAATCAAGAGATACACGAGGCCCTGGGATGGAAGGTATTCCTATCAGAGGGACATCGGTCACATCCTCTCGATTCTGGGATAGCCGATCTGATCTGATGTGGACGCCGCCTCCCCACCGGATCGAATTGCATGAACCAGACATATCTCTTGCTCAAATACTGAAGGAAAAATTCGGTGATGCAATCCGCCAGACACCCGGGACGTCGGATATGTTAACCTTCCACGTGTCCGAGAATCGCACGAGGGACGTCCTGAGGTTTCTCAAGGCAGAGGCGTCACCCAGATACTTGCGGTTGGATGATTTGACTGCCGTCGATGAGTCGGCACGGCGCGATCAAAAATCCTTACCCTATTACGATGGGACCGTAGCCAACGAGATCGGCGAAAACGGCAAATCCGTTTGCCCTGACAAAGGGATCTATCCAGACTATACCCTGGTTTACCATCTGCTCTCTTTTGATCCGCCTACTCGTCTACGATTAAAAGTTGGCTTGACGGGTAAAGACCCAAAGACCAAAACCGTCACTGATACTTGGCCTTCAGCAAACTGGTATGAGCGCGAAACCTACGAGATGTTTGGAATCCGATTCGAAGGTCATCCCGATTTGCGCCGCCTCATCATGCCCCACGACTGGGAAGGATACCCGCTACGCAAAAGCCATCCTGGCCGGGCTACCGAGATGGCTCCCTACACTCACGCCTCCGCTGTGAAGCATCAACCTCTGGATGCGGGCGCTTTTGTGAAGCAAAGAGAAGGGGATAAAGAACTCCTCGTATTAAACGTGGGTCCCCAGCACATCGGCACCCATGGTCTGATGCGTTTCATCGTCTCCCTTGACGGGGAGAAGATCTCCGACATCAATCTGGACATTGGGTATCATCACAGGGGCGTTGAAAAGATTGGTGAGCATCAATCGTGGCATCAGTTTATTCCGTATACAGATCGAGTAGACTATATGGGTGGCGTGGCCAACAATCTTTCATATCTCCAGTCTGTAGAAACCTTGGTAGGGATCAAGGTTCCCGAACGCGCCCAGTTTGTACGGGTGATGCTTAGCGAAATTTTCCGTATCAATAATCACCTCGTTTGGTTCGGCACGTATGCCCACGACGTAGGCGCAATGACGCCAACCTTTTATACCTTTCGTGAGCGTGAGCAGCTCATGGATATTGTCGAACTGATCACAGGCGGCAGACTCCACCCCTCCTGGTTTCGCATCGGCGGATTGGCGATGGACCTGCCTGAAGGATGGAAAGAAGCGGTTGACCGCTTTGTCAAAACCCTTCGAGAACGCATCGGAGACTATGAGGCATTGATCACCAAGAACCCGATCTTCAAAGGTCGAACCCAAGGGGTTGGCATCCTTTCTCTAAAAGATGCCATGGAATGGGGCGTGACAGGCCCCAATCTTCGGGCCTGCGGCTTAGAGTGGGACGTAAGGAAAAAATTTCCTTATTCGGGTTATGAGAATTTTAAATTTGACATCCCGACAGCCACCGGAGGCGATTGTTACGCTCGTTATCTCGTCCGGGTTGAAGAAATGCGCCAGAGTTTGAGGATCATCGAGCAAGCTGCGAGCCAAATGCCAGGCGGAAGGTACGTGACGGATGACTATCGTTATGTGGTTCCCGAAAAGAAAGATACTTTGAAAGATATCGAGAGCCTCATCCATCATTTCATTAATGTGACCCGGGGGCCGAAGATCCCCAAGGGTGAAGCTTACACGGCAACGGAAATTTCCCGCGGGGAGCAAGGCTATTATGTCATTAGCGACGGCCTCAACATGGCCTATAGGATGCGGATCAGGGCTCCTGGGTTTGCGAATGTTCAAGTCATGCCCCTCATGGCAAGAGGGAGACTCCTTTCAGACCTGCTGGCCATCATCGGCTCTATCGACTACATCTTACCGGATATTGACCGGTAAATTTTATGAGAAATTCGAAATACGAAGGATGGAATCCTAAACAAATTCGAATGGCCGAAATCCAAGACTTCGTACGAAACTTTTCGATGTTTGAACATTGGAATTTTGGATTTGTTTCGAGCTTCGATATTCTGATTTCGGATTTATGGTGTTGAGATGTTGCCCAAAGACTTACTCGAACCCTTGCAGAAAAAAATAGCAGGGGCAGATCATCCCCGGGAACTGGCCGTGGATGTCATGCTGTCTTTGCAAAATCACTACGGTTACCTGAGCGATCAAGCGGTTGAAGAAGCTGCTCGTCTCCTCGGTATGACGTCTCTTGAGATCGAGGAAATCGCCACTTTCTATGATTTTATTTATCGGGAACCGGTTGGGAGATTCGTTATCCACGTCTGTGATGGGGTCGTCTGTTGGATGAATGCGTACGATTCGGTGTTGAACCATCTCTCTAAAAAACTTGGGATTAAACCCGGAGAGACAACAAAGGATGGATTTTTTACCATACTGCCCACTGCCTGTATTGGTTATTGTGATCTGTCGCCGGCCATGTTGATCAATGGGAGGGCTTACGGTCCTTTAACTCCTGAAAAAATCGATGGCATTCTCGATCGGTTGAGGTCTGAGGCGCCGTCACCGAGGATGACAAGGTAAACCGAATGTATCCACAAGTGATCTTTCAGAATCGTAAACCTGACCGAATCGCCACGATGGACGAATATCGTCAGAGTGGTGGCTATCAGGCCATCACCACCGTCCTGCAGAAATATTCTCCCAAAGAACTCCAGCAACAAGTCGTGGATTCCGGCCTTCAGGGGCGCGGGGGGGCCGGTTTTCCGGCTGGGCGCAAATGGCAGGGCGTAGCAGACAACGCTCCTTTCCCGAGATATATCATTACCAATATTGATGAAATGGAACCTGGCACCTTCAAAGATCGCTTCATGGCCCATGTGGACCCTCACATGATCATTGAAGGGACTATCCTGGCGGGATATGCCGTCTCCGCAGAAAAGGGGATCATCTTCGTCCGGCCTTCTTACGAGAGCAGTGCCCTGATCCTGGAAAGAGAAATAAGAATTGCCAAGGAGGCTGGCTACCTTGGCCAGAATATCCTGGGAAGTCACTTCTCCTTCGATATTGTGGTCCATCGCAGCGGGGGGCGATATATCTGTGGTGAAGGAACTGCCCAAATCAATGCCATCATGGGGATGAGAGCCCATCCTAGGCAGCCCCCTCCCCGAACGACGGAAAAGGGGCTCTGGGAGCAACCCACCGTCTTAAATAACATAGAAACGCTTGTCAACGTGCCCCATATCATCAGAAATGGACCAGAATGGTTCAAGGGGCTCGCCAAAACAAAGACGGCCGCTGGAACAAAGCTCTACTGTGTGAGTGGAAAGGTTAAAAACCCAGGCTGTTATGAGCTACCCATGGGAACGCCTCTAAGGGAAATCCTGGAGGTCCATGGGGGAGGCATGTTGCCAGGATGCGAATTCAAAACCTGCTTGCCTGGCGGAGCGTCCACCTATTACCTACCCGTGAAATTCCTCGATGCAGAGATGGATTTCGACTCGATGAAAAAGGTCGGTAATCGGCTGGGCACCGGGGCGGTCATTGTTTTCGATCACAAGACCTGCCTGGTCGCTGCCACTCTTAACTTAATGGATTTTTTCGTTCGGGAATCATGTGGCTGGTGCACCCCCTGCAGAGAAGCGCTGCCCTTTATTCGGGACCTGCTCTGGCGTATCGAGGTGGGAGAGGGGAAGGAAGAGTTTATTCCCACACTCCGGCGCATGAGCCAACACACGTGGAATTCCTATTGTGCTTTCGCGCCTGGGGCAACCATGCCTGTGACGAGCCTCCTCGACTATTTCGCTGAGGAAGTTCACGAACACATCAGCCAGAAGAAATGCCCGTTTAAGAAGTAACTATATAACGATGAACCATGGACGATGAACGCAGAAGAACGATGAATGGCGGACCCAAAAAACGGGTTTTTTGCCCACAGTTCATAGTTCATTGTTCATCGTGTACAGTTGATAGCTATGCCCAGGTTAAGGATTGACGGTATAGAGATAGAAGTTGAGCAGGGAACGAAAGTGATAGAGGCTGCGGCGAGGCTAGGCATTATTATCCCCCGGTTCTGCTACCATGCCGGCCTGGGATCTGTCGGCGCTTGTCGAATGTGTGCCGTAAAATTCCTGGAGGGCCCGGTCAAAGGGGTGCAGATGAGTTGCATGGTCGATGCGATGGAAGGCATGGTCGTCTCAACCACCGATGAAGAGGCAGTCGATTTCCGTAAACACGTCATCGAATGGCTCATGATGAACCATCCCCACGATTGCCCTGTCTGCGATGAAGGCGGGCATTGCTTGCTTCAGGATCTGACCGTCGCAGGGGGGCATGGGATACGCCGCTACCTCGCGAAAAAGCGAACTTATCATGATCAATACCTGGGCGTCTTTGTCCAGCACGAAATGAATCGTTGTATCCACTGCTGGCGATGTCGCCGGTTCTATCAGGAGTTTGCCGGCTATCGCGACCTGGGAGCCATGCAGATTGCTTACCACACGTATTTCGGTCGTTTCCAAGACGGCCCTCTCGAGAGTCCCTTTTCGGGAAACCTCATCGATGTCTGCCCGACAGGCGTCTATACGGATAAGCCCTCACGCTTCACCGGCCGGCGATCGGATTTCGAGCGAGGCCCTTCTCTCTGCATCCACTGCTCTCTCGGATGTCACGTCGTTACCAGTTCCCGTTATCGCGAGATGACCCGCCTTGAAGCTCGTTTCAGCGAAGCGGTGAATGGTTATTTTATCTGTGACCGGGGCCGATACGGCTTCTACTATGTAAATCACCCCGAAAGGCCACGACGGGCTAGAATCGGGAAGGAAGAGGTCTCACTGGATAAAGCTATTCAAACGGCGGCGGAAAAGATTCTTCAAGTCAACGGAAAATACGGACCGAAAGCGATCGCCTGCCTTGGATCAACACGCAGCAGCCTTGAGAACCAGGCCATGTTGATCAGACTTTGCCAAGCCGGCGGATGGAATGAACCGACGTATTTCGAAACCTCTGTCATGGCCAAGAAAGTCAAGAGAGCTGTGTCGAGACTTGACGAGTCGGTGGCTGTCTCAATGCAAGAACTGGAGAAAGCGGACTTTATATTGGCCGTTGGCGCAGATCCGGTTAATGAGGCCCCCATGCTCGCCCTCGCGATGAGGCAGGCCTTTCGAAAAAAAGCAACCATTGTCGTGATCGACCCCCGACCCGTTTTTCTGCCCTTTGAATTCGAACATCTGGCGGTTGCACCTGACGATGTAGAACTTTGCCTAAACGCCCTTATTAAAGAAGCCGTGGATCGTTCCGCCGCAGAGAAGATAGGAGAAGAGGTTCTTCGATTTTATGACGCAGTCCCAGCTGAGTGTCCAGAGGCAGCCATCAAAAATCGCATGGCCAACCTAACGCAAAAGTTAAGACAAAGCTCTTATCCCGTTATCGTCTGCGGCACAGCCATTGTCCGAGAGACAACGCCTGACGTGGCCGCCGACAGTGCATTGTTTCTTCGTGCCGTAAAGGATCGAGCTGGACTCTTCTATGTGATGCCCGAAGCCAACACCTTTGGTGCTGCAATCCTCTCCTCCAAAGAAAGTTCCTTGATGGATGTGATCGAATCCATTGAAAAGGGAAGTGTCAGAGCGCTGATTCTGGTCGAGAGCGATCCCTTCTGGTCTTTCCCGGATCGTGAAAGGCTAAAGCAGGCCGTTGGCAAGCTCGACCTGTTTCTGGTGATGGACTACCTCCCTTCTCACGCGGCCCAGCTTGCACATATCTTTTTCCCGACGCGAACCTTGTTCGAAATGGAGACATCCTTTGTAAATCAGGAGGGCAGGGTTCAGTTCGCCTCGTCCGCTTATCTCGGCGGTACCCCGATCTCCCAGATCGGTGCGGGCGGACATCCTCCCCGTACGTTCAGGCATGATATCCCCGGAGGAGAACCGGAGTCTGCATGGGAAATGATGGCCAAACTCGCCAATGCTATGCCCTTGCCCAGCTTGAAGATGTTCTCTCTTTCCAGAAGGGAACTCTGGGACTGGATTGGAAGTGAGTATCCCGTCTTTGCTGACGTACAAATTGCTGATGACCTGTCTGATGGTGCTCGTGTTAAACCCGCGCGGGGAAGAGGAAAACCTTTTCCCTCCGGTGGTCAGATCCGGTCTGGAAAAGAGAACCGAGGGGATAGCAGATTAGAACTTCTGATTGTGGACTGGACTTTCGGAACGGAAGAGCTTTCTGCCTATTCCAAATTTATTCAGCAGGTTGAAAAAGAGCCATGCCTTTTTATGAACTCGAAAGATGCTTCGAGAATAGGCCTTAAAGACAAAGAAAGAATCACGCTATCCCTGGATAAGGGTCGATTAGAGATGGAATTGCGTATCGTTGACAACATGGCTACCGGCGTCATCATCATGCCACACCACCGACAACTCGCATGGCAAAAGATCGAGAAGTGGCCGGTGAAAGTTGCTGTGGACCAGATAAGAAAATAAGGACTCTTATGCTCCTCGAATGGATTCTCGGATTTGTTTTTCTGATCGTTAGGCTGAGCATCGTGTTGATCGTCTTGCTCACGGCGGCTGCCTATCTGGTCTGGGTCGAACGCAAACTGCTTGGCCGGATGCAGGCCCGGTATGGACCAAACCGAGCCGGGAAGTTCGGGCTCCTTCAGCCCCTTGCGGATCTCGTTAAATTGATAACGAAGGAAGACACGGTACCAGAAGAAGCGAATAGGGGTATTTTTCTTCTTGCCCCGGGTTTGGTCGGCTTAGTGGCCTTGCTGATTTTTGCCGTCGTCCCTCTTGGAAAGAACATATTGCTCCGGGGCAGGCCCATCCCTTTGGTCGTTACAGATCTGAATATCGGTTTGCTTTTCATCCTGGCTCTCTCTTCCGTCAGCGTCTATGGAATCGCGCTGGGCGGATGGGGCTCCAACTCAAAATACAGTCTTCTTGGAGGGATCCGCGGCGTGGCCCAGATGATCAGTTATGAAATACCTTTGGGACTCTCTCTCGTCCCGGTGGTCATGCTGGCTCGCTCCTTCAGCTTGGTCGAGATCACGAACGCACAAAGCGCACGTCCCTTCATCCTCGCGCAGCCGATCTCTTTCATCCTCTTCTTCATCGCTGCCCTCGCTGAGATCAAACGGATTCCCTTCGATCTGCCGGAGGCTGAAAATGAACTGGGAGCGGGCTACCACACCGAGTACAGCGGAATGCGCTTCGGTCTCTTCTTCCTGGGTGAATACATCACGATGATCATCCTGGGCTCGTTGATCGCCGTCTTTTTCTTAGGGGGATGGCATGGTCCGTTCCTGCCGCCGATCCTCTGGTTCGTCCTGAAGGTTGGAATCATCGTTTTTGCGCTGATCTGGTTTCGCGCAACCTTTCCCCGAATCAGATACGATCAGCTCATGAGTGTCGGCTGGAAGGTGCTCATCCCGATTGCGCTGTTAAACATTATGGCAACAGGGGCGCTGGTTTTAGGAAAGTCGTAAGAATGGGAGGCGCTATGGGGGCAATTAAAAATCTGGCAGAAGGCATCATGGGCCTCGTGAAAGGGCTTGCAACCACGCTCAAGATCCTTTTTCGGAAGCCTATCACGGAACAGTATCCGGAATTTAAACGGCCTTTGTCCGCTAGATCGCGAGCGGTGATCATTCTCACCCGCGACCCCGATGGTGAAGAGCGTTGCGTGGCCTGCTATCTCTGCTCGGCCGTCTGCCCTGTCAGTTGCATCTCGATGCAGTCGGCCGAACGAGCAGATGGGCGCCGCTACCCTCGGTGGTTTCGCATCAATTTCGCCCGTTGTATTTACTGCGGTTTCTGCGAGGAGGCGTGTCCTACTCTGGCCATTCAATTAACTTCTCATTTTGAGACAAGCCGGCGAGACATCTTAAAGCTTGTTTACGAGAAGGAGGACCTGCTCGTCAATCACGGCGGCAAAAACAACGAATACAACTTTTACAAATTTGCTGGCGTCACGATGGTGGGAGATAAGGGAACTCATATTAAGGAAGATAAGCCGGTCGATCTGAAGAGTAACCTACCGTAGAGTTAAGAGTTATGAGTTATGAGTTATGAGTCGAAAAGAAGAAATTCTTAATTCTTAATTCTAAACTCTCAATTAGGGTTTCATAATGACTTTGTATGCTGTCATCTTCTATATCTTGGCGATCGTTATTCTCGCATCAACACTCCTGGCCATTATCCAGCGTCAAGTGGTCCACACTGTCGTTTACCTGATCATCTCCTTCTTCGCCACCGGCCTCCTCTTCTATCTCTTGGGAGCACCCTTCTTAGCCGCCTTGGAAGTCATCATCTATGCTGGCGCGATCATGGTCTTATTCCTTTTCATTGTGATGGCGGTCAGGGTCGATTCCAATAAGGACACGAAACCGGAGACCCGTCAATGGCTGCCAGCTGTTGTTTTGGCTGTTATCTCTTTCCTCGTCGGCGGAATTCTGATATTCGAGATTTCGGACAGTACGGTGACCTTGAACACGGGCATGGCGACGCCCTCAGCTTTTGGCCAGTTCCTCTTCAAGAGCTACTGGTTCCCGGTAGAAATCGCTTCTTTCTTGCTCCTTATCGGCCTCGTAGGGGCGCTCTATTTGGGTCGCCCGGAGTCGAGGAGGGAGGATAGACGATGATTGTCCCTTATGGAAACGTGCTCCTTTTGGCAATGATTCTGTTTCTGCTGGGAGCGGTCTGCTCCATTTCGCGAAGAAATCTTCTCATGATCTTGATCGGAGTAGAAATTATGTTAAATGCGGCCGGGCTGGCCTTTGTCGCAGCCTCCTTGAAATGGAGGCTGCTGGATGGGCAGGCCTTTGTCCTGTTTATTTTTGCCGCCGCTGCGTCAGAAGTTGCTGTTGGACTGGCGTTGATTGTCTATTTACAACGCCGGACCGGCTCGGTCAATGCGGATCATTATGACTCCATGAAAGGGTGAAAGTTTAAAGAACGTTTAGATCCAAATGTCAAAATTTCAAAATCCGAATTTTTATGTCCTTACTTGAAATTTGAACTTTGGAATTCATTTGAACTTTGAGGTTTGACATTGGTCATTGCAGTTTGAGGCTTTCGGGTGAAAACACTTCTATTTCTCTTACTCTTCCTTCCTTTTGCGGGCGGCCTTCTCCTTGCAGTGATCGGCAGGTATCTGCCGAGGCGCGTGGCGGAATGGATCGCTTGCGCGAGCGTTCTCGGATCGCTGCTCATGGCTGCCCTTGCCTTTGGAGCCGCCGGTGAGAAGCGATACCTCCTTACCCTCTTCGACTGGATCCAGGTTAGCAATTTCTCAGCCTCGATGACTCTGTACTACGATCCCCTCGCAGCGATCATGGCATTGATGGTCACCTTCGTTTCCAGCCTGATCCACCTTTATTCCGTCAGCTTCATGCGCGACGACCGGGATTATGTCCGGTACTTTTGTTACATGAACCTTTTCGTCTTCTCCATGCTGGTCATCACCCTCGCAGACAATCTGGTATTCTTATACTTAGGCTGGGAAGGAGTCGGTTTTTGCTCCTATATCCTAATCGGCTTCTGGTATTCGGATGTGGTCAATGCGACAGCGGGCCGCAAAGCCTTTATTTTGACGCGGATCGGCGATGTGGCCTTTGGCATTGCGATCGCCCTTTTTTTTCTGATCCTCGATCAACTGTCCATCTTCTCGATCAACAGTAAGGCGGGATCTCTTAGCACCGGAACCACCACCCTCTTGGCCCTTCTTCTCTTCTGGGGGGCCGTGGGCAAATCCGCTCAACTGCCCCTCGTCGTCTGGTTGCCGGACGCCATGGCAGGTCCCACCCCGGTATCCGCCCTGATCCATGCGGCCACCATGGTCACCGCTGGCGCCTACTTGCTCACGAGGTTGTTTCCGGTAATCGCCCTGTCTTCGATTGCTATGGTAACCATTGCTGCGGTGGCCGCTTTCACGGGTCTCTTCGCGGCTCTCGCAGCCTTAGGGCAGAAAGATATGAAGCGAATTTTGGCCTATTCGACGATCAGCCAGGTGAGCTACATGTTCCTCGGCGTAGGGGCGGGGGATGTCACGGGAGGCATGTATCATTTACTTTCCCATGCCTTCTTTAAAGCTCTTCTTTTTCTTGGCGCCGGATGCGTGATTCAGGCGCTCCACGAAGAGCACGACATTTTCAAGATGGGAAATCTACGCCATCGTCTGCCCATGGTCTTCTGGCTTTATCTGGTCGGATCTATATCGCTGGCCGCGATTCCGCCCTTCGGAGGTTTCTTCAGCAAGGACCGGATCCTCCTTTCGGCCTTCAGCCATCCCGAGCCGATCTATAAGTTTTTGGCTCTGATTGCCGAGATCGGCGCTGTGATCACCGTGCTCTACACGTTTAGGATGTTCTTCGTCGCCTTCCTCGAAAACCCCTCTAGTCGAAAGGATTTCAAGGAAAAAGATTTGCCGATACCAAAATTCATGGCGTGGGTCAATATTCCTCTCGCCATCCTGGCCATCTTCGCAGCCGGCCTTAATTTCCCGGAGGCCTTTGGCGGCAAGGCCTGGCTGGGGCACTACCTGACCTCTACTCCGGGTGGCATCCCCCTTTTCCCCGCCTCAGCTTCCCTCGAAAGATCAATGGAGATCGGGAGTGGACTTTTGAATATTGTCGTAATGATCGCAGCTTATTTTATCTATCGGCCCGAGGCCAGATTTCTTGGATGGTCCACGCCGGTCGTCTTTCGGCAACGTCTAGAAGCACTTCTTTCCTCCGGTTTCTACCTGGACCGACTCTATCAAGTTGCACTGGTGAAGCCCTATCAGGCAATGGCACAGGCCCTCTGGCTGAAGGTGGATGAAGGGGTAGTGGATGACCAGTTCGATGCCACCGCGAACGTCTTCCGGTTCTTCTCTTTCGGATTGCAGCTCTGGACGACAGGCAGACTTTCAACTTATCTCAGGATGCTTCTTCTCGGGTTTACAGCAATTGTATCGGCTCTTGCCCTTGGCTGGTATTACCTAAGGTAGAGAAAGTGACTAAAGCAAACTAAGGTGACAAGTTTCTAAGCGACTCAATGACTCGGTAACGAATGGCTGATAATTTCCCCTGGCTTACGATTATTATCTTTTTGCCTCTTGTCGGCAGCTTTTTGGCATTGTGTTTTGCCAGCAGACCAATGCTTTGCCGCTGGGCGAGCCTCTGGGTTTCCCTGGCAGACCTCTTCCTTGTTGCATGGCTCTTCACATTGAACCTCCAGTGGCGCTCCTGGTCTACTGGAAAATGGTTATTGGCTGAAGATCATTCATGGGTTGAAAGTCTTGGAATTCGTTACAGTCTCGGTCTGGACGGCATCAGCCTGATGCTCGTCTTACTGACCGCCTTTCTCACCGTTCTCTGTGTCCTCGTCTCCTGGAAAGAGATTGATACAAAAGTGGGAACGTTCCATTTCTTTCTGCTCTTCATAGAAACATCCATTATGGGAGTTTTCTTGGCCACGGATCTCTTTCTCTTCTATCTGTTCTGGGAGATCCAGATTATACCTATGTTCTTTCTCATCGGCATCTGGGGTCATGAGCAGCGCGTTTATGCGACGGTGAAGTTTATCCTGTTCACTCTTGCGGGCAGTCTGTTCATGCTGATCGCGCTGATCGGTCTTTATCTTATTCATGGTGCCAAGACAGGCCAGTATACCTTCTCCTTTTACCAGTTGGCTCAAACGCCTCTTGGCCTTTCGACAGCCCTCTGGCTCTACGCAGCTTTCTTGCTGGCCTTTGCTATAAAGATCCCGATCTTTCCAGTTCATACCTGGTTGCCCGATGCCCACACTCAGGCGCCCACCGCCGGAAGCGTCATACTCGCTGGGTTGCTTCTCAAAACCGGTGCCTATGCCCTTTTGCGATTCGGGTTTCCCCTCTTTCCCGTGGCTGCCAGATTCTCGGTGCCCCTCCTGCTCGTTCTGGGTCTGATCGGGTTATTTTACGCAGCCTGGATCGCCCTGGCACAGAAGGACCTTAAGCGATTGGTTGCGTACTCCAGTATCGGACACATGGGCATTGTCGTTATAGGGATTGCCGTCTGGAACACGATCACACTTTCCGGAGCCACTCTCCAGATGATCAACCACGGACTGACCACTTCGGCACTCTTCATTCTCGTAGGGATGCTGGATGAGAGAGTACATACCAGGGAGATTGCGAATTTTGGTGGTTTCTGGAAAAAAATGCCCGGCTTCAGCGGCTTCTTTCTCTTCTTCGGGATGGCTTCCCTCGGATTGCCAGGACTAAACAACTTTGTCGGAGAATTTCTGGTCCTTGTCGGAACGATCAAAACATGGCCTCCTGTCACATGGTTTGGTTTTGCAGGGCTTGTTATGACCGTGATTTATATCCTCACTGTGGTCCAGAAGACGGTGTTCGAGGAAACCCGAAATGAAGCATTTAAGGAACAACCTCTTGCGGATATCACGGTTCGTGAGTCGTTGATTTTGGCACCTTTGGCTCTCGCTGTCCTGTTCATTGGGCTTCATCCGCAACCCCTTTTAGACCTGTTTGAAGGGCCGGTGGGAGTCCTAATAGGCTTTTTGAAATAAAAAAGCGACTAAAGTGATGCGTGACTAAAATATCTAAAATAAATTTAGGAACATTTGTCGCACTTTATTCAAGAACTTTGGTCACTTTAGCTCACTTTAGGCACATTGAACTTTCTTAAGGAAACTTATGCAGCCGAATTGGGTTGATATTCTTCCTCTCATCCTCCTCGCCGGAGGGGGGTTTCTCGTTTTCTGCTTAGGTAGCTTCTGGAAGGGCAGACCTCAGGGGTTACTTTTCGGAGTCGCTCTGGCTACAGCCATCGCTGCAGGCGCGGCAGCCGTCTTGCTCAGGCCAGAACAGACACAATTCTTAAACATGGTGGAAACAGGCGGGTACGGACGATTTTTCACATCTCTTCTTGCTCTCATTACCATCCTCAGCCTTCTCTTCTCTTGCCAGTATGTAAGACTTCGGGGGATTGGGGGCGATGAATTTTACGGACTTCTTCTCTTGAGCGGACTTGGAATGATCTTAGTTGCAAGCGCCCTTCACTGGCTGGTTTTTTTTCTTGGCCTTGAAACCCTATCGCTTTCTCTCTATGTTCTTATCGCAATCCGTAAGACTCAGTCCGCATCGAATGAAGCCGGCTTGAAATATTTCATGATGGGGGCCGTGGCGAGCGCCTTCCTCACTTTTGGCATCGCCATGGTCTATGCCGCGACGGGCAAAATGGATATCCTCCAGAGCCTGTCAGCCAATGTTCAGGCGGCAAGCTCTCCGGCAATGCTCTTAGGCCTGAGTCTGATTCTAATCGGGATCGGTTTTAAAGTTTCCATGGTTCCCCTTCATTTATGGACCCCGGATGTCTACCAGGGAGCTCCTGCTCCCGTAACTGCGTTTTTGGCGACCGGCTCGAAGGTTGCCCTGTTCAGCGCACTGTTGCGCTTCGCTTTTTACTATGCCCGAAACTCGGTGTGGAACGAGTATGTCTTTGTCTTCTGGATTCTGGCATTTCTGACCATGGCCGTCGGCAACATTACTGCCCTCGGCCAAGTGCGCCTCAAACGGCTATTGGCTTATTCCTCCATCGCCCAGATGGGATACCTGTTGATGACCCTTCTCGCCGTCAGGGAGGGGGGTGTTTTGGCTATTATGTTCTATCTCTCCGTCTATGCTTTAATGGACCTCGGAGCCTTTGGTACCCTGGCAACCCTTTCTGAGGAAGGAGAAGATATCGATGCCCTGGAGAACTTCAGGGGACTAGCTTACGTCCACCCCTGGAGGTCTGCCCTTTTGATCATCTGCCTTGTTTCACTGGCTGGATTGCCACCCACCGCTGGTTTTATGGGCAAATTTATTCTATTCCGTGCGGTTCTTCATGCCCATTTCATTGTCTTGGCAGGCCTTGGAGTTTTCACAGTCATCGTGTCGATTTACTATTATTTTAATGTCATCGTTACCCTCTTTATGCAACCGTCGAGGGAAAAACCCGTCACTCAGGACCTTGACATCTTTGCCCGCATTGCGGGCATCACGGTTTTTGTCCTGATCCTATGGCTCGGCCTTCTTCCCTCGTTCTTGCTTTCTGTCATTACACGTATCGTCTCCTCTATTTCTCCTTGATACGTGACCCTACCTTGCCACTTAGAATTGGGAAAAATGGAAAAGGGAGGATATGCACTTGGATGATTGCAGGGACCATCGCCTAAGACGAGAAACTTCCACCTCAAGGACGACCTCTCAAGACGATTTCGGTTCATCGTTGTCATCCTCAAACAAAAATACTATTCTCCAATGTCTGAAATACAGGGTTTACCCTATTCACCTCACTTTCTTGACTGAGTAGACTGCAAAAGGAACATTGAATCTCCGACGCCTGAGATGATTCCGAAATGACCTTCCCGATAGGAAAGCCGTGATTGTCGCTGCGTGAGCATGTATGGAAAAGGCTTCGGGCCGGGGCAAGAATATAAAGGGACTTAGAGATGATGCTCGGGCATGGAGGGCCAGACCCAATCATCCGTGGCATAAAATCTCTCCGGGGGATGAATCGCCGAGAATTGTTAACGCAATCATAGAAATTCCAAGAGACTCGCAGCAAAAATATGAATTGGACAAGGAAACCGGAATATTGAAACTGGACAGGTTTCTTTACTCAGCAGTCCACTATCCAGGAGATTACGGGTTCATTCCCCAGACATTATGGGAAGATGGCGATCCCATGGACATCATTATTCTAACCAACCGACCGGTTTATCCCTTGACTTTGGTTAGCGCAAGAGTCATCGGGGTGATTCGCATGATCGATGAAAACGAGCTGGATGATAAGATCATCGGGGTTTATGATAGCGACCCGCGATTTAGCGAATATAATAGTCTTAAAGATATTCCCAAGCATGTTATCGCCGAATTGAAGCATTTCTTCGAAACCTATAAAGAATTACAGTTACAAAGTGAAAAGGTAACGGTACCGGAAATTCTGGATAGGGAAAAAGCATGGGAAGACATCGAAATATCAATAGAAAAATACAAGAGACATGAAAAATCGCATCTGCAAAAAACCCGTATCAAGAACCACTATTGATCCTAGCGTATTTTACGTTTTATCCGCCCATAGGTTGGATAAAGCTGTCTATAAACTCTATTCTCTTTCGGAGAAATTCAAGAGAAGCTTTCCTGTAGGTAAAAGCGATCTCCCAGGACAGTTCGGTGAGGTGTTTTTGAAGAACATCCCGCAGCATGCTTCTACCCGTGTCAGTGAGTTGGATTTGGGCCGTCTCCCTTCACGCCTCATTTCTATCCCATCCAACTTAAATATGAAGTGCAAAAGCTACGGGCAAGCGCGAGAAATAGCCATTCCGTCCGGAATGATGCTCCGTATTCCATAATTCTCGAATGTCGCATCGGAGTTGATTAGTATCACCAGACGGCAGCCCAAGACAAAATGCGCTCAATTGCCAGCTCGCTGGGCAAGAAGGTAGAGATTGCAATACCACTAAGAGTGGTATAAAATAACAGGAAAGAGAAGAAAGGAGGTCCTTATGAAAAGACAAACATTTCGCAGATGGATTTTTTTACTCTTTTTGTTTCTAATTCTTCTTCCTCTTTCTAATGTGGAGGCGAAGAAAAAAGTGGAACTCGTCGGGCAGGAAACACTCAATTTTACGCTGCCGTCCACGCAGGACCGGTTGATTAATTATGCCGATGAGTATTATGGAAAGTACCATTTGATCATCACGTTCTTTCCGGCTGCTTTCACCCCTGTCTGAACGGGCGAAATGGAGGGTCATCAGAGGAATCTTTACCTCTATGATCACTTCAACGCCCGGGTCGTGGGCGTCAGCCGGGATGACGTGACAACGTTAAAGTACTGGGGGACCGGTCTGGGCATCACCTTCCCACTGCTTTCGAACATCACTTCTTTTTTGGGTGCCTATTTCGACGCATCACCTGCAGGAATGCCGATCTTTTCAAGACGAACGGTGATCATCGATAAAACCGGAATCATCCGATATGTCAGGGATGGTTCGCCTGACTTCAAAGACATTCTCCTATTCCTCAAGAAATTGAACAAGGAAGGAGGAAAACAATGATTAGAAAAGGCTCGATGATTCTATTCGCTCTGCTGGCTGTGGCCTGGTTTTCCGGATGTGCCACCATGGAAGTTTCCAAGGAGAAGCCCTACAGGATGACCCCGCAGGGAATGGTGGTCTGGGAAGATGAGTTCGAGTTTAAACCCCCTCCTCCTGATTGGAAAGTGCTTCGGGTGGAATCAGGAGAGAATGATATCAATTTTGGATTTATGAGATCGGACCCTGGGCCATTCCCCTCTGTCACCACGTTTGCTTATGATGAGGATCCTTTCGGATGCACAGCAGCCTCGTTGGAGGGAAGGGAAAGGGAATTTTTTAAGAGGTTTCTTTTCAATGCGATTCTGCAGTTTCAAATTTTAGACAAGAAAAAGGTTCAGGTTCTTGGAGGAGAAGGTCTCCAAGTAGATGTAGAGGGAAAGGACCCGGTCAAAGGAGAGAAAGTCCGGGCCCGGGTAATTTTCGGCAAACGAGGTGGCCGGATTGTAGGATTCTATATCACCCAATGGAGGCCCATGGGTGGAAGTTACGATCTTTCAGCCTTGGAAATCTTTGATAGATTTTGGGGGTCTTTTAGATTTCTCAAGAAATCGTTTTATCAAACCCTCGTAGAAGGTCCGTAGTTCTTAGCTACAAGATTATTGAGCCATTAAGGGTGAGAGTTGTCTCACCCTTTTTTGTTAAAGCCGTTAGAATAACGCAAAACAGGAAACCGATCAAAGAGACGAAAAGGGGCAATTGAAAAGTCCCGGTCAAATCCTTTAAGTAACCGCCGGAGGTCGTTCCCAAGAACTGTCCGGTGCCGTGGATCAGGGTAGCCAACCCATAGACCAACGCCCTTTTTTCACTCACCTGGTCTCCGATCGCCGCTGCAATGATTGTGACCGTTCCCAAAAAAGTCCCTCCAAAAAGAAGGGCAGAAAGGCCGAGGAAGAAAGGCTGATGTAAAAAAAGAGGAACGAGAACGGAAAATGAGATGATCCCGTTGTTCCAGAGCAACGCCCTTCGTCTACCCAAGCGGTCCGAAAGGAATCCCCAGATCAACCCACTCCCCGCACACATCCAGCCGAAAATGGCCCAAATATTCCCTGCGGTTTTCTCTGCAAGTCGAATTTGCTCCACCATATAAGCAACAAAATACGTGGCATAGATGTTATAGGCAAATCCAAAGATGAAATAGATGACAAAGATCGCCTTGATGCTCAGTCCCTTTCCTTCTTTTCCACGGGAGACGGGTTCTTTATATCCTTCGAAACCGGAAGGAAGGAGCGTTATCGGATTTGGTCTTTCTCTTAACAATATCGCTCCGATCACTACAACCGAAAGAGTGATCAAGGCCAAGAGAAGCCAGCACTGTCTCCAAGCCTCTTTACCTAAATTGGATAGAAGATAGGGAAGCAATATACCTGTAACAACAATGCCAAGGCCTGTCCCGCCTGTTACAATGCCAACGGCCCTGCCCAACCTCCGCTCTCCGAACCATGCCATGGGCATGGTAGTGATTGAGATGTGAGAGCCTGCAGCCCCTGCCCCCATAGCAAAGCTGAAGAAAAGAAGAGGGGAGAAGCCCGATAATCTGCTGATGAAGAACATGGAGAGAGATCCGCACAGGAGGGATCCGACTACAATCCTCTTTGGCCCGAACCGTGTTGCCAGCATTCCACCGACAAGCGAGAAGAGAAGGTATCCCAGCATCATGGCTCCGCTCAAAAGCCCCATCTCGCTATAGTTAAATCCAAGCGATCGTCTCATACTCGGTAAGAGCATGGGATAAGCAAACCGGCCAAACCCCAAGCCTGTCATCTTGACGAAGACCCCTACTCCAACAATCACCCAACCGTAGTGGATCGCTTTCGTTGTCTTCACCGCTTAACACCTTAACGTCGCATATTGACGAAGTCAACTCTTTCTGATATGCATAATTTCACCGTCTAAACGCAAAAATGAAAAGGGAGAAGCAAGATGAAGGTCACCATTCATCAATCAACCATAGAGGTGGTCCAGGGTGATATCACCCGGCAGGATATCGAAGCCATTGGGAATGCAGCAAATTCTGCGTTGGCAGGAGGGGGCGGCGTGGATGGTGCGATCCACCGCGCGGGTGGTCCCACCATTATGTCAGAATTGAGAGCAAAGTATAAAGGATGCTCTACAGGTTCAGCAGTCATCACAGGAGGCGGCAACCTGAAGGCCAAATACGTCATCCATGCAGTGGGGCCAAGATATTCAGGGTCGCCTAAAGATCCTGAGCTTTTGGCAGGTGCCTACCGGAAGAGTCTGGAACTGTGCAGTCAGCACAAAATCTCCTCGGTTGCTTTTCCATCGATCAGTACCGGAATTTACGGATACCCTGTGGAGGAAGCTTCCCGTGTCGCCTTAAAGACGGTCGGGGATTATTTGAAGAATCATCCGGAAATCAAATTGGTTCGATTTGTCCTCTTCGATTCGAATACCCTCAGCGTTTATGAAGAGGCATTGAACGAATTAACTTCGAAAGTCAAGACTTGAACTAACTATAAAATAGGGACACCTCCCGTTTCTACCCGAGACATTCAAAGTGAATGGGTATAACGATAAGAAAAAGAATATGTCTCATTTTCCAACAGCGTCGATAATTGAACAAATAGGCTTGACAGGGCCTCTGGCTTTGTTGAAGCAAGAAGAGATTACTCCGCTTCGAGAACGGGCCAGAGAGCGGACCATTCCGGCCTAACACTTACCCCAGAATCCTCTTCAGGGTTTCAACGGTTTTTTGCCCTCTCGGACCCTCGCCCGGAAGATAGAGCATCACCCCTTTCCCGCTTTTGATCGGGACGAGTTCAATCTTTCCCGCCGAGACCATCTTGCCGGTGAATTCGATTGGATCTTTGTTGAAATGCTTTCGGAAGGCGTCATTGAACCCGCTGAAGACGCTGTGGATCCCTTTGTATGGCTCCTTTCTCAATTTCTTGATTCCCTCAATGGTGAATTCTTCTTCAGAAAGGGACGGGTTTCCGGATCCTAATATCAATTGAATGATTTCATCCGCCGAAGGTCTTTTCGGAGCCTCTCCGGGCAAGAAGAGCATCACCCCTCCTTTGAAGGGCCTTGTCTCGAGCCTCCCCTCAGTAGCTAATTTGGAAGTAGCCTCGACCGGATTCGTCCCAAAATATTTTCTGAATGCCTCGTTAAACCCACTGTAGACACTGTGGATTCCCCGGTACGGGTCTTTTCTCAATTTCTTGATCGCCTGGACAACAAATTCTTCTTCTGTCAGCTTCTTTTCCTCTTCCATAAGCCACCTCCATGCCCGACGATTCTTTTTCCAAGGGTTAAAAAGCGGGCCTGCCTGCCGCCAGACAAGCCCGAAAGATTAGAAAGTTTTAACTCTATTTTAATCCTCTCTTAATGTGAATTGTGTATAGTGGAAATCAAGAACAGACAAAAACTCTTTCCTCCTCATTAACCCTTTTCCTAAAAAAATCCATCGAGCCCAACGGGCTCGGTGGATTTTTTATTAGACCCTCAGAGCATCTCGAAGCTCTCTGGTGAGAAGTTCCACTGTCCCCCTTGTCCCTCCGGCCAGTTTTCTCCGCCACTCCCCCTCTGTCTCGAACCGGGCTTCCCCAACCCTGTCGCCCCAGGGTTTGATCGCCTCCCGTATGCCGAAATAGTCGAAAGAGTCGTTTTTTAATTCCTTTGACCGTACCATGACGTCGGGACTCACGCGAATGAAGGCGCGAAGAGCGCCTCCCGTCTTGATGCTATATTTTCGACCTGCCCAGGCCTTTGGAAAGACGGAGAGAATTGCCTTAAAGTAGTTTAGGAAAAATCGCTTCCCATTCTGCTCGAAATCCTTGAATCGCTCTCTTCCTCCAAGCTTCTCAATGTTGCTGAAAAGGTCCACCATCTCATCCGCTAGTGAGGCCTGGGAAACCCTGCCTTTTCCAACGCCCAATACTTTGATTTCCCCCTTCATCGGAGAACTCTCCTCCTCGTTGAGCTGACGAATGATATCGTGGGCTAGCGCCTGATACCGGTCGGTATAAAGTCTTCGACCCGCCAATGAAATCAGGTGGGAGGGATTGAGTCGTGTATGTTTGGCATTAATCGTGACAAAGAGCTCGACCGTCTGGCGAGGGTCCAGGCTGTCAAAGAGAACGGCAGGAACATCGATCTCCACATCTTTATGCGCTTGAGCACTCAGGGCTAATAATCGATGCTGGCCGTCCAGGCACCTCAGGATTCCGGTTTCTTCCGGAATCTGGAGCATGCCCAGATTGGAATTCTTCCCGATGGGCGAAAATTTGAGCGGTCTCTCGGTAATCATGATGACCGCTCCCGGGATGGCCGGAAGGTTTCGGGCTTCCTGGCAATCCAAGTAGTACTGAACCAATTCACGAATCTTCTTCCGGATCATCGGCCTCTGAAAGGCCGCTTCGCTTCTCCCAATCCTTTTTTCCAGCAACTCCCAGTTGATCGCTGAAGTCCTACCAGCTTTCCTTCGTTTTTCCTCCTCCTCAACGGTTGGATAATCCAACACCTCGAACTTGACCAGCTTCTGGACGTCTCCGGATGTAAAAGAAGTCTGATAAAACTCCACTCCAAATTGTCTCACCTTATGGGCTGGGACAGTAATCATGATCGATCACCTCCTCCAATCTTGAAAGTGGAAAGTTGAATGTGGAGAGTAAATTTAGGAGAAAGAACTATTCTTTACTGTCCACCTGCTACTTTCCAATGTATTATAGATACCAAAATTTTCGTACCTAAACAAGCGATTTTTGTCCAGCTTCTTATTTATTTTGGTTGATTTTGGGGTCTTCGTTTGTTAATTTAATTTTATATCCGATCCCTTCGTTTGAAGGGATTGGACGACTCACTCAAGGAGGAATAGGATGAAAACGAGATTGCTTATCGGCACCTTAATCATTTTATTCTTGGTTGGGGGATGCACGACATTGGCGAAGTCTACGGATACCCCCAGAATAACAAAGGAAGAGCTCAAGGCAAAGCTCGACAACCCCGATTTGGTCATTATCGACGTTCGCTTCGGTCTGGACTGGACAGGGAGCAATTTGAAAATTAAGGGGGCTGTTCGCGAAGATCCCGAAGCCGTTGGCTCCTGGGCCAATAAGTATCCGAAAGATAAGACCCTCGTCTTCTACTGCGCCTGACCCAGTGAAGGCACAAGTGCCCGTGTGGCGCAAAAGCTGATGGAGATGGGATATACCAAGGTCTACGCTCTCAAAGGCGGTTGGAGGGAATGGGCTAAGGCCGGTTACCCGACAGAGAAGAGGTGACGGAGGAAGGACAGCAGGTATCTTCAAACCCGAATAAGGATAGATTTAAGACCGGAGGCCAGCCCTGCAACCGAAATTCAAGTCAGGAAAAGAACAGAGAGGAAATCAAATGAAAAGAATCTGGCTGGTCCCGGTATTTTTTCTGTTTTTGGTAAGTTTCTTCACATCCGAATCCTTTTCACAAGAAGTGCGATACAGAAAATTCTCGCCTGAGGAGGTCAAGAAAATGTCCGAGCAACGAGCGATCATTCATACAAATTTGGGCGATATCACCTTAAAGTTTTTTCCCGATGTTGCGCCCAACCATGTGAATAATTTCATCGAACTTGCCAAAAAGGGTTTTTACAATGGGACGACTTTCCACAGGGTGGTGCCCAGATTCGTCATCCAAGGAGGAGATCCCAACTCGAAAAACCCAGACCGTTCAAAACATGGTATGGGAGGCCCGGGCTATCAACTTAAGGCCGAGTTTAACAAGAAGGCCCATCGTCGGGGCACGCTTTCCATGGCCAGGTCTGCCAACCCGGATAGCGCAGGCTCGCAGTTTTTCATCTGTGTTGCGGATGTTCCCTCTCTTGACGGGCAATATACCGTGTTTGGCGAGGTGGTGAAGGGAATCGAGGTGGTGGATAAAATTGTATCCCAAGCGAGAGACGGCAACGACAATCCAAAGGAACGAATCGAAATGACAGTCGATATCGTCCCGGAATCAACACAATGAAAGAGAAGAAGATGCCTTTTCACGATGAATGGGGCCATGACCCCTCGGTTCAAAGTATGCGCCGGGTTTTCTCATTCATGGAGGAGGCTCAGCGGGAATTATTGAGGCATTCGAATATTTCTTTTTTCGACCAGAGACTCCGGCACAGTCGCGAACAAGCTCTGGAACTTTTCGAGCGGGCCTGGCCTTCGGGAGTTAGAAAGGGAATGATGAGTGAGAAAGATGCCGCTCCTCTCTATCTCCACTGTTTAGCACGGGCGTTACGTTCGGCCGGGGTTGAAGTTTCCGAGGAATGGTTGCCAAGGGATGAGAAGATGATCCGTTTTTTACAAAAGGAACTACCATGATCCATCTTTGTCTATTTGGCCGCTGCCGTATCTATCACGATCCTGTAAGCCCTGTGCTCCGTGCCCCGGCACAAATCGGATGGAAGGCATGGTTTCGCAGCATCGACTTGATCACTCCACAAAAGCTCAAGGGAGAAGAACTACTCCAACGGACACGAGGCTGGTGGACCGTGAAACCAAAGGATGTGGCTGAGGTGGTCAAAAAACATGCCCGGCTGATTGTGGGAGAAGAAGGAGAACTCATGACGGAGTTTGACGACCAAAATGCCGTTGAGGCCCTTTCAGCCGAATTGAAAGAACGCTTCGGAGACCAGGTTCTGCTTTCTCCTTAATATTATCACACCCCTTACCTCTTCCCTCTCCCCACCGGGGAGAGGGAAGAGGTAAGGGGGAGCCTTTTCCATGAAAAATAGACCTTATCGAATTCATCACAAGCGACCCCCTCAAAGGGCGGGAGACTATCAATCCATTGAAGAAACTCTTAAAAAATTAAAAAAAGCCGAACCTCCATGGAGTGATTATCGAGAACGCTCACTCAAGATCCATGGCCTCATCTGCGCCAAGTGCGGCAGAGAATTTGATGAAAAGACGAGACATCTCTTGACCGTCCACCACAAAGACGGAAATCACCTGAACAATCCTCCCGATGGATCCAACTGGGAAAACCTCTGCGTTTACTGCCACGATGACGAACACAGCCGTGAACTCCTTGGGAAATATCTCACCGAAGAAAAGAAGTGATCCGCTTTCTTGGACCCCTCGTAGATCAAGTGCGACCACCCAGAGTTTTATTACATCCTTATATGCTGTATCTATAATGCGTTCAAAAGTCATTCGAGCAACAACCCGTAAGGATTTGGTAATTCCACTGACCCATGCGATAGAGGAACTGGGAGTAAGGCACCCAAGAATTAGAGTACGACGGGGGAAAAATGACTCAGAAAGACCTAAAGTTGCTGGAAAAGACCGGCAAGTGAATTCAGCCAAAGTGAGGGATAAAAGAAAGGGATCTATATTTCAACGCGGTTGAGAACTGTGATTCCGGTATAATAGCAGCAGCAAACGCTATCAAAACTATTATCGAAGATTCTCTGTTTCCCATCCTGAAAGAGGATCCGCACATAGCACATTCCTCCGGGTACATCGGATGCGCGTGTTTCGACCACAATCCCTCCTCCCCAGGATTTAAACTTCTTATGAATCACCTTATCCCCGACACGAAGATAAGTGTGCTTTTCACTCTTCGGCTTTTGTGTGGAAGAGATTTCCGTTCTTTTCTGAGGAAGGTTTCTCATCGGTGATAAACCCTCCTTTTTCTCTCCCATCTCCGATGCACCCAGAACCATTGATCAGGGTACTGGCGTATCATGGATTCAAGGGCATGGTTAAAGAGTTGAGTATTGGCTTCCACATCTCTCTTGATATCACCGGAACGAATCAATTCAAGCGGCTCCTTGATGACGAGACGATGTTTTTGAAACCCGTCTCGAACCATAAAAACCGGCAAAACCGGGGCACCGGTCTTCATCGCCAGGACGGCTAAGCTGGGGGTCGTCGGCGCCTTTTTTCCAAAAAAGTCAACCCATATCCCTTCGCTTCGCTTGGCTCTCTGATCGATCAAAATCCCGACCACTCGATTTTGAGAAAGCGCCTTCATCACCTTCCGGCCCGCCTTGATACTGGAGACCACCTCAAGACCCGTCCTATTTCTAATTTTTGTAATGAACTGATCTACCCATTCATTTCTTTCCATGGGTTTCGCAATCACCATGATCGGATTTCCGATCACCTTTGACATGACCCCCATCATCTCCCAGTTCCCGAAATGAGAGAGAAGGAGGAAGATCCCTTTTCTTCTCTCAAAGAGCTTCAGGGCCTCCTCCAAACCCTCAATTGTAACTTTTTCCTTGAACGTTTTCACATCCATCCTCGGAATTCGAAAGAATTCCATAGCCATCATCCCAAGGTTTTGAAAGGTCGTTTTCGCAATGTCTCGGATCTCGCTCGCTGATTTCTCCTGATTGAAGGCCGTTTGGAGATTCTGAATCGCCACCTTTTGATGTTCGAAATCCAGGTGATACCACACGTCCCCCAGCTGTCTCCCCAGCCAAAGTGCGAAACCTTCCGGAAGGAGATTTATCAGAAAGCTGAATGTTCTAAGGACCAAGTAGGTAAGAAAAGAGGCCATTTTAGATTTCAAATTTCAAATTTTAGATTGAAACTACAAATCCTCAATACGCATTCCGCAATCGGAATTGGTCTATCCTTCTTCTCCTTGATAGGGAAGCGCTTCATCGATCAACATCACGGGAATATCATCTTTGATGGGATAAAGCAGGTGACAGGCCTTACAGACGAGGCCATCTCCTTTGCGATTCAAGAAAATGTCTCCCTTACATTTCGGGCAAGCCAAAATCTCCAAGAGTTCTTTACTGATGGGCATCTTCATTCTCCTTTTCTATCTATTTTCTATGATAGATTTATCCCCAAGAGAGGATCAAAATTAATACTCCCCCCTCGACCCCCTTTGCTAAAGGGGGGGTGGGGGGATTTTGCTCTTATGCGATTCCTGCCGAAGGATCCACTGAACTGCTCCGAAGAGATCTTCGGCTACATAATCAGGCTTCACCTTCCACCGGTCCCTGAAATATTCCCATTCTCCCTTCCCATATCCTGTGAGGACCAAAATCGCTTTGGCTCCAACTTGATGGGCGAATTCAATGTCCATGCCCCGGTCCCCGATCGTATAGCTCGCCGACGCGTCAAGATCCAGTTTCTTCACCGCTTCTTCGATCAATCCCGTTGCCGGCTTTCGACATCGGCATTTCTGTCGATAAGGCGGAACCCCGACATCAGGATGATGGGGACAGTAATAGATACCGTCGAGATGAGCTCCCTCTTTCTTTAAGAGACCCTCCATCTTTTTGTGAATTTCATGAATCAGGGATTCGGGAAAATAGCCCCTGGCCACGCCGGACTGATTCGTGATCACCACCGCCTTCCACCCATGTTGATTCAACAATCGAATCGCTTGACCCACACGGGGTAGAAGATGAAACCGCTCGATGTGGTTCACATATCCAACCTCTTCATTGATGGTCCCGTCCCGATCAAGAAATACCGCTCTATTCACCATGCCTCACTCGACTGCAGAATGCGGATTGTGGAATGTGGGATTAAAATGCAAAATCCGAATCTCGGGCGAAGCGTCCGTTTCGGACCAACTCGAAACAAATCCTAAATCCAAATATCAAAATTAAAAACAATTTTGTTTGGGTCATTTGTATTTCGGAAATTCGTGCTTGTTTCGAATTTAGTATTTCGTATTTCGAATTTAAATTATTCACCGTGTCACCGCGTCTCCGTATCATCCTCCGTAGTATTGTTCCAACTGAAAACGACCCGGCGGAGTATAACGCAAAAAGGACCGGTGCCCCTCCCAATCCCCCACATTGTAATAAAGACATCTCCTTCCATCAACCCACTCCTCAACCTCCTCCGGGTGATGGGAGTGTCCCAGGATGACGAGATCAAACCCCTCCAAAAACTTTTGATGGGCAAAGGCCCTGAAGGCTGGGGGCGGAGCGGGCTGCCCTTCGTCATGATATTTCTGATAACTCGCATCACTCAATCTCTTGGCAACCTGTCGAGAAATCCGCGGACCGGCAAGATGGATGAGACGGTAGGTCAGCCAGTTCTTGAGGATTCTTCGGAAGGTCCGATAAGTCCACTGCCTTGGGTTCGATAAATCTCCATGGGCGATAAAAGCCCTGTATTCTTCCAACCTTTGTTCACACCCGTTGGGATAGACCTCGATCTCCATCCCGAATTGTTCTGAAAAAAAAGAATGGAGAAAGAAATCATGATTCCCCTCGAAATATTTAATCTGGATCCCTTCCTCATACAGGCTTCGAAGCTCATTGAATACAGGAAGGTATTCGGTAAAGGCAGGGGATTTCTCGGTTGAGAAAAAGTTTTTAAAACCGAAAAAGAATTCGAAAAGGTCACCCAGGATCACCAGATGGCCAATCTGCTTTTTCTCTGAATCTAAGAACCGGAGGAACCCCCGCATGGGCTCAGGGTCTCGGCCGGTAAAATGGGCATCAGAAATAAAAATCCAGTCCTTTTCAGAACGAACCAATACCAACCCTCACCTTCCAACGCCACAATAATCAAACCCTAATTGCCTCATCTGAACCGGATCATAGACATTTCTCAGATCGATGAAGACCGGAGTTTTCAGCAACCCCTTGATGTGTTGAAGGTCCAACCGCCGGAATTGATTCCACTCCGTCGCAAGGACCAGGGCATCCGCTCCCCTGGCCACGTCGTAGGCGTCTTTCCCAAACTCTATCCCGGGGAGAACGGCCCTGGTTTCCTCCATGGCCGCCGGGTCGAAGGCTTTCACCTTGGCCCCCAGGTCCAGAAGTCCCTGGATGATCACAACCGAGGAAGATTCGCGGATATCGTCCGTATTGGGCTTGAAGGAAAGGCCCAGAATCCCTACAGCCTTGCCATTCAGATCTCCCACTTTCTCCGTGATCTTGCTGATCATCCTTCTTTTCTGTTCTTCATTAACTTGGATGACGGCATCGAGGATCTTGAACGAATACCCCTTTTCCCGTGCGATCTTTGACAATGCCCGGGTGTCTTTCGGGAAACAGGATCCTCCATAGCCTGGGCCCGGGTGGAGAAATTTCTTCCCAATCCTCCCATCCAGGCCCATCGCCCTGGCCACATCGTGAACATCTGCCCCCACCCTCTCGCAAAGGTTGGCGACCTCGTTGATAAAGCTGATCTTGGTGGCTAAAAAGGAATTGGACGCATATTTGATCATTTCAGCCGTTTCTAACGAGGTGATGACAAAAGGAGTCTCGATGATGTAAAGGGCGTTGTAAATATCTTTCATGATGGCGATGGCTTGCTCACTTTCTGCACCGATGGTGACCCGATCCGGACGCATGAAATCTTCAATCGCTGACCCCTCCCTCTGAAACTCAGGGTTGGAAACGATATCGAATGGAGCGGATTTGATCTGATGATCCTTGATCAATTGTTTTACGCGGCGGCAGGTCCCCACCGGAACTGTGGATTTGATCACCACAACTTTGTAGCCATCCATCGTTTGGGCAATCTCCTTAGCCACTTCTTCTACATATTTAAGGTCGGCCGAGCCATCGTCGCCGGAAGGAGTTCCGACGGCAATAAAGACGACCAAACTTGATTTCACACCGTCCCCAAGGCTCGTTGAAAACGAAAGCCTCCCTTCCCTCATATTCTTCGCTACGAGGTCCTCGAGCCCGGGTTCATGAATGGTCACCTTCCCCTGGCGGAGAAGGTCAATCTTAGAGCGGTCGTTATCCACACAGATTAGATTCATTCCGAACTCTGCTAAACAGGCTCCTGTAACCAATCCGACATAGCCCGTGCCGATGATACAGATATTCATAGCCGAATTCCTCCTCCCTACATTTTCCGTCCACCGGGTCAGCTGGGATGCTGACGATAATTTGAAAGGAAATCCTTCAGCGCCTCGGACCACGGTCGCATGGTCAATCCTGTCTCCTCTTTCAACTTCTGACAACCGAGGACCGAATAAGAAGGTCGTGCCGCCGGACGACCGAGATCCTTCGAAGAAATGGGGATTACCCTCACCCGATTTACTCCTGAAAGTTTCAAAATGGTCTGGCCGAGGGAATACCAGGTGCAGAGACCACTGTTCGCCACGTGAAAAATCCCTCGGGCACCAGATTGAATCAGAGTGGAAATGGCTTTCGACAAATCGACCGTGTATGTTGGTGACCCCGTTTGGTCATCGACGATAGAAAGCGCGCTTTTTTCCACTGCCTGATAGAGAATCGAGGAAACAAAGTTTTTGCCGAATAATCCATAAAGCCACTGCGTCCGAATGATCAAGAAATCCTTCACGAAAGTCTGGACGTACTGCTCTCCTTTTAATTTGGAATAACCGTAGACGTTTAGCGGATGGGGAGCATCACTCTCTACATAGGGTTCTCTTTTGCCTCCATCGAAGACGTAGTCTGTGCTCAAGTATACCATTTTCGCACGGCATTTCGAGGCTGCCAGGGCCACATGCTTCGTCCCTTCTGCATTCACGGAAAAAGCCTTGCCCCTGTTTAATTCACACCCGTCCACATCGGTGTAGGCGGCAATATGGATCACGATCTCTGGCCGGAGTTCCTCAATTTTAGTGACGGACTCGTCTTCTTTTTGGATATCCATTTCTTCAATATCCCATTCGACGACTTGATCGCTCGGGAGAGAGAAATGGAGAACCTCCGTTAGATCTCTTCCCAACATCCCTCTGGCACCGAGCACCAATATCCGTCTCATCTTTGGAGCAAATCCTCTTCTCCCCTGAATAGCATCTTCGCGTAAGGTCCCTTCCCAAGGCCCGAAATCCGAAGCCGGAAATTCGAAATACGAAACAATTTGAAGCTCCTCACCAACATACGGAGCTTCCCGGACATGTAGTTTTAATTCAACTATTGCGCCTTTACAGGGCACTTCGCCGGCCAAATACCAAACTCAAGAACTCCAACCTAGATTTTGGAATTTGGGTCATGAAATATTCAGATTTGAATTTCGGATCTCAATATTCGAATTTAGTATTGACAAAAAATGCATACTTTACCGATTGTCGTACATGCGTTTGTAATAATTTTGATAGTCACCCGTCTTAATCTTCTTCCACCACTCCCGGTGGATTATGTACCATTCGATGGTAAGGCGGATCCCCTCTTCAAAGGAAACGGAAGGCTTCCACCCCAGCTCTCGTTCGATCTTCGAGAAGTCAATCGCATATCGACGATCGTGCCCCGGCCGATCGGCGACAAATCGAATCAGGGAATGAGGTTTTCCCAGCCGATCCAAAATGGTCTTGGCCACGGTTACGTTCGGCTTCTCGCTTCGACCTCCTACGTTGTAGATTTCTCCTTCTTTCCCTTGGTGCACCACTACATCCAAGGCCCGACAGTGATCTTCGACATAGATCCAATCCCGCACATTCCTCCCGTCTCCATAAATAGGTAGCTCCTTATCTTCGAGGGCGTTCGAGATCATCAATGGGATCAGTTTTTCCGGGAATTGGTAGGGGCCATAATTATTTGAACATCGCGTGATGATGACAGGAAGCCCGTACGTATGATGATAAGCCCTGACTAACATATCCGCCGCCGTTTTGCTTGCAGAATAAGGGCTATTGGGAGCCAGAGGAGTTGTCTCAGTGAAAGCTCCGGTCTCGCCCAGAGAGCCGTAGACCTCATCGGTGGAGATATGCAAGAGTCGGATCCGCTGCTTATGGAAAACTTTCCGCATCGCTTCGAGAAGGACAAACGTCCCGAAGACGTTCGTCTTCATAAAGGCGCCCGGGTCTTCAATCGACCGATCCACATGGGATTCAGCGGCGAAGTTGACGATGGTCTCTACCCCTTGGCTGATCAATTCTTCGATGCGGACGGCGTCCGCAATGTCCCCCCTGATAAAATGGTAACGGGGAGAATGAGAAAGATCGGAAAGGTTTTCTAAATTTCCCGCGTACGTCAATTTGTCGACATTGATCAGAGAATAATCCGGGTGGGACTTTAGGACATAACGAATGAAGTTACTTCCGATGAAACCGCAACCGCCTGTGACCAGTATTTTCATGATCCGCTCCGAGCTTCAATAGTCTCATCGTCCAGTGGTCTCATCGCTGTGTCGTCAAAAAATGGAAGGCGATACGATTACAAGACTCGGAGACTATAGGACTGCGGGACTTCCGAATTATAAACGCTATAACTATGCCGCCTGCCCTATGCGGGCAGTTGTTATCCATCTTTTCTCGCCCAATCATAAGGGATATCCTTCCCATGAGGCGGAAGACGGTATTCATCCGGCGCGCTATGAAGATAGACCTCCGTCGGGACGTTGAGAATGATGGCCTCTTCCTCGCTGATGCATTTCCACCCATGATAGATCCCGTTGGGCACTTGAACCAGCAGGGGGTTGTGGACCCCGATAAAGAACTGATTGATCTCTTCTTTGGTAGGAGAACTTTCTCTAGGATCATAAAGGACCAGCTTGATCATCCCCTGGACGGCGCAGATGTGATCGGTTTGCACCTTATGATAGTGCCAAGCCTTTACCACCTGCGGATAGGTGGTGGTGATATACACTTGGCCAAACTTCACGAACAGGTCATCATCTGCCCTGAGGATCTCCATGACCCTTCCCCGCTCGTCCGGAATCACCTTCAATACCTTCGTCCTTACCCCTTGGATCATCGCAGCCCCCTTACACTCCATCGTGAGTCAACTCCAAATGCAAAGTTCATACGAAGTGATGAACCCCAGGTGAATCAACGTCAAATCAAATCCAAAGCTCAAATGTTGGAATGTTGACTCCGAAATTTGAGATCAATTTGGCTTTTGGAATTTTGACATTTGACCTTAATTTGAAATTTATCATTTAAAATTCGAAATTGGTTGATCAAAGGTTGTTGGCTCCCGTCTCGGCAACCAATTGGTTGGCGCGAAGCAGGGATTCAAAGGTACCCGCATCGGTCCACCACCCCTCTAAAATATCCCATGTCATAAGCCCTTTTTCAATATACCGATTGTTGACATCGGTAATCTCCAATTCCCCTCGGCCTGAGGGCTTAAGGGTCCGGATGAAGTCAAAGACCTCTGTGTCAAAGAGATAGATCCCGATCACAGCATACCTGGATCTCGGTTTCTTCGGTTTTTCTTCAATGCGGCTAATCCGGTCTCCCTCCAGCTCCGCGACTCCAAACCGCTCCGGGTCAGGAACCTCCTTAAGCAAAATCTTGGCACCTTCCTTTTGCCTCCGAAAACCTTCTACCGCTCTTCGAATGTTCTTCTCAATAATGTTATCTCCCAGTATGACACAGATCTTTTCTCCAGAAGCAAAGAACTCCGCCAGCCCAAGGGCTTCCGCTATACCCCCTTCTCCTTCTTGATAGGTGTAGTTGATATGCCTCAGCCCGAACTCCTTCCCATTTCCCAATAGCTTTAGAAAATCTCCGGCATTGTTCCCGCCCGTGACGATCAAGATGTCGTCAATCCCCGCGTTGATCAGAGATTGAATCGGGTAATAAATCATCGGTTTGTCGTAGACGGGAAGGAGGTGTTTGTTGGTCACCTTTGTCAAAGGATAAAGTCGAGTTCCTAAACCTCCCGCCAAAATAACGCCTTTCATATCACTCCCCCTGAACCGTTGATCATAATTTCATGTAATAAGGCCTTTTCCCAGCCGAACCAATATTCAGAAGATTAAAATAGAAATTGAACTTCAGCTCTCGCTTTCGGGTATAGTCAAGAGAACGGTTGATATCTTCCAAGAGAAAACCCGCTGACCAGCACTGGGTTTGATATTCTGCACCGAACATCCAAAGAATCCATATCTTATTGAAGAGGTCATAGTAATATGAGCCAAAAAGGTATAATGGGGAGATCGTCTTCACCCTGGCTCCCAAAGTGATCGCATCACTCGTGCTCCTGGTGCTCGCATAGCCCACCGTCACAGTATCGCTCCTTCGATCTTTGGCACCCACCTCAAAATTGACTAGATCGAAACCTCCCCGATAGGGGTTGAACTCTGTATCCCAATAGGCAGAAAGGTAGGGATTGAAATTTAACCACAGTTGTCCTTCGATATCTGATGAGGACCGCTTCTTTCCTTCGGGATCTATGAACTGAGAGTTAAACCAGGAAGGATCCCCAAGGCTATAACTTTGAGAAATTTGTAACTTCGCATACTCAATGCCCCCGGAATTAACTCCTCCTGTCTCGGGTTTTCCCACCAGGCGCTGGGTGAACCCATAGGTGATCTGATTGGTATAGGGAATTCGGTCTACCTGATCGTATACGGGCAGGTCACTCTGACTCACCGGAGGACTATATTGATAGCTGATGGTCGGTTCGATGGTGTGCATCCATTTTGATACCTTGAAGAAGTCGGAAATCCCCGAAAGGGCTTCTGCTTCATAGACCCGGTAAAACTCAGCAGACATCTGGACATTCGCCTCCAGGGTTTCCCGCGATTTCCACCCCTCATATATGCCGGTTGGGTCATTGTAGTTCCTGTAAAAGGTCTCTCTCAGTCCGACATCCGACTCGAACTTCAGTACATTGAAGAGCCGAACGGGATAAGAGATTGTGGGAAAGAGATCTCCCCGGTTTGATCCGGCACCCCTCTCTCGCCAGAAGTCGGTGTATGACGAAGTAATATTGTAGAAGAAAGGAGTGTTGAAAAGGGATTGGGGGTGAGCATAAAAACTGATCTGTGGAAGTTCCTGAACCGTTTTCTGATTGTCCTGCTGGGTAAAATCATCAAAAACCTCGTTGTTGACCAAGAAGCTAAACTGATCCCAGTTCTTCCCTCCGAAAACAACCGATCTCAATAGATTTATGCTCGTTGCATCAATCGCCGTCATTTTAGCCGATTGGGGAAGGTCTTCATTTCTATAGTCCTGAAAATATTGATGGTCGCTCACACGATTGATGTCTCCTTTGAGATAAAAATCATCGGGAAGCTTCTGTTCGTGTTCAATGAAGAAGGCATAACGATCCTTGTGAAGAACCTGATCATCGATGAAGTAGAAATTCGCTTGTCCCTTTGTATCTCGGGTGAAGGCATAGCGATACTCCAGGCCCTCCTTAAATCCTCTATCTCCCAAGTAATCTAAGAAGAGAGTGGCATCCATATCTTTTGCGAATGCCCAGTAAAAACCGTTCTCGATTTTAAGACCATATGTGCTCGAATAGCCTACTGAAGGCATGAGAAAACCGGATTGCCTTTCCTGTCTCACAGGAAAAATGCCCCAGGGGAAATAGAGGATCGGGATATCCTCAAAGTAGAAGACGGGCCCTTTGGCAACCCCCGATCCTCCCAAAGCCATTTCTTTCACTTCGATTTCCTCCACGGTAAATTTCCAGGGTGGCCGTTTCGCATCGCAGGTTGTGAACGAACCGTCTCGTACCCAGTAATGATTTTCTCCTAATTTGTCTACCTCCCCGCCTATGAAATGAAAATTCTGATCCTTCAAATAAAGCCTGGCCTGATGAATTTTTCCCAATCGGGTATCGAGATTGACCTCCAGGCGTTGACATTCAATCACGTCTTCTCCTTCTCTTAACAGAACATTTCCCCATGCCACCAGGTCCTTCGTTGCCATGTTCAATCGGGCATGATCTGCCTTGAGAGAAAGGTCTCCTCGGCTCATCTCCACCTGTCCGTGGCCTTCGTAGGTTTGCGTCTCGCTGTCGTAGGTGAGCTCATCGGCCTCGATGTCTACAGGCCCCTCTGCTTTCGTTGCACTCACCTCTCCCACTACCCCGTAAACAGCGGGTTGATGGACAAGAACGAAGAGGAAAAAGAAGGAGCTCAGAATGAACCAGTGGTATTTCATGATCCCATCTTGGAAAGGAAATAGGCTCTGGCTTCTCCGACGGTATAGAGCGATCCGGTGATGCAGAGAAGGTCCTCTTCGCGGGTCAAGGAGAGACCTCTGTCGATGGCCTTTTTCAGATCTTCCTCAACCTCTGCATTTTTGCCATTCCACCCCAATGTCTTCTTGAGCAAAGGGGGGGGCGTGGCGCGGTCCGTGTGAGGTTTCGTGAGGATGATATGGTCAGCCAGGGGGGCCAGCAGATGAAGCATGGATCGGCTATTCTTGTCTTTCATGATTCCCACGAGAAGAATGAGGTGTTGGTACTGAAATTCCTTCTTCAACGATTCCTTCAGGGCAAGGACCCCCGCCGGATTGTGGGCGCCGTCAAGAATCACCCTGGGAGAAGCAGAGACCATCTCCAATCTTCCCGGCCATTCGACCTCCCTCAACCCATCCACCATCGCCTCCGTAGAGACCCGATACCCCAGATTTTCTAAGACTTCCATCGCCCCGAGTGCCGCTGTTGCATTGATAACCTGATGAGATCCCTTGAGATTGAGATGGACGCCCCACAACTTTCGGTTGAGACCCTCGTAGTCGAAATCGCCATCTTCCGTCCGGACGTATCGAAACTCTTTTCCAACACGAAAATAGGGAGATCTTTTTTCCTGACAGATCTTTGAAAAGAGGCGAAGCACCCGAGGTTGCGAGGCGGCGGTGATGAAGGGTCTTCCCTTTTTGATAATACCCGCCTTCTCTTTCGCAATCTTCAAGATCGTCTTGCCTAAATATTCTTCATGATCTTTCGCGACATTGGTGACGACGGAGATCAGGGGATCGACCACGTTCGTCGAATCAAGCCTTCCCCCCAGTCCGACCTCTAAAATTGCCAGATCTACCAATTTCTGATTGAAATAGTGAAGCGCCATGGCCGTGGTAAAATCAAAAAAGGTGAAAGGAGGAACGATGCCTGCCGATTCTATTTCCTTCTTCATCCATCGGGTGAGGGCGGCCACCTCATCTTCTTCGATCTCCTTGCCGTTCACTTTGATCCTTTCGGTAAATCGAATGAGATGCGGAGAAGTGTACAGCCCTACCCGATAGCCTTCCCTCTGCAGGATCGAACCCATCATCGCAGCGGTGGACCCCTTCCCGTTTGTCCCTCCGACGTGGATGGCCTGAATCTCTTTGTGCGGATTTCCAACGGCGTTGAGGATTCTCTCAACCTGGGTCAGTCCAAAGATCATCCCGAACTTTTCGAGATGATAAAGGTAGTCGAGCGACTTTCGGTAGGCCTCTTGGCCCATGGATCCGGTTCCTCTGTTAGCTCTCCGGGTTTAGCATTTCTAATAAGGAAGCAAGCGTGTGTCGGAGGTCCTTCCGCTCCACAATCAGGTCAACCATCCCGTGTTCGAGAAGATATTCTGCTCGCTGGAATCCTTCCGGGAGCTCTGCCCGGATCGTCTCTTTAATCACCCTGGGTCCTGCAAATCCGATCATCGCCTTTGGCTCTGCAATGATGATATCGCCCAACATGGCGATGCTGGCGGAGACCCCACCTGTCGTGGGATCGGTCAGCACCGAGATATACGGAATTCTCGCCTCATGGAGTTTAGCCAAGGCCGCACTGGTTTTGGCCATCTGCATCAAAGAAAGGATCCCCTCCTGCATTCTTGCTCCACCCGAGGCGCAGAAAATGATCACACTGAACTTTTTTTCGATGGCTCGTTCGATCAGACGAGTGATCTTTTCACCCACCACCGACCCCAAGCTTCCCCCCATAAAATTAAATTCGAAAATGCCGAGCATCGCCCGCTGGCCTTCAATCTCCGCTTCCCCGCAGATGACGGCATCCTTATGTCCGGTCTTTTCCTGGGATTCCTTGACCCGAGAGGGGTATCGCTTCGAGTCCTTGAACTCTAAAGGATCGGTAGAGATAAGGTCCATGTCATATTCGATGAAACTTCCGGGGTCGGCGACACAATCAATTCTCCTCCGGGCGGGAATCTGAAAATGGTAGTTACATTTGGGGCAGACTTGAAGATTGCGTTCGATGACCTTCCGATAGATAATCTCATTACAAGAGTTGCACTTTACCCAGAGATGGTCGGAGGGCTTCAGCTCCTCTCGTCTCTCTTTCTCCTCTTTTTCCTCGTCCCCTTTATTGAACCAGGTCATCCTCTCCGCTCACCCTTCCTACACAAGTGATTTAACGTAACAAAATCATAATGAGATGTCAATCTGTTGTACCCCTTCCTTCGGGGCCTTTTTCCCTTGATGAGGTGAAGCACCATGAGGAGGACGACAGCTCGGAAGGTCTTCCTTTACTCATCTCACGGAATCGGGGATGCTTTCCATCCTTTCCCTCCCCCTCCTTGAATCCATTGAATATCCTTTACAGGCATGCTACTTTTGACCATGATGAAAAACATTCAGGTTCCTATCGACTCCATGGCATTTAAAGGATATGGAGTGGCCCGGATTCATGGCAAAGTGGTCTTCGTCCCTTACACGGTAACCGGTGATAGGGCCTGGGTCGAAGTGATAGAAGACAAGAAGGAGTATTCGATGGGAAGGGTAGCCGAAATCATCGAGCCCTCTCCGCGGAGAGTGGCTCCTCCCTGCCCCTACTTTGGGAGGTGTGGGGGTTGCCAGTGGCAACACATCGACTATCCAATTCAGGTGGAACTAAAAAAAGAGATTCTCGCGGAGACCCTGAAAAGATTAGGGAGGCTGAAGGAAATTCCATCCATCAGAGTAATGCCTTCGCCCAAGCCTTATGACTACCGGATCAGAATCCAATTAAAGGTGAGGGGAAAAGCGATGGGCTATTACCGAGAGGGGTCCCATCAGATTGTGGACATCGACCACTGCCCCATCTCACATCCCCTGGTCAATCGGATCCTCCGAAAACTTCGAGGAGAATTCGCCGTTTTGCGGCTCATGAGAGAGATCGAAATCAAGGTCTCCCCGGAGGGAGGGAGAGGAATTATCCTGTTTCACCCTCATTCGTACGATCGCCGAATCGAGCCTCTGACCAAAAGACTCCTTCAGAGCGATCTGATCCTCGGGGGCGTCGCCATCGCAGGAAAGGGGAGGTTAAAACTTTTCGGCGATCCTCTGGAGTTTACAATCCCATCGTATCAAGACAGAGACCTTGCGCTCCGAATCTCGCCGGGGAGTTTCTCCCAGATCAACACGGAGCAGAATCAAGCGTTAATTCAGATCGTTCTTCAATTCTCAGAGGTCAACAAGGAGGACAGCGTCTTGGACCTCTATGCCGGTGTAGGAAACCTCACTCTTCCTTTGGCCACGGGAGCGAAGGAAGCCTTGGGGATCGAAGAGAACAGGATGGCCGTCAAGGATGCACAGTTCAATGCGGAAAGAAACGGGATTCAGAACTGTCATTTTATTCAAGGAAGGGTAGAACACGTCTTATCGGATTGGGAGAGGGAGATACCTCATCTCATCGTCCTCGACCCTCCGAGGACAGGATGCAAGGAGATTTTGGGTCGAGTGGTCGGATTAAAACCCAAAAAAATCATTTATGTCTCTTGCGACCCTACTACCTTCGCACGGGATCTCCGTCTCTTCTATGAGAGGGGATACACTCTGCAAAGACTTAGCCTCATCGATATGTTCCCTCAGACCTACCATATGGAAGTGGTGGGACTGCTGAAACCGGACGAAAGGGTTCAAGGGATCTAGGGTTCAAATGTTTGATGGTGGAAAGTAGAGAGTAGAAAGTAGTCAAAGACCACGTTCCACATTCCACCTTCTACCCTCGCGATCTTGACCCCTCGAATCCTTGAATCCTTAATCCCGCCTTAGGGGGGTCAAATGACTTTATTGAGCGGATACTCGATAATTCCCACAGCTCCTCGCTTCTGCAATTTTGGGATGAGTTCCCGGACAATCTTCTCAGAAATAATGGTCTCCACTGAAAACCAATCGTTCTGAAAGAGGTTGGAAACTGTGGGTGCGGTGATGCTCGGGAGGATTTCAATCACACTCTTAAGGTCATTGGCCGACACGTTCATCTTGAGCCCAACCATCCCCTCTGCGCGAAGGGCTCCCTGAAGAAGAAGAGAGATCTGCTCAATCTTCTCCCCTTTCCACGGGTCTTGATAAGATGCACGATTGGCGATCAGCTGTGTATTGGTCTGTAGGAGTTCTTCGACGATTCGCAGATTATTCGCCCGCAAGGTACTTCCGGTCTCCGTTACCTCGACAATCGCATCACACAACCCTTCAATCACCTTGCCTTCCGTGGCCCCCCATGAAAACTCGACATCCACGTTAATTTTTCGCTCGGCAAAGTATCTCTTGGTAAAATTGACGAGTTCCGTGAAAATCTTTTTTCCCCTCAAATCCTTCAGTTGACGGATGGGAGAATCCTCGGCCACGACCAGAACCCATCGGGCGGCAGAGGCGCTGGTTTTGGAGTAGATCAAATCCTGAACGACCACGACATCAGAGCCGTTTTCTAAAATCCAATCTTTCCCGGTCAGCCCCACATCCAACGTCCCTGTTTCCACAAACCGCGACATCTCCTGGGCCCGGACCAGGGTGCAGCGAATCTCATCATCATCTACCATAGGGAAATAACTCCGAGAGCTCACCGTGATCTTCCAGCCCGACTTCTTAAACAGCTCGATGGTGGCATTCTCCAGACTCCCCTTCGGAATTCCAACCTTCAGCATTTTCACCTTCCGTAAACCTCCTTCGGGTCAAAGATTCTCTTTCCTAAGACTTCCCATTGCCCCTTCTCAAATCGTTGATGGAAGCAGGTTTTAAAACCGGTATGGCAGGCTGCCCCTCCGATCTGATCCACTTTGAGCAGGAGGGTATCCCCGTCACAATCGAGATAAATCTCTTTAATCTCCTGAAAATTTCCCGACGTCTCTCCTTTGACCCAAATTTTCTTACGGGACCTCGACCAGAAAGAAGCCTTCTTTGTTTTCAGCGTCTTTTCCCACGATTCTCGATTCATATAACCTAACATCAAGACCTCGTTGGTGGAGGCCTCCTGGATGATCACCGGGATGAGCCCATCCCCTTTTTTAAAATCGATCTCAATCACACTTCCTCCTTTGGAGGGGTTCGAGGATTCGAGAGACAGAGAGCCGAAAGTGGAGAGTAGAAAGTGGTCAAAACCGCATTCCACATTCCACCCTCCACATTCAAAACCTTGAACCCTTGTCCCCTTGACTCCTTGAATCCTATTCGTTCATCAAAAGTTTCGCCATCTGAGCGGCATTCTTGGCAGCGGAACCGGAGTAACAGTTATTAAAAAAGACGAGGGTCCTCGCTGCCTTCTTGGAAATATCCATGATACCCGGAACGAATTCCTTCAGTTCTTTTTCGCTGTAAAGATAATCATATCTTACCTTAAGCGGGACGTTGAACCAATTGGGATTTCTGCCATGAAATCTAAAATAACCGATTTCAGAAGTAGCCCTTGGAACGTAGGGCATCAATTGCGGCAGCTTGGGCTCGTCAACCACGCAGAACCCAATCTCCTTTTTCTCCAAGAACTGAAAGGTTTCTTCCTTTAGCCAGGCCTTGTTTCGGAACTCAAAAACCAGCGGAAGATCTCCCATCTCCTCCTTAAATTGTTGAAGATAACTCGAGTTCTCCCGGTTGGGAAAAAATCCGTAGGGAAACTGCGCCAGGACACAGGCGAGTTTCCGCTCTTCAATCAGAGGAGTGAGACCATATTTGAATTTCTTAAAGGTCTCCTGATTATCGATCCTCGCACGGGTCTCTTTGTCCCAAATGTCATGCGTCATCCCCTTAAAAGACTTCACCACAAATTCAAAACTCTCGGATGTCTTTTGGGCCATCCCCGCCAGACTCTTCTGAGAAGGAAGGGTATAATAGGTGAAATTGATCTCCAGGACACGAAACCCCAACTCTTTTTCGTAGAAGGATAACATATCCCTTTCCCGAATACCCGCAGGATAAACCGTCCCCTTCCAATCCGGAAAAGAAAAACCACTTGTACCGATCTTGATCATCTCTCCATGGTCCGTATGGAGCCCCACGATCAGGCATAGCATGGTTCAGTCAGAAGTTCGTGTGGAGCGACATCCCGGCCGACGAATAAGTAATTTTTTCTGCCGGGATAAACGAATCGGGCCCTAGGGCCCGGTGATCTTAAAAATAGAACGAATGGGAGGAAATTGTCAACCCCGATGTCGCCTCCTCCCCAACTGTCCTCTCCCTCTTTGGCGGAGAGGATGAAGGTGGGGGGGGATTGAATAAGACGGCTACTTCAGGTTAAAAGAGATGTATGAATAGGTATAGATGCGGAATGATTTTGAAGTTCTTACTCTATATTCTTCTTTTCTCCTGCTGGACCATTGAATTAGCACGGCCTCAAGAAATACCGACAAAAGAAAAGATGATTGGTAAATTCTCCGGCCGCATCCCTCGCGAATGGGGAGAAATCGTCAACGGAGTGAAAACCAGATTAAATTCGGACCAGAAAGTCTTGGCATTGACCTTCGATGCCTGTGGAGGCCCGAAGGGAAGCGGATATGATGCTAAGTTAATTGACTTCTTGACAAGTGAGGCGATTCCCGCCACGCTGTTCATCACTGGAAAATGGATGGATGCGAACCCTGACATTTTCCGAACATTATCAAGAAATCCCCTATTTGAAATTGAAAATCACGGTTTGAAACATAGGCCATGCTCAGCCATTGGCCGCTCGGCTTATGGAATAAAAGGGACAAGGAATGCTGGAGACATTATCGATGAAATAGAATCGAATGCTTTAAGAATCCAAACCATGGCCGGTCGCAAACCAAAATATTATCGGCCCGGTGCAGCCTACTGCGATGAAATCTGTGTTGAGATCGCCAATGCCCTCGGATACGAAGTGGTCAATTTTAGTGTCCGGGGAGATGCAGGCGCCACTTACCCAAAAAGACAGGTGGAAGAAGCCCTACTCCGGTCCGCTCCTGGCTCCATCATTCTCATGCACATGAATCACCCCGAAGGAGCAACAGCAAGGGGAGTGATAGCAGTTATCCCCGAACTAAAGAACCGTGGCTTTAGATTTATTAAGCTATCAGAATTCGAACTCAGATAATCCTGCCTCTGGTCTCTTATTCAAATGATCGGTCACTTCCTTCCGTGCCATCATGGCAGTCCCCATCCCCCCACCCTCCCCTCGCCCTCAGGGGGAGGGAAAGGGCCTGATGCCTCATTGATAAATGTTACCCGAGAGGAATGAGGAAAGAGGTGTCGTGATCATAGGTTTGTTAGATCGCAAGATCTTAAAGATAGTATTAAGCTCATCTTCGATAGCTTTCCTTAGCCTAAACGGGTTAAGGGTTTCAAACTGCTTCTTGAGAGAGCGCTTGATCGAAGCAGAGACATAAGGAGATTCTAAGACTCTTTGGTAAGGAGTCTTAGGCTGATCATAACGCTTCATGGCCTTTCCTTCCACCAGTTTCTTTTCTACCAGCTTCACGGAGGGCAAGAAGAAGTTGTGGTAGAACCGCCACTCGTGGGTGTATAAGTGATTCATGAGCCCAACCAGGACGCGTTTGTCAAATCGATGATATCCAAACCACTACCGGACATGGGTCCAGTTTTTCTGCTCCACATGGGCGTTATCGTCCTTATGATAGGGCCTGCTTCGAGTAAACTGAACGGTTTTGTCTCTTTGGTGAAAGTGCTTCATCAGATGCCAATTCAAGAACTCTCCACCGTTATCGCAGTCAAAGCCAAGCAAAGGAAACGGCAGGGAGTCTTCGATATCCTGAATTTGCTTAAGGACGTCGGTTTCGCCTTTGCCCCAGAGCGCCCTTTGCTCTGTCCAGCCGGTGGCAATATCGACGGTGTCGATGGTGTAGACGAACTGGCCGAGGAGAGTCTGCCCGCAATGGGCGATGGTATCGGCTTCCAGGAATCCTGGTCTAGTTTCATCCCATTGATTGGTCTTAATGGGGATCTGTTTTCTCAAGAGGGTGCCCGGTTTGGTGGTAGTTCTTCCCCGGCCTCGGTATTTGACTCGTGTGGGTTCTAAAAGTCGATCCAGGGTGGCCGGGGAGATCCGATCGAGCGCTTTGACCACCTCTAAGGAGAGGCTACCAAATTCTTTGGCATAAGAGGGGAGCCAAAGAGAAAGAATGACCTTTAGACGCTTTGAGCAAGGGAGGTTGGCTGCCAGCCAGATTTTCTTTAAGGGCTCTAGGACCGAAGGTTTATTATATTTTGAGGGTTTGCCTCTGCGTTTAGGTTTAGGCTTTGTAAAGCGCTTGAAATGCTTGATGAGTCGGATTGCATGTTTTCGGTGGTAGCCACAGTTTAAACAGAATTCGTTAAGGATGAGGGTTTTTTCTTTTACTGACGCCTTTTTGTATCTTAAATAGATGGTTTCGAGATATTCCATTCTGGCTCGTGGACTCATGACAAATCCCCTTTAAGAGGGAAATTGTCGGGTAACATCAATTATGAGTCAACGATACCTCTCGCTAATCTAAACGGGTAACATTTAATGTGAGGCAA